>JBBECN010000143.1:0-23892 GCA_040881795.1 Akkermansiaceae bacterium
TCCCCGCCTCTGCCCATCTAACTTTTATTCCCTAACAAACTGAATCCGCCCATCATAAATCGGCTTACAATGCAAATAAAATGCCGTCCCCCCCGATTCTAGCGGAAAGAACGCCGTATCAATCATTCAGGATCCTTGAATAAATCGAGAAAACGGTCTTCATATTTTGCGAAAATTCCGAGACGGTCGAGTTCCTGTTTCAGGGCGTAGGCCTGTGAGCGGTCGTTGGTAGCGTGTTCGAAAATCTGCTCGATTCGATGATGGTTTCTGGCCGGAACTTCCGGACGACAGTCAAGGAACGGAACGCACCTGCCGGAACACTCCTTTGGGTAACGTTTACTTGGTGGCCGGCACCAGCCGGATGAGGCGGTCCGGGCCATTGAGGATCACATAGATCAGACCGTCGGGTCCCATGGCCACATCGCGGACTCGGCCGATGTTCTTGAGGATGATTTCCTGGGATACGACTTTTTTGTCCTCGATGCGGATGCGCCGGACCTCCTGCTGGGCGAGGCCGCCGGACAAGAGATCATTTTGCCATTTCGGGAACTTGTCACCGCTGTAGAAATCAAGCCCGCACACCGCGGTCGAGGGGACCCAGTAGGTGATGGGTTGCTCCATGCCTTCCTTCTCGGTGATGCCGACCATGGGAGTGCCGTCGTAGTTCATGCCGTAGGTGATGACCGGCCAGCCGTAGTTTTTCCCGGGAAGGATGAGGTTCAACTCGTCGCCGCCGCGCGGGCCATGTTCGGTGCTGTAGATCAGGCCGTCCCGCGGGTCCATCGCGAGGCCTTGGGGATTGCGATGACCGTAACTCCAGATCCCGGGGATGGCATCCGGAGTGTTGATGAAGGGATTGTCGGAGGGGACGCGGCCATCATCATGCAAGCGGTGGATTTTCCCGTTAGGAAGGCTGAGATCCTGAACCTGCATCATACCGCCGCGCTCGCCGATGACAAAGTAGATATAGCCTTTATCAAACACAAACCGGGTGCCGAAGTGAACGCCAGAACTTGAGTGGAACTTGGGGTCGGGGCGATAGATCCATTGCTGGTCCATCCATTGGTGATCCTTAATTTTACCCCTGACGATCGCGGTGATGCATTTCACGTCATCCTTGCCTTTTTCCTGTTTTTTGCGGGTGCCATCGGAAAGGCCGAGGTAAACCCAGCCGTTTTGGGCGTAGTCCGGGTGGAGTGCGACTTCCATGAGTCCGCCTTGGCCGTGCTCGATGACGGCTGGCGTGCCGGTGATGATCACCGGGTCAAGTTTCCCATCGGCGGTGATGAAGCGCAGGTTTCCGGATTTTTCGGTGACGAGCCTGCGGCCGTCGGGCAGGAAGGCGATGGCCCAAGGGTTTTTGAGGCCGGTTTCGACGAGCGTCTCGATGCGGTAGTCGTGCAACTCGGTCTTGGTGACGGTGTCTGCGGATGGCACCGGGAAGTCGAGGCCTTTGACGAGCGTTTGTTTTTCCTTTTCGCGTAGGAAAATCACCAGCGAACGGATCTGCTCGTTGGTGAGAATGCCTTCCCAAGGGGTCATGCCGAGTTCGAGATTGCCCTTGGCGATGGACTTGTAGATCTCGGCATCGCTGCCGCCGTTCTTCCAAACGCCATCCACCAGCGATCCACCCTGGCCGCCTTCAAACTTCGCACCGTGGCAGCTGGCGCAATAGTTGCCGTAGAGTTCGTCCACTTTCACTTTCTTCTGGGCGGCTGCAAGGCCGGCAAGGCCAAGAAACAAGGGTAAGATGATACGCATGGGATTGAATATTGGCATGGTGCAAGGAAACGCAATCCGCGAGTGAGAAATTGCAGGCAATTTCAAAACCGCCATTCCGCCCCCACCCAAATCGAGCGCGGCGCGGCATAAGTTCGGATGCCATCGCCACTCAGGCCGGTCTGGATCTCCTCGTCGAACAAGTTCTCCACCCGCACCTGATAGATCGCCGCCTCCGTTTGCCACGAAGCGCCGATCCGCACGCTGGTGTAATCCGGAATTTCCCGCGTCGCCAAAGCATCATCGAACTGGGATGCGCCATATTCAACGCCCCCAAACACCGTGAATGGCTCGGTCACCCGCCATTCGGCGCTGGCGATCAAGCGCAGGTCCGGCGCTTGCGGAAACGGCTTGCCATCCAGCAGTGGCTGATCCGATGACTCGCTGAACTCGGTTTCCGACCAAATCCCGGAAAGCACGAGCGAGACCGCATCCTGCGGCCGCCATTCCATGTCCGCCTGCACGCCGAGGACCCGCGCCTCATCCACGTTGCGCCGTTGCGAAGCGGTGCCACCGGGCGGAATGAAGCCGAAAATCGCGGCGATTTCCGCCGGATCGGTCACCGGCACATTGGCGATCGCGTCGGAAATCCAGTGGTGAAACACGGCGGCCCGCATGTCGAAACTGGCGGTCGGGTTCCAATCGATTCCGCTCTCAATGCTGAAGAACCGCTCGGGGTCGAGCTCCGGATTGGCCTCGACGATGTCATTGCGGACGCGGAACGGGCGATGCAATTCATTGAGCGTCGGCAGCCGGAATCCGCTACCCAAGGAAATGTGAGCCTGCAAGTCATCCCGCAAATCGCGCGTCAGCTCCAGCGCCGCGGACGGCTCGATGCCATCGCGGTCTTCTTGGTAATCCGTCCGCAGCGGCAGGCCGGTGAGCGGCGCGATTTCGATGCGCCGCCCGTCGGTGAGCTGCCACGCATCGAGCCGCACGCTCGCATCCACCGCCGTCGCGTCATCCGGCCGAAACCCAGCCGCCGTGAAAATCCCGAGGAATGCCTGCTCGCCCCCGGCCTCGCGGCGGCGGAAGGTGCCGGCGTCCTCATTTGTCTCACCGGTGACGAACCGCGCGTCCACACCGCTGGTGACCGACCATTTTTCGCCACCATCCCACTTCCACGTGAAAGCCCCGCCGGTGCCACGGCCGGGCACGTCGAATTGGTCGAGCGCGAGGATTTCCGAAGCACGATCCTCCGCGACGGACGAGAAGGCCGACTCAAATTCGCGCCGCTGATGCCAGGCGAGCGCCTGCCATGAGGCGTCCCCATTTTCCGAGGTGACGCGCAGCGCGAGATCCCATGCCTCGGTGGAGTTTCCGGCGAGCGGAGTGCCGTTGCCGCGTTCTTCGGTGTAATAGGAAATCATCGGTTCGACCGTTAGACCCGGGGCCGCCAGCAACGCGAATTTCAACTCTCCACCCGCTAAATCGATGTCGAGCTTGCGATCAATGGGGCCTCGCTGCGAGCGATCCACCGCATAAAAACCATCCGAGTGCAGGCCGAATGCGGAAAATGAAACCGCCCGCGTCTTTTCCGCATCGGTCATCTGATGGGAAGTGGCACCGCTGAATGTCCCTTGGCTGCCCGCGCCGAATTTGAGAACATGGCGGTTTTGAAACGGCTCGTTGCCACTCAACTGGATCACGCCGGCCGGGCTTTGATTGCCCCACACGGCGGCGCGTGCGGATGGCACGATGCGGATGGAATCGAGCGCCGCCGCGTCGTAACGCGCCCAGTAAACCCAGCCACCAAAGGGATCGTTCTGCGGCACGCCATCGAGAACCACCAAGGTCCGCGAGGCTGCCGTGGCACCGGTGTTGCGGAGGCTCACGCCGGCCGATGTCGGATTGCCAAAGATCGCGGATTGCCGCCGATAGAGTGAAAACGACGGTTCCCTCGCCAGCAACTCATCGAGCGTGCGCGGCGCGGCTTCGCGCAAATCCTCGCGATCCCACTCGGCGATCGATGTCCCCGGATCCTGGCGGGTTTGCCGTCCGGCAAGCACCACCATTTCCGGCAACAAGGCGGGAGATTGCGCGAAAATCACGGAGTGGCCGAGGGCCAGGATCGCCGTCAACTGGCGAATGAAAGTGCGGGAAGAGGCGTGCATTCTGAGTTTGAGTCCGCGTCTTCTTGCGGGTTTCAGCCGGGGAAGCGATGATAAAAATCTGTGGTCCTTGGACCGGTCGCAAAGCAGGGATCGTCTCTTCCATGGACTGCGGTGGGAACCGATAGCGCCACACCGCTTTGGATGTTTCATCGGGCTGGGGGGCTTCGTCGCAAAGAATCCAAAGCGGTGTCGCCGCTGCGCTCTGCCACCGCACTCCACACATTGACGCCCCGCAGAGCGACCTGCAGGACGCCGGACGTTAGAACCCGCCGCCCTAACGCGGGCGGCAGGAGCCGGTGCAGAACTCTTACTCCGCCTTGACGTCTTCGACGACCTTGTCGATCGCGTCCTTGGTTTCGGTCGCAGTCTCTTCGATTTTCTCCTTGGTGGCATCGACCACTTCCGCCGTCTTTTCCTTGGCGGTGTCCACAGCCTCGGCGACCTTCTCGCTGGCAGTGGCGGCAGCTTCGTCCACCTTCGTGGCTGCGGCATCGGCCATTTCCTTCACGCCTTCAGCGACTTTCTCCGCACCGGCATCCATCTGCTCCTTGACGGTTTCCTTCGGGCTGCATGCGGCGAATACGAACGGAGCGGCAAGCGCTGGGATCCAATTTTTGATTTTCATGGTTTTCAATGGTTGTTGATAGCGGCACGTCGAAATGTGCCAAAAGACTTTCTAGCCATTATTTATTCCCATGTCAAAGAAAGGAATTCCGGCGATACGAACCCCGGTTCAATGAAAATCGTGGGAGCGCGCGACGTGGTCCGGCTCAGTGTGCGGTAGCGGCTCGACATGGGTGACAAAGACCGTCGGCTGGTCGCCCTCGGATCGTTGCAGGATGCCCTCGGCCAGCAGGAAGGGCTCGGTCACGATGACCATGCGCAGACGCTCGAAGGTTTCCTTTTTCACAAACAGATTGGCGATGCCGGTTTCGTCTTCGAGCGAGATGAAACAATGGCCCTTGGCGGTGCCCGGACGCTGGCGGCAGATGGCCATGCCGGCGACGGTGACCGGGATGCCATGCGGCAGGTTTTTCAGATCGGTGGCACGCAGGATCCGGCGGGTGCCGTGGTGGTCGCGCCAAACGCGCATCGGATGCGGGCCGGTGGATGCGCCTTGGGTGAGAAAATCGGCGGACAACCGTTCGGATAGAGACATCGGCGGCAACACGGCGATGCGCTCTTCTTCGCGGGGTCGGAGAAGATCGTCATACAAGGGCAGCTCGACCTGCCACAAGGTTTGCCGGCGATGGCTGTTTTTCCCGAGGGCGTTCAAAGCTCCGGCTTGGGCGAGCAGGCGCTTTTCCTTGGCGCTCGGGCGCACCCGCAACAGGAAATCCTCCAGCGAAGTGAAAGTCTCCGCCGCCCTTTCTGCTAGAATTTGTGAGAGGGTGTGCGCCGCGAGGCCCTTCAATCGGTTGAGACCGAGACGCAAAGTTTGATCATCGCACACTTCTGTTAGTTCACCACTGCGGACGCAACAGACCGGCAGAATGCGGATGCGGTGACGTTTGGCATCCTGGATGAGGGTGTTTACCGAGTAGAATCCCATCGGCTGGTGGTTGAGCAAACCGGCGTAGAAGGCCGCCGGGTGGTGGACCTTGAACCAACAACTCGCATAGGCGATGAGGGCGAAGGAAATCGCGTGGCTTTCCGGAAACCCGTAGAGCGCGAAGGAGCCGATGGAATCGATGATTTTACGCTGCACGTCCGCCGTGATTCCGCGCTCACTCATGCGCAGGCGGAGTCTTTCGGTGACTTGCCGCATGCGCTCGTCGTTGCGCTTGAACGCCATCGCACGACGGAGCTCGTCAGCCTCCGCGCCGCTGAATCCGGCGACCGCCATCGCCATCCGCAGCACTTGTTCCTGGAACAGCGGCACGCCCAGCGTACGGCTCAGGATTTCCTCACAAGCGGGGTGGATGAAATCGATTTTCTCGCGACCGTTGCGGCGGTTGAGATAGGGATGGACGAGGTCGCCGACGATCGGGCCGGGGCGGATGATGGCCACTTGGATGGCGAGATCGTAAAACGTCGCCGGGCGCATGATCGGCAGGGTGGCCATCTGCGCGCGGGACTCGACCTGGAAGGTGCCGATGGTGTCCGCGCGGCATAGCAGTTCGAACACCGCCGGATCATCCTTGGGAATGGCGGCAAGATCGACCGGCTGCCCGCGACGCGAGCAAATCTCCAAAGTATGCTCGATGGCGGCCAGCATTCCCAATCCTAACAGATCAATCTTCACGATGCCCATGTCCTCACAATCGTCCTTGTCCCATTGCACCACATTGCGGCCGGGCATGGTGGCCGGTTGCAGCGGCACGACGGCATCCAGCCCGTGGTCGCAAATGATGATTCCGCCCGAGTGCTGGCCGAGGTGGCGCGGCATTCCAAGCACCGCCTGATAGAGATGTGCCAGCGCCGGCAGGCGCGGATGCGAGACGGGCAAAATGTGGGAAATTTTCCCGGCAAACTCCCCTGCCCTGTCGGTTTTCGGAGCTTCGGAGCCGTCGCTGCGGAAGTCTGACGGGCTATTGGAGAAACGATCTGCCACCGAGGGTGGAAAGCCGAGCACCTTGCTCATTTCACGGAACGCGGACTTCGGGCGGTAGCTGATGACGTTGGCAGTCATGGCGGCGTTGCGCGCGCCATATTTGCGAAAAACATACTGGATCACCTCCTCGCGGTGCGGGCCCGAGGGGAAGTCGATGTCAATGTCTGGCCAGCTTTTCCGGTTGTCGCTGAGGAAGCGCTCAAACAACAAGCCACCGCCGATGGGATCGACGGCCGTGATGCCGAGCGCGTAACACACCGCCGAATTCGCGGCGGATCCCCTGCCCTGGCAGAGGATGCCGCGGCCGCGCGCGAACTCGACGAGGTCGTGCACGATGAGGAAATACCCCGGGAAACCCAGGCGCTGGATCATCGCGAGTTCGTGCTCGATCTGGGTTTTTATTTTTTTAGTTAGATTCTGATAGCGATGGCGGACGCCGGCGTAGGTGAGCCGCCGCAAAAGAGTCGCCTGCTCGACGATGGACAAGGGATTGCCGCGACCGTCATGATAATCGGGGAAGCGGTAATCGAGTTTTTCCAAGGTGAACTGGAGGCGTTCGGCGAGGCGCACGGTGTTGTGGAGGGCTTCCGGCAAATCGGCGAAGAGCGCTGCCATTTCCACCGGGGACTTGAGGTGGCGCTCGCCGTTGGCGGCGAGCAACCCGCCCGCCTGATCGAGTGGCAGGTGGTGGCGGAGGCAGGTGAATGCGTCGCCCAGACGGCGGTCGCCGCGGGTGGCGAAGAGCGGCGCATTGCTGGCGAGCAGGGGCAGATGAAGGTGGGCCGAGAGCTCGACGAGATGGCGGCCCAAACGCCCGTCGTCGCGCAGTCCGTGGCGGGTGAGCTCGACGTAAACCTGGCCGCGACCAAACATTTCCACGAGTCGTTCGGCGGCTTTGAGCGCAGATTTGAAGTCGTCTCGCAACAAGTGGCGGCAGACCGGGCCGTCGCGGTCACCGGTCAGCGCGATCAGGGAGCCGTCGCGTGGGAGCAAGCCGGAATCAAATCCCGTGAGATGAAGATCCGTGAGGTGGCGGGACAACGCCCGCCAACCGTCGCGGGTGGCGCAGAGTGTTGGAAACGCACTGCCATCCGGGCATTCCAGCATGCTGCCGACGAATGCGCGAATGCCACATTCCAGCGCGGCGTGATGGGCGCGGGCGGAGCCGTAGAAGCCCTTGCGATCAACGATGGCAATGGCTTCGTAGCCGAGCGCCGCTGCCTGGTGGATCATGGTTTCCGGCTGGCTGGCACCTTCGAGAAAGGAAAACGCCGAGCGGGCGTGGAGTTCATGGAAGGGCGCTTTCATTGATAGATCCCATCGAGCAGCCAGCGGTCTGGCGTTTGGAAAACGAGCCGCAACAAGTGACGGCTGGCGACTTGCACGTCCCATTCGAGCCGCTGCCACGAACCGGCGGCTTCCCACCAATTTCCGGACGCGGGATAAGGGCCGCGCACGTCGATGATTGGTCCCGGACAGGGTCCTGTTAGCAGGGCAAGCGGCAGCGGATGGCCGCCGCGCGATTCGTGGGCGACAGCGATTTCCCGCGGCGGGCGGTAGCGGTGGAGCGGCATGGAACTAGGCGGCCGCATGACATTTCCAGCAATCGCAGTAACCGCCCCCGCGGCGGGACGAAGGGTGAAGGCGTCCGGCGCATGTGAAACGGGCGGCACTGGAATTCCGACACGACCCGGGCCTAACAACGCTTCCAGCCGCGCGAGCGTTTCCGCCCAACGCTCCGGCTGTGGAAGTTGGCGACCGAACCATTCCCGCTGGGCGGCGGTGGCAAAGGTGATTTCCGCATCGAGTTCCAGCGCCGTGATGGCGGCGGTGAGTTGCAGCGAGTCCAGCCACGTTTGCAAGGGGCCGAGCATTCCCTCGACGGTGCTCTGCGGTTCGGGCAAGTGGATGCGGCGCGGCACTTCCGCTCCGGTTTCGAGGATCAGCCGGAGATCGAGACAGGAGGCCGCGAGATGGCGCACGGCGAGGCGGCTGCTGAGGGTGTGGAGCAGGCGCTTGAGGGCGAAAACCAGCGGATCGAGCGAAACGATGGCCTCCTCGAAATCGATTTTCCGAACCATCGACTCGGGCGGCCGGTGGAGGCGGAGCAGGCGACGGGTCTTGCCGTGGAGCAGATCGTGCCAGCGTCCGGCTTGCGGGCCGAGGCGCTCGATGAGCGCCTGCCGCGGCAACGCCATGAATTCGCCGAGGGTTTTGAGCCCCCACATGTCCAGGACATCCAACCGCCCGGAATCGGTGGCGAGGGTGCGGAGCAGGTGGATCGGTGCCGGCGCGAGATCGCCGGGTGCCAAATGACGGCCTTGGGTGAGTTCGTGGCGGGCGGTGAGGCCGGCGAGATCCGGGGTGTCGGCGAGGCCATACCAAAGCTCCGCTTCCGGCAGAGCGACCAGCGCCGAGGAAGGGAGTTTTCCGGGTAAATCGAGCGTCAGCAAGTCCACGGCGGTGATTTCGAAATCGGGGGTGAGCGATTCGGCGAGTTCGATGAGTTCCAGCAGCAACGCGGCCTCGGCCGACGGGTCGCGCGGCAGCACGCGAAGGTCCGGGCAGCGGACGAGGGCGCGGTTGAGCGGCCAGTCGGCACCGATCCCAGCGAGGCGGGCGGTACGATTCAGAGCGGCCAGCGGGAGCTTCCCCTTTGCATCATCGGTCGCCGCCGCAGTGAGAATGGCGCACGGTCTCCCCTGCAAATCGGAGCGCCCGCGCATGGCAGCGACGACGGAGAAATCCGGGAGATGGAGCGCGGCAAACATCGTCAGCTGACGCGGTGCCGCCGCTCTCCCGTGACGCGCAGGCGCTCGCGCAGTTCCACCCTCGGGCAATCGAAGTCGCGCAACGAAAGATCCGCCGCGAGCTGCCAGCGGCGGGCGGCGCACGGGACCATGGGAAATGCGCTGATGACCACCAGCCGCCCGCCATTGCCCTCGACGGTCTGGCGCAATCGCCACCATGAGGACGCCGGAAACGCCAACAGGTCCTTGCGGGCCAGCCCCGTGGCATCGAGCAGGAGAAACGGCACATTGCCATCCCGCGCGAGCAGGTCCGCGGTCCTGAGCATTTCCATCGCCGCCCGGCAACGGACCCACAACACCCGCGAGCAGGCGGCGGCGCTGAATGATCCGGGATCAAAGGCATCCGCGCCATCGATCAACACCAGTTCCGGATACCTGCTGCCCTCGTCCGAATCTCCGAGCAAACCGGCCATCATCAGCCCGACACCCGAGACCGGCCCTGCGGAAACCACCTCGGAAATCGCGCCCGGCGGGAAGGTTTCCACGGCAAAAAGATTCGCCAGTTCCTGAGGCTCTGCCACTTGGGCACGAAACCCGTGTGCCTGAGGGAATTTTTCCCGCAGCTGCACGCGCAGCGTTTCAATGGAGGAGAGAGGCATGCGGGAAACTGGCACACCCAAATTAATTGTTCAAGAGAACAGTTTTTGTCCATTCCATTTTACCCAGCTCGCGGGCTTTATGGCAAGAGTGTCACCTTTGAAACGTTGTGAACGGGATGGGACGATGAATTCTGCTACATACCGCCACTTTAGAATGAACGGGAACTCGCAACCCACCCTCATCTGTCGGTCACGGAGCAGATCGAAGGCGCAGAGGTCTGTAATCTCGCACCGGGCACAGTGGTGAGTTCCCAGTTCCCAGCGGTTACTTCGAGCCTCAGAGCACCTGCAGGAAGGTTGGGGACCAGAGCCAAAGCTATCCCATGCGACCCCAGACTGGGAAGGTCTAGTTTAAAACTGCCGGAAAACTGCCGGAACAGCATTTGAAAAAACTAACAAAAAGGGAGCCTTTCGGCTCCCTAAGTCGTTGACTTTGAAAATGGTGGGTAGAGATGGATTCGAACCAACGTAAGCTTTCGCTAGCAGATTTAAAGTCTGCCCCCCGCGCCTAGGGGCTCCAATACTTTTGCTTATTTTCAATGACTTATGGGAGCGCTTGCACCTACTTGCTTTTATGTTCTTGTCTTTTAAGGGCGATTCGGGCACATTTTGCCTTGTGGCGGACACAACAATCTGCCCCCCAAAAAAATGGCAAGAACTCCCCGATTCGGACACAAGAAAACCGCGCGCGGATGGTGCGTGAACACGCCCGCCACCCTGAGCGCCAGCGGCAAAAGAGAACGCGCATATCTCGAAACGCGCGACGAAGCGAAAGCCCACGCCGCCGAACTGCGGGCAAGGTTTCTGGAACACGGGAGCCAAGCCGCAGTTATCCCACCCGCTTTGGCCGAGCAAGCCGCTGCCGCCTCCGCCCTGCTTAAAGAGTGTGGCGGGAGCCTGCTTGACGCCGCGCGCCTTTATGTTGAAACCCACAGGCGCAACGCCGCATCCTGCGCCGTTTCAGAAGCCGTTGAAGCATGGCTGAAAAGCTGCGCGGGACTGCGCCCGCGTTCACTCAAAAGCTACAAGCAAACCGCCGACCGCCTGAAAGCCGCCCTTGCCGCGCGGAGCCTCTCGAAACTCACCGCAAAGCAACTTGCCGCCGCGCTTGGCATTGAAGGGGCGAGCGGGGCGAGCGCCGCCGTTCACTATCGCAACGGGCGCGCTTTCTGGCGCTGGGCAGCGGGCAAGGGGTGGTGCACCGCCGAGACTTTCGACGGCATCGACGCGCCCCGCGTTTCCACCGACGGCGAAATTGAAATTCTTGAACCGAAAGCCGTTCAAGCGCTCATGCGGGCGGCAGAGACACACGCGCCCGAAGCCGTGGGACATTTCGCCCTGCTTGCGTTCGCGGGACTGCGCCCCGAAGAACTTTCACGCATCAAAGCCGAGCACGTTTCACCCGTGGGCGTGGATCTGCCCGCCAGCACCACGAAGAAAGGACGCCGACGTTTCATCACGCCGAGCCCGACACTTGCCGCTTGGCTTAAAAAATATCCGTTCGCCCCGCATGCCGACTGGCGCGAAACTTTCGACAACGTGCGCCGCTTGGCGGGCTGGGACGTTGAAGCCCGCCGCCTGAAAAACAAACCCGAGCCCACGCGCGGGGCGTGGCCGCAAAACTGTTTGCGCCACTCTCACGCAAGCTATGCGGTTGCGGGTGGGACGCCGCTGGAAACGCTCTTGTTTGAATTTGGGCACACGGGCAACGCAAGCGTGTTGCGTTCTCATTATCTGGGACGGGCGAGCAAAAAATCCGCCTTGGAGTTTTTCGCCCTGCGGCCCGACGGCAAGAAAGCCAAGCCGCAACTCGAAACCGTGAAAGCGCCCGCCGCGTGAAAGAAAACCCGCTTATTTGCGCCGCGCGTGACTTGTCCAGCGGAAGCACCCGCTTTCTTGACTTGCCCGCGCTCGAAGCCGCCCACGGGGCGCAAGCGGTTGCCGAGTTTCTGCGCGCTTGGCAACGCTGGCGAGCCATCGACAAACGCGGGACTGTGCTTTTCGGGCACGCAGACAACCGCAATGCGACAAGTGGCGGGGCGCGGGGCGAGGTTGCCCCTAGTGATTTGGAGGAAGCCTTTCTGCGCCACCGCTACGCCTACGGCGAAGGCTGGCCCGTGCCCGTTGAGCGACGCCTTGCCGAGGTGCACGCGTGGCTTGCCGAGGAAGCCACGCAACCGCAGCGCGCGCTATTCGACAGCCTGCGCGAAAACCCAACCGCGCTTGAATCTCAACGCGGGACACTGGCGGACCTGTTAGCCTTTTTCTATGCCCTGCTTTCAAACAAAAACCGCCTGCCCACCCGTGACGAACTGCGGGCGGTTTTATATGCCAACCGAAAACTTGACGCTGCCGAGCGCCAAGCGTTCAAGCGCGCACTAAAGGCGCTGGGGCTTGAATCACTGCCCACCGAAACCCTGCTGCAACCGCTGCCCGCGCCCGATGAAACCGAGCCCTTTGACGTGCTCACGGGGCAAGCGTGACAAGCCTGCGTTTCTGTTAGTCACGCCGATGGGTTAGGCAATTGGCGCAAGAGGGGGGTAATGTTCCCACATGGCAACTGCAACACGCAAACCACCGCAAGCCCACCCCGAGCCGTTGCTCGTCCGTGGGGAAGTTATCGCAACCGCGCTTTCAGTCTCGCCGCGACAAGTGGCATACTGGCAAGAGCAAAAGCGCATTCCGTTTCACAAGCTGGGACGGCGCTGCGTTCGTTTCAACCTGCCCGAAGTTTTGCGGGCGCTTGGTATCGAAGGGGGGGGCGAGCAATGAACCCTACCTTTTGCACACTCGACGGGCAAACCCCTGTAATCACCGAGCAATGGCTTGCCGCCGCGCTTGCTCCTATCATTAGCGAACTACGCGAGGACTCCGCAGAATGTGGCGAGTGGTTAGAAGACGGCGAATGGCTCGCCCTACTAAAGCAAGACCTAGGCGAACTGCTCGCTAAGGGCGCGCGAAAGCAACGCATTGCCGCCGTGCTAACGGGAGGGGCAACGCAATGAAAGCCCACCTTGCCGAACTCGCTGCCATTGCCGCCGCCGCTTGGGTTGTCGCGCAATTTCTAACGGCAATACCATGAACGCTGAGCCCCTGCCCGTTGAAATGCTCGCCACCGAGGACGAGCGCCGCCTGCGCGACGCCGCCGAGACTGGAGTTGATAGCATAAAAACCCGCCCGCCAAAAATGAGTTTTCTAATCCTAACAAAAAACCGCCGCTGCCGTGACCGCGCCCGCATAGTTATTACAAAGTGTAACGCGATACTCTGGCACGCGTCGGGAGCAACTCACACTTTGCACGGCGTGCGCGGGCTCGAAATACTAACTAACACTTGCCGCGCTTGGAATTCTGAGGGGCGCGACAGCCCCGACCCAACAAGATGCGCTGGCGACTATCTAACCGAAACAAGCCGCCGAAAGTTTTACCTATCACCCCCACCCTTGAACCTATGACACCGACAAAAGCAAAACTTAAAAAGCTGAGCTTTGAACCCGAAACGCTCGAAGCTATGCGTGCCCGCCTACCCGAGTATCTCGAAGCCTGCGGCGTGGAACTGCGGCGCAACGGCACCCGCCTTGTGGGGCGCTGCCCCGTGCACGACGACCGCACCCCGAGCTTTGCGGTTTTCGGGCAGCGTCTCGAAACCTGCGGTTGCTATCCCTGCGGGCACACGGGCGACGTGTTCGCAACCGCGCAATGGCTGGGCAAGGCTGGCACGTTTCCCGAAGCCGTGCGCCACGTTGCCGCCGTGCTTGGCGTGTATCTGCCCGACGGTGCCACGGGAGCCGCCACGGTGCCCGCAAAGCCGCAGAAACGGGCACCCAAGCCGCCACCGCCACCGTTCAAACTATCCGACGCCGAACGGGAGCGAGTGACCGCCGCCCGCCTGCGGTTTTGCGATGTATTGCACGCCGAAGACCCCATTGCTGCCGACATTGCCACAAGCCTTGGCGTGAGTCTCGAAACGCTCCGCTGGGCATCGTGGGGCAACTCCGGGCTTGGCTTGGACTCACCTGCGGGACTGGGCAAGCCGTGGCTCTGCTATACTTACCCGAACGGGCTGAAATATCGCAACCCCGACCCGAACGGCAAGCCGCGCTTTGTGTGGCTTTGCGGGCGAGCAACCGCCCCGTGGCGCATGGAATGGGCAAGCAAGCCCGAGGTTGAAACGGTTTATCTAACCGAGGGCGAAAGCGATGCGCTCGCCCTGATAGAAACGGGCATCGAAGCCGACGGCACCGCCGCTTGTGTGGCGAGCCCCGGCACATCGTTTTCCCGAGAATGGGCACCGCTTTTCAGCGGCAAGCGGGTTGTCTTGTGTTTCGACACCGACGAGCCAGGGCGAAAGGCAACCGCAGACGTTGCTGCCATCCTGAAAGGGCACGCCCGCAAAATTTTAACGTGGAAAGGAAACGCTCGCCATGTCTGAAGCAACCGCCACCCCGCCGAAAGACCCCCGCGCGATGTTGCAAAAGCACGGAGCCCAAGCCCTGCGCGCCGCCGCCGTTGACGCTGAGCCGTGGGAGCCCGAGGTTGAACCCGAGCCACAAGCCGCGCCCGCCCGTTTCTTTTATGACGGCGTGAAATACTATCTCGACACTGGGCGCGAGTTTGTCCCGATGGACTGCCGAAGTGTCACCCGACACTTGCGAGCGGGCGGTTGCAACCCTGCCGCCGTTGACGCTGCAATTTGTGAAATTCAAACCGTGGCTTTCGTCCATCACGCGGGACCGTTGGCGGGCTTGGACCGTGGCTTGCATATCATGAACGGGCACCGCTTGCTTGCCACTACCAGCCCGAAAATCCCGCAAGCCGTGGCGGGCGAATGGCAAACCCTGCGGGCAGTCATTCACGGGTTGCTTGACGACCCCGAGGGACCGCAAGTGCACACGTTTCTGGCGTGGCTTAAATTCGCCCGTGAAAGCCTTGTGGCGCGACGGTACCGACCGGGACAAGCCTTGGCGCTGGCGGGACCGCGCAACTGCGGCAAAAGCCTGCTTATTGACGTGCTCGAAGTTGCCCTTGGCGGGCGACGGGGCAACCCTTACCCGTGCTTTACGGGGAGAACAAATTTCAACGCTGACATCGCGGGCGCTGAATTGCTGGCGGTTGACGACGAAGCGGGCAGCACCGACATAAGAGCCCGCAAAGCCCTTGCCAGCTCTATCAAAAGCAACCTGTTTGCGGGAGCCGTGCGGGTTGAGGCAAAGCACCGTGGCGCGTTCACGTTTCGCCCGTGCTGGCGAATGGTTATTGCGCTGAATGACGAGCCCGAAGCCCTGCTTGTCTTGCCGCCACTGACTGAAGACGTGGGCGACAAACTTTCCCTGTTGCGTTGCCACAAGCGCCCGCTGCCCATGCCAGCCCACACACTCGAAGAGAAGGAGCGATTCTTTGCCCGCCTGCTTGCCGAACTGCCCGCCCTGCTTGCGTGGCTCGAATCGTGGACTGTGCCCCCCGAGCTGCGCGAAGAGCGTTGCGGCGTGCGCCACTGGCACCACCCCGAGCTTGTGGCAACCCTGCTAGAGCTTGCGCCCGAAGGGCAACTGTCCGCGCTTATCGACACCGCCGAAAGCACGGGCGGCATTGCCTTGCCGTGGGAGGGCACCGCCGCCGAACTCAAAGCCCTGCTGAGCGCTTGCCAAGCCACAAGCCGCGACGCCGAGAAACTGCTGGGACACTGGCAACCCGCCACGGGCACTTACTTGGGAAGACTAGAGGGCGAGCGGGCAGTGAAGTTGACGAAAATTCGCGGCGCGCAACGCTGGCGGGTATCCTAGGGGGTGGAGTGGTTGAGCAAGTTTTCACATTAAGTACATCGAACCATCTTTTCTCTTAAGAGTTGCACGCAACCTACAAACTTGCCCCACCACTCAACCCCCTGCGAAATTGACAAACCCGCAACCATTGAAACCACAATTCCCAACCGCGCGCCGACTCTCGAGCCAACAAGTGTTTAAAACGACGTAAGTCATTGATAACCAACCCGTAATGAGGACTCTCGTTCGCCCTTAAAAGGCCCGAGGTTCCCGATCAATGCGCCTTCCTCTCATGACAGCAAAAAATACTTCACTTCCGATTTCCGACAAACTCAGCCGCGCCGCGCTCGCTGAAATGGCGGGCGTGAGTCCGCGCACACTGACAAATTGGAGGCGCGATGAAGGCATCAACCTCGACGACACCGCCGCCGTCTTATTGCGAGCCAAGGACGTGGTGAAAGCCGATGAAGGCAAGGACACCGCACTCCGCGCCGCCAAGCTCCGCAAAATCGAATTGGAGTGCCAGCGAATCGAATCCGCCATTGCCCGAGAAAACGAAATGTTTTTGCCGACGTTAGAATGCCTTGAAGCCGCGAAATGCGTGGGGACGGTTTTCCGCCTGCGGATGTTAGAAATGGCGGGACGCTTGCCCGGCATTCTCGCGGGACTCAGTGCGGGAGAAATCCACAAAACTTTAATTCGCGAAATCGACGGCGAACTTGAGGCGATTAGTCGCCTGCCGTTGATGCCAGAGAATTCCGAAACCAAGCGCCTAACCGCAAAAATTCATCGCCATGAAAACAACCGTAAAACCAAAAAGCAAGACGCCGCTCATTGACGGCTTCCGCGCCACCATGAAACCGCCGACGCCGCAGGAGGAAACTCTGTTCTTTGTCGGCGAGGCACTCCGCGAATTGCAAAACGAGAAGCGGACTGCGGACGAAAACCACCGCCGCGCAATGCGATGCCTTGCATGCGTCCCTGCCGTCAATGCCAGACTCTCGGAAGGCGCGTTGAACGAAATCCTAGGGCGGCACGGCGCGGGCGCTTAAGCCGCCAGCCGATTGCGCGATGGCGGCACTGGCACCCATCTTTGCACATCGTGGGAACGCTGCCCGCTGGCATGCTTGCCGCGCGGATTCCAAGCAACCGCGCCCTCGCCGCCAGCGGCAACAATAGCGTCGGCAAACTCAACAAGGCGCAATGTGTCGCGGCAACGCTCGAAAGCCGCCAGCGTGGCTTGTGGGGGCAAGGAAAGCCCTTTCAGATACGCAAGGCGCTGGGAGAAAACCCCGCCCGCTAGTGGGGCATCGAAAACGAAAAATTCCAGCCCGCGCCAGCCGTCACGCATCCGCGCTTGAATTGAATTAAATCCGCCGCGCCCTGCCCAAAGTTCGCCATCAAGCGCAACCTGCGGCAAGCCCGCCTTGAACCATTCGGGCGCATTTAAAAGTTTTCCCTCACGCGTCCAAAAATTCCGCCCATCCCATCCCGCGCGCCAGCCATCCGCTTTTTCTACCATGAGCCATCCGCGCACGTTGGTGCCGCAATAATCCCTCAGAAGCATGGGCGGGAAGTGCATGCCGAAACCTACCCGAAGCGGGGCGAACATGCGAGCAAATTTGACATCCCCGCAAGGTTGCCAATGCACACTCTCGCCGAACCCGATTTTCAGCGCCTCAGCGCCGCCTATGGCGTTTGCCCGCGCACCGTCCGCAGGTGGCACCTCGAAGGTGTTGACGTCCTCGACACCGTCGCCGTCGGGCTGCAACTAGCAGGGAGCAACAAGCCAAGCCCCGCCGCCCTCGCCAGCACCGCCGAACTCCTCAAATCCGAACTTTCCAACGCCAATGCTACCAACAGTTGAAGCCGTCCTAACCCGCCTCCAGGGGAACCCATCCGCCGCCGCTGCATTCGATCGTGCCGCCCACCGTGAAGCGCCCGGAAGCAGCCGCCGCGACGCCGTGCAAAAGGCGCTCGCCTGCATGGCTGCAACCATCGCCGAGCATGAAGCCAAAAAGCGCCTGCTTGCCGCCCGCCGCACCCGGATTGCCGCGCTCCAAGCCGCCCGCCTTACCCGTCCATCGCCAGTCCGTCCAGCACCGACGCCGACACGCTCGACACCGACAGCACCGACGGCCCGCCCGTTGCGAAACGAAAGCACCGTGGTGCTGGTGAAAATCTTGAAAATGAGCGGAATCACCGACGCCGAAAAATCTGCGGCACGCCTCGAACTCGAAGCCCGCAACGTCCGCTTGCACGCTGGCGGCGGATACAGCGAGTCTCTCAGATAATCATCAACCAACCAACCAACCAACCATGCAATTTTTAAGCAGTGAAAGAATCCCGCCCGCCGCCGACATCCGCGAAGTCGCCCGCGAAATCCAGTTGACGCCGAGCGAGCGGAAAACAATCGAAGCCGCGATTGCCCGCCTCCGCGCCGTCGGTGACATCGCCGGCCAACACTGCAAAGCCACCCTACAAAGCGCATTGTGGGCGGCCTCCGCTGAATTTGAAAAAGAGCCCACCGCAAAAACCGCTGCCGCCGTCGCACAAGCTGCCGCAATTTTGCATGCCTCCGAAATCGTGGACGGGGCATTCTCTGCAAGCACCACCACCATCCGCACCGCCGTCTCGAAATCGTTGGAGCCAGTCGCCACCGCGTTGTTAGACCGCGCCGCCTCGGTGATGGCCGAGCAACTCGCCAAGATTCAAGCAAGCCTCGACAGCGCCCCACAGCTCCGCGCCGAAGCCCGAATCTTTGGTGCCAAAGTTTCCGCCGCCGACGATCTTGTCGCGAGCCAGGGCGAAATGTTGAAAGCCGATCCGCTTTCATGGTTGCTGCAAGAAATCGCCATCGAACTTTAAAACTTCGGGAGTGGCAGCGTTTGGAGAGAGACGCCGCCTGTCCCCACCCTGCTCGCCGACCGATTTATTCGAATCGGCGAGCGGGGATTGAAGCTCGCCCTCCGTGGTGGTGGGGCGAGCTTTTTTGCGCCGTGGGCGAACCGCCTGCCCTCTTGGAGAGACTGGCAGACTGGGAAGTTTCTTTCCCAGTCTGCCCTCCTCGCCCGTTTTATTCGGGCGATATTCGGGCACGGAATTTATTTCCGTTAGGCTATTTTCTGTTAGCCAGCCTTTCTAAGTCATTCATTATCAAAATGGTGGGTAGAGATGGATTCGAACCAACGTAAGCTTTCGCTAGCAGATTTACAGTCTGCCCCCTTTAGCCACTCGGGCATCTACCCATTCCGCATGCGCGGGTCGGATGTATGAGGAGGGGGGGCGGGTTTGACAAGGGAAAACACGCCCGAGTTCCGAAAAACTTGTCCCCAACGATTCCCTTCCGTTTTGCATGAACAGGGGGACGCATGCCGCCATCTCCGATCAGGCAAAATGGGTTCCGATCTTAGGTTGTGGAAATCTCTGGGGAGCTGCGCTCCGGGCTGGCAAATTCCGGTGGATGCATTTTGACTTCCCACCAATGAACGACGAATTATTTGCCGACTTGCTGGCTGCCGTCGAGCAGCAGCTCACCTCCACCCAAACGCCCTATGTGGGAGCGACTTTCCAGCGCTTGGTGAAACTTGGTCTGGAGGAATCGGAGGCCAAGTCCCAGATAGCGCTTTGTCTGTGCGAGGAAATGGACGAGGTGCTGAAAAAACACCGGGGCTTCGATGAGAAGGCTTATCGGGCACGTCTGGATGCTCTGCCGCTGGCGGAGGAGCCAGCGGACTGAATCCGCTCTGGACGAGCTTCACATGTTCCGGATCTTTTTCTGCTCGGCGATCCAGGCGCGGTCGGTGTCGGACAGGCTGGATTCCTTGGTTTGAGCGCGAATTCCGTCGGGTTCGATGAGGATGAGGGTGCCTTTTGAATAAGAAATCAGGCGGGCGAAAATCTTGCGGCCGCGGCGGTCGCTCCACTCGCGGTAGCCTTTGTCTTCAAGCTTTTTACGCCAGCCTTTGTAGGCCTCTGCGGAGACGGCTTCACCGTGTTTGATCAAGCCCCAGAAATAATCGGCATCGCCGCGTTTGTAGCCACGATAGCGGCCGACGACCTCGCCGCTGGGATTGAGAAGGACGAGCGAGGGGTGGCCGAGGATCTTGTAGCGCTTTTTCAGGGCGGCCACGTAGTGTTTCATTTCGATGAGGCGGGTTTGCTTTTCATCGAGGCTGAGATCCGGATCGTCGGCTTGGAGGTTCGCATCGACGCGGAGGCGGATGAGCTTTTCATCGGCCCATGCTCCGAATTCTTGGGTGGCGAACAATTCCTGGCTGAGCGCCTTGCACATCGGGCTGCTGGCGGAGTCGGTGAACCAGATCAACAATGGCTTGCCCTCGCGAATGGCGCGCTGTTTGGCGATGGTCTCACTGGCCTCCCACGGACCTCGTTTGGCGGTTTCGAGCAGAGTTGAGAGTTCGGGAATCTCGGCGTTCGGGTTGTCGGGGTCGGTGAAAACGATGTCTTCGTCCGGGGTGATATTCAGAGGAAATTTGCCAGCGGATGAATTCCCACCGGCGGCGACCGGAGTGCCGGCCTCGGAGGTCCGGGAACGAAGTTGGGGTGGAATCCCGGACGACCCGAAGGGGCTGGGCGGCTCTTTTTCCGGGGTGTCGGTGATTCCGGGCAAGCCGAGCTTGGCGCAGGAACTGAGCGCGACACCGAGGAGCAGGAAAAGTGACAGGCGGAGAACCATCGGTGGGTTTACTTTTTCAAGCGGACCGGAGTGCCGCAATAGGTGCAGCGGAACCATTTGAACAAGAGCATGTGCACGCTCACCGGCACGATGTGACCCAGCCCGCGCACGTGGTGGGCCTTGATGTTTTTCAAGCAAGCCTTTGGGACAAACTGCTTTTGACCGCAAATCCGGCAGGTCCCACCAAGGCCGAATATCAGGTAGATGAAGCCAAAAACCGGCAGGCCCAGAGGAAATACCAACAACCATTTGGGCACCCAAGAAAAATGATCGGGCTCCTGCTCCGAGAGCAACAGGAGCGCTGCGGAAATGATGCTGGCGGGCAACATCACGGCCAACACCAAGGTCGCTACCGCGCCGAACGCCATCGAGATCGGGCGGTTGTGGAGCACGCCGCGAATGTAAAAACGCGATTTAGGATCACGCCCGAGGTTGGTTTTCTCCCGTGGGCCGCGAATGAGCGAAACGCGGTCTTCGTCAGGCTTGCGCTTGGAGACATGCTTCCGGACACTATTGGCAGTCACCGTATCGGTGGATTTGAGCCGCGAGCTGTCGAGCTCCATACGATCCTGCACAGAGTCCGCAATTTTCACAAAGCCGGTGGAGATGGTCGGACGGACGTGTGGGGCTTGCGGGATGCGCTCGTTCACCTTCACCTCCAGATCACCGGCATAACGATTGAGGAAAATGGCGGACGGGATTTCTGAAACGGCCAGCTGCTTTTCCATCAATTGACGAGCCGGAAGAGGAATCGCAAATGAGGCACTCGCGAGCAACGAGACAACCTGCGGAGATTGCTCGTAGTCCACCGGCATCATCATTTCACCGCCGGCCTCCGACTCACCGATGAGATCGCGGGCGGAGGAAATCCACTTTTCGACGTTGGCCCGGCCCGGTGCCCGCTTGGCAATTTGCAGAATCTTGTTGGCGCGTTCCAACTCGACGGCGAGTTCGCTGGCCCCTGCTTTTGCGAGCGATTCGGCATCCAAGAAACCGGCGGCTTCGAGAAGTTCGAGCGACGCCTTGCCGATGCCGGGGATGATGCTGAGATGGGTCATGGGTTTAACTTCCTCTTGGTGAGACTAGTCAATCGCGCGTCTTTGGCAAGCGGTCATGCCAAGGCGGCGAGCATCTCGCCGAGCTGGACGAGTTTGATCTTCCATTCCTCGAGCCGAACCTTTTCCTGATCAACGACTTCTGGCGGCGCGCGATCGACAAAACTGGCGTTGCCCAACTTGCCCTCGCATTTTTTCACTTCGATCTGGATGTTGGCGATCTCCTTACTGAGACGGGTGCGCTCGGCCTCGACGTCGATCAGGCCTTCAAGCGGCATGTAAACTTCACCGATTCCGGTGACCGCAGCGGGCGTGCCTTTTGGCGCTTCGTAGGCGGAATCCAGCATGATCTCCCCTGCCCCGACGAGCAGCGCGAGCACTTTGACTTCGCCGTGCAGCCACTCGGGAGCGGACTTGATGAAAAACTTGATGTCCTTGCGGGAACCCACCTTGTATTCGGCTTTCAGGTTCCGCATCCGGCCGGCCGATTCGTAAATTTCACCGGCGATCATTTGTGCATCGGCGATTTTTTCCTGGGGGATCAGGTCGAGCAGCGGCACGGATGGTAGCAGTTTCTGCATCAGGAATTCCCCTTCAGTCACGTAGCCCATTCGCGCGGACAGCTCTTCCGTGACGTGCGGCATGTAGGGGCTGAGCAACTGCAAATAGCGGCCCATGATCGCATCGAACACGCCGAGTGTGAGCGCCTTCGCCCACGGCTCGGCGGTATCGCGCAGGTCGAGCTTCACGGCTTCAAGGAACTTGTCGCAGAAGTCATTCCAGAGGAATTCATACAAACGGTGGCCGATTTCGCCGAAACGGTATTCGCCGTAAAGTTGCTCCAGATCGACGGCGAGTGCGTCGAGCTTCGCGATTGCGTTGAGGTGATAAGGGCGCGCGGAATCCAGAGTCTCCAACGCTTGAAACGATTCGCCACCCATCTGGCGGAGGCGGCAGGCGTTGTAGAGTTTGTTGGCGAAGTTTCTCCCCTCCTCCACCGAAACTTCGTCGAAGCGCAAATCGCTGCCGACCGGCGCGATCCGCATCAGCCCGAAGCGCAATCCGTCCGCACCGTATTTCTCCATCAGCTCGACCGGGTCCGGCGAGTTGCCTAACGACTTCGACATCTTGCGGCCCTTGAGGTCGCGGATGATCGAGGTGAAATAGACATTCTTGAACGGTAGCTCGCCGGTGAATTCGTAGCCCGCCATGATCATCCGGGCGACCCAGAAGAAGATGATGTCGGGGCCGGTGACGAGGTCGTCGGTCGGATAGAATTTCTTGAGGGTGTCGGTTTGTTCGCCGACGTTCGCCATCGTTGCAAACGGCCACAGCCACGAGGAAAACCAAGTGTCCATCACGTCTTCGTCGCGCGTCCAGTTCTCGGCGTCGGCCGGTGCATCCACACCGACGTGGATGTCTCCGGCGGAAAAATCCGTCATGCCTAACGCCTCGGCGTTTTTCAAATCATCGAGCTTGTCCTTGCGATACCAAACCGGGATCTGATGCCCCCACCACAGCTGGCGGCTGATGCACCAGTCCTGGAGGTTTTCCATCCAGTGGGCGTAAGTTTTCGCCCAGCGCTCTGGACGGAATTTGATATCGCCGCTGGCCACTGCGGCGGCGGCTTGCTGGACGCAGGGATATTTCAGGAACCACTGCATCGAGATGCGCGGCTCGATCGGCACATTGCCGCGCTCGGAATAGCCGACGTTGTTGTCGTATTCCTCGATCTTGATGAGCAGGCCCGCTTCCTCTAACATCGCTGCGGCTTTCCGGCGTGCGGCGAAGCGCTCAAGGCCGTGGAGCTCGGGGCAATCCGGGCAATGGATGTGCGCGTCAGGAGTGAGTACATCGATGATTTCAAGCTGGTGGCGAATGCCGATTTCAAAGTCCGCCTTGTCGTGCGCCGGAGTGATCTTCAACGCGCCGGTACCGAACTCGATGTCCACATGATCGTCGGCGATGATCGGAATCTCCGCATGCGGGAATGGCCGGAACACCTTGCGACCGATGTATTTTAAAAAACGCGGATCCTTCGGGTTCACCGCCACCGCGACGTCGCCCATTAGGGTTTCCGGACGGGTGGTGGAAATCTCCAAATACTCGCCGGGTGCGTCCGCGAGTTCGTATTTCATGAAATACAACTTCGAGCGCTGCGGCGTCATGATCACTTCTTCGTCGGACAATGCCGTGAGCGAAACCGGGCACCAGTTCACCATCCGCTTGCCGCGATAGATCAGGCCTTTTTTGAAAAGTTCCACGAACACATGGCTCACCCACTCGCTGTAGGGTTCGTCCATCGTGAAACGCTCGCGGCTCCAATCGCACGAACAACCGAGGCGCTTGAGCTGGTTGACGATGATGTGCGCGTGCGTGTTTTTATAATCCCAGACGCGCTTGAGGAACTCGTCACGGCCCAGATCGCGGCGGCTCACGCCTTCCTTCTCGCGCACCTCGCGCTCGACCTTCGCCTGGGTGGCGATGCCCGCGTGATCCGTGCCCGGCAGCCACAGCACTTC
>JBBECN010000144.1:0-3652 GCA_040881795.1 Akkermansiaceae bacterium
GCCAATCCGCGCATCGAGATTGTTTCGGTGCAGGGCCCCGCCGGTGGAAATTTTGCCTTCTGGGAAGTCGGGGCGACTGCACCGACTTGGTTGCACGCGGCGGACTGGACCGGAGCAGGGGCAACATTTCCGGTTATTCTGAACGGAGACAACCACGCGCACGGCCGAGCTTTCACCATGGATAGGCCTGGGACCTATACCGTGACATTCCGTGCGGTGGACATGACGAACAAGTTCACGGCCAGTGCGAACAAAACGATCACCTTTGTCGCACAGCAACCGCCAAAGCTGTCCATCGATGCGGCAGACGGGAAAGTGTCGCTGTCATTCATCAGTCGCGCGAACCTCGTCTACGATCTCCAGGTTTGCACCGATCTGGGAACGGGCACATGGACCAATGTCGAGCCGCATACGTTCATGGATGGCGATGGCGGCGCGATACCGATGACCGATCCCGTGGCGGGGCGATGGAAGGCGTTTTACCGGTTGGTCGAATACTGAAAAGGCCCCGCGGACAAAAGCACTCCGGTCGGAGGGGCGGGAGACTGACGCCTCCCGCCCGACAACCAATGGAGGTGTGATCAGCTTTGGCGGCTGCGTTTGCGCCAGCGCATGAGGGCGAGCGCGCCGGCACCGAGTGCTAGCAGTGCGTAGGTGGAAGGCTCGGGCACGACCTCAAAAGTATAGGTCTCAACTGGACTTTGTAGGTTGCCGTAGGCCGGATCGGTATAGCTTGCCTGCATGTCGAAAATGTAGGTTCCGGCAGCAGAAAATCCCCAGTTGTAGTGGATGTGGCCCGCGGTGATGCCGAAGCTGGCAGTTCCGACGTCACCTCCGATTGCTGAAAGACGGATGGCATTTCCGGATGTAAAAAGCACAAAATTACCGGGATTGGAGGCACCGGCGGAAACGAGCGTGAAGGTGACCGCGGAAGTATTTGGGAAACCGGCTTTGGCTACACCCGCTTCGATGACTCCGAGATCATGTGCTGTCTCAATATCGGATGGCAGGATCCAAGCATTCGGTCCAAGGATGCTGGTGATTTCGACTAGCAATCCATCTGTGCTCCGGTAAGCGCCATTTTTCACCTGCAAGAGGACATTCCCGGGCTCGAAGTGTCCATCATCCGTGTGGACACCGAGGTGGATTTCGGGCACTTCATCGTGGAGCTCGTATTCAGCTTCGAAGATATCGACGTGTCCGCTCGAGAGCACAGTGGGTTGGGCATGCGTAGCGGCCGCCAGCCCGAAAAGGGCGATAGTGAGACCGCAGATAATAGAGCTGCTATTGCGTTTGGTTTTCATGGTGTGTGGTTATTTGGTTGTTGTTGGTTTTAAGGAAGAGGATGTCGGGCGATATTGATGCCGCTGTCGGTGGCTTGTTTGATTCGTGCGGCAGGGATGATTTCGGCATGGCCGTCGACGAACAGATAGGGTGATGAGCCGGCGGTGCGATCCGAGGGGTCGTGGTTATGGGCGTCTGGCGTGATCTCGTTGAGCAAGCGAGACCAGTTGCGCATGCCGGTCAGGTGGATGTGATCTTCTTGGCCGCGGGGATTTTTGGATGGCGAAGCGAGAAAAAGGAGAATGCTCCGCGATGGGGACTCGATCCTCTGCAGACGGGACAGAGACTTGGTTCCATCAACCTCATCATTGATGACGTAACTAGTGCCGCGGAACTGCCGCCGTATTTTTTGATTCGGGTCGGATGGGGAAACCCGAACCTTATCGTAGTTTTGTCCCAAATAGTTACGCAGGGCGTAGATCCACGTTAGTTCGAGATCTTCTTGTGTCTCGGCAATGCAACTTGTTTCAGGCATCTTTCCACCATGATCAGAGGTATACATCAGGACGCCTGATCCGATTTGGCGGAGGTTGGACATATCCTGGGCCGAGTTGGATTTTTCCATGGCGCCGTTGACCGCCGGGACGGCCAAAGCGGCGAGCACAGCAATGATGGAGATGACCACCAGCAGCTCGATCAGGGTGAAAGCAGAGCGATTACCACCCGAGTATCGAAATGAAGCCATCATTATCATTATCTGCGACAAAAGAGGGTGCACGGTGGTTTTTTCCATGGGCAGTGAGCTTAGTAGGCGAAGCTGAGGCCGACGTTGGCCCAGACGACGTCTTCTTGGTTGATTTGCTGCAGGGCTTCGAGGGCGACGGAGTAGTTCACCCCGGCGAATACGGAGAGGTATTCGGTGAGGGCGTAGGTCGCTTGCAGGCCGAACTGGAAGTTGTTCCAACCAGAGTAATCGTCGTTGTTGTAGCCGAAGTTCAGGCCGAGCAGGGCGTAGGGCTGGAGGCTGACGGTGTCGGCATAGACCGGGACGTTGCCGTCCAAACGCAATTCCATGAAGCCGCCGGGGTTATTATTGAGGTCCCAGATGAAGTTGGCGCTGGGAATGACATAGGGAATGAGGGTCGTGCCGACGGAAATGAACAGTTCATTGCCAATGGTGTTGTGTGCGTGGCCCTCATGGTCGTCGCCGCCTTCTTCCGCGTGGTCCTCCTCGCCGTGTTCTTCAGCGCCATGATCGTCCCCGCTGACCGGATAGGAAGGAACGTAGCGCAGATTGTAGCCGGGAACGATGAAGACCGGGCCGAGATCGATGTTGTAGGCCACGGTGAAATCCCATTCCGAAAGAGAGTTGCCGGTGCCGATACCATTCCAGACGCTGATGGAGAGATCGCCGAGTTGGACGCCGACCTCATTGACGTAGGCGCCGGTGGGACCGGACTCATCCACGCCGTAGTGGACGTGGCGGCTTTCCCAACCGGTGGTGACATTCACCCCCCACCAACGGTCGGCGGAGTCGGCGTCCTCGACGGGGATGGCTGTTTCTTGGAGGCCAAGCGTCTCATTGGCCGCCGCCCGCTCCGTGGAGCGCTCGGTTGCACGGTGGGCGTGGGCCGGGCCGTGGGACCAGCCGATGGAAGAGGTTGACAGCAAAAGCGCTAAAACTAATACGCAGTTGATTTTCATAATGCAATACCATAATGAATAAACCGGCGGACTTGGTCATGTCAATGGAGTTTTGGTAATTTTTTTTGGCGGGAGGGGGCCAAGGGCGCTTGGAAGACGGCATCCAAGTGCGGCCGTTTTGTTGTTTCTAGGGGGCACAGGCGTCCCGCCTGTGATGTCTGGTCGTGACGGGCGGGACGCCCGTGCCCCCTGGCTACGCGCCAACTCTATCACCAAGTAGTGTTCGGAAATTCAAATGCGCTTCCTTCTGCCAAAGGAGGTCAATCGCCGTTGCTATCGCGTGGTTCCGGCTTGGTGGAGCGCGGGGTCAGACTGATGCGGCGGTCGTCGATGAATCCGTGGAGTTCGGCGTGGTCGTGACGGAAGGTTGTGATGACGGCGCCGCATTCGTCCTGGGCGAAAACTTCCGCCCCGGTGGCGGCGAGCCGGGTGCGGAGGGATACTTCGTCGAGTCCGTGCCGGAACGGATCGCGCGCGGCGAGGATGACGGCGCGCGGTTGCACGGCGGCGAGGAATTCCCCGGTGGCGAAAAGGTCGTTGCCGTGGCGGCCGAGCACGAGAATGTCAGCGCGCAGTTCGGCGGCGCGGTGTTGCGCGAGATGACTTTCGGTCTCGGCGCCGGCGTCGGACATGAGGAGCACGCGGAAGGGTCCGGTGTCGATGC
>JBBECN010000145.1:0-3582 GCA_040881795.1 Akkermansiaceae bacterium
AGTATTTCATCACTTAGAAATGAGGTGAGCTTCTCGATCCAAGGTGCAGGGGCGGCGACGAGTGATGGGTAATCGACCTGCAGCACATCGACGCGCGCTGACGAGGCCAGCCGGGCGAGGATTTGGCGGACGTGGTTCGCCTGGGTCTCTGCGAGGTGCGCGGCCTCGGACTTGGGATCTTTTCCGCGGCGTTCGAGCATTTTCCACTGGGAGCGGACGACTTCCGTCTCGGGACGGCGCATGAAAATGATCTTGTAACGGTGCCTCGGCGGCAGGTGCGGAAGCAGGGCGGAGATGACCTTCACTGCCTTTCCTTTCGCTTGGCGGAGGATGCGGGGATTTTTCTGGAGCGTGCGGATTTTATCCCACTCCCAGTAGCCTGCCGGGTTGTCCTCATCCGCCTCGCGTGCGCCATCGGTCATGAGATCCATGCCGCCGGCGCGGAGCATCTGCATCATCAGAGAGGTGCCGGAGCGCGGCAGGCCGGAGACGAGGACGAGATCGAGCGGTTCCTCGGCACGGGAATCGATTTCGGTGCTGGCGGATTCCTGACGGCTGAGAACGCGATGTGCCTCACGGGCGGCGGCGCGGAGGGCGATATCGGCGCGGAGCCGGGTGGTGCGGTCGGTGCTTTCCTGCTTCGCCTGGAAACGCAGGAGGCGGACGCGTTGCTCGTGATCCGCCGCTGTGGTGGGCTGCCCCATGGCGCGGAGGACGCTGCCCATGTAACGGTGGGCGCGGAGGTGCAGGGGCTGGAGGGTCAGGGTTTTCTGGAGGGCGATCTTGGCTTCCGGCCAGTCGCCCTTTTGCGCAAGCGCGGCACCGAGCAGGAAATGCCCTTCCGGGTCTCCGAAACGCAGGCCGATGGCGTCGAGCGCGGCGGTGATGGCGGCTTCGGCATCATCACGGTGTAGGGCGAGGCGGGCGAGGCAGAGAAAGGCATCCGCATTGCCAGGATCCGCCGCGAGAATCTGCTGCGCGGTTTTTTCCGCATCCTCCCAACGCCGCAGAGAGAGGTAGGTACGGCACAGAGGCACCAGCAGATCCGGCTCCTCCGGGCGGTGCTGGCGGACGATCGAAAGTTGTTTCAGCGCCCCGGCGAAGTCCTCGCGGTCGATGGCGATGTGGGCACGCAGAAGGTGGGCGGACTCATTGCGACCGAAGCTCTCTAGGGCGACTTCCAGAGACTCATCGGCCTCTGCAGAAAGCCCAAGCCGCAGTTGGCAGCGGGCGAGAGTCTGGGCGTAGTCCGTTCGTTCTGGAAAGGCTGCGAAGCAATCCTCCAACAACGGCAAGGCCATTTCGTCCTTCCCGGCATAAAGGCAGGCGCGGGCGAGGTTCCATTTGTTTTCGCGGTTCGTCTCGGCGGCGGCTTCGTCGGGATTTTCGGAAACTTCATCGATGTAACCGAGTGCCACGAACTGGTCGAGCAGCGTCTTGCTATCCGCCTCGGAAAGCGAGCTGCGTTGCTGGCGTGGGCCATCAGGATTTTCCCATGTCGGCACGAATGCAACTGGGCACTTCTCCTCGAATGCCTCCACCAGCACGCGACCCTCCATGTCCGCCCCGACGGGCAGACCGAAGTAGTGAAGAATCGTGGGGGTGACATCGAGCAGCCTCGCACCGTGGACGAGCTCGTCCTTTGCAAAACCGGGGCCGGATGCCGCGAAGACTCCTTGCGGGCGGTGCCAGACGGTGATGCCAGCGGGAACACGCGGCGTGAACTTCGGACGCAAGTGATCCGAGTGGAAGCCGTGATCGGAAATCAGAACCACCGCCGTGTCCTCACCGGCCAGCGCGATGAGACGCTGCAACATCATGTCGTGGGCACGGTAGGTGGCCGTCACCACATGCTGGAATAGCTCGAAATCGCGCTGCGAGATGCCATCCATCCGCGGTGGGTGGTAGTGCATGAAGAGGTGTTTGATTTCATCGAGCGCCCGGTAATAGACGGTGAAAAAATCCCATTCCGGCTCCATTTCCATCAGCCATGTGGCGGCGGAGTGGACTGACCATGCCTCAGCGAGTTTTTCTAACAGAGGCCACAGGCGGCGGTCGCGGTTCTGGTCGATGTGGGGGGCTTCCGGGACAAAGAGCCGGAGAACTTTGTTCGGATCGATCTCATGCGGGCTGACGCGGAAATCATCGAGTTTCCCCGCGAGATCCTCCGGCCAGTAGGTGCCGGGCATCGGCTTTTCCCAATCGGCAGGATCTTGATCCGGCTGGCTTCCTTTCAGGTGGCCATACATGTTCGAGACCATGCAGCCGTTGAGATCCTGCTCGCCCTGCGTCGCGAACCAGCCGACGACATGGGATTTCAGCCCCCGCTCACCGAGCATTTCCCAGATGGTCTTGCATTTCCGGGTGGCGGCGGAGACAGGAACGATGCGCCCGGAGATGGGATTGACCTCGGTGAAACCATAAACGCCGTGGTGGTAGGCCATTTTCCCGGTGGCGATGGATGTCCAGAGCATCGGTGAAAGCTGCGGCTCAAGGGTCGTGAGATTTCCACTCACCCCGCCCTGCACGAGCTGCGCCACGCCGGGCAACTTGTCTTGATCGAGCAGCGGGTGGATGAGTTTCCAATCGGCGGAATCCCATCCGACCAGAAGAAGGCGTTTTTTGAAAGGCATGGTGGAATGTGAGCTATGCGAAGCAGAAAATAAGGAAAGGAGATAATTGGTGGTGTCAAACCCCTACTCATCGATATTATTTAGTTTTCATTATTGTATTTTTACCAGTGGCTTCATTTCAGATGTCCGTTTTCTCGGCGACATTAACTACGATCTCCCAAAAGTCGGAAACAAATCCCATTTCTCGTCCGCCCGTCTAATCAGGCTCCCATTCGCCGGCATCACGACGCGTCTGTTCAAAGAATCCCGCACCGTGTGGCACCTGGCAGCAAGGAGATCGGTTGCCCGCACTAGATTTCTAGCGGAAATGGTGACAAAACGAGTGTTTAAAAGATTCGTAACTCGTTGATATTAAATAGTAAATCTATTTACGATGGTGAGAAAGTCCATGGGTCTCCCCACCCCCATCCAAATCCTATGAAAGGAGCCATTTTCAGCTTTACACTTTTTTCACGCTCAAACTGCTAGATTTGGAACGGGTGAAGCGGCTGGAACCCAAGTAGAATATGGGATTTCTGAGTATCCGCTAGCGTTTCAGGGACGTCGGTGGGGTGTAAAGCAGAGTGTAAAATGACCGGTTTTTTGCCCTTTTTTGAGGAAGCTTGGGCGATCATGTCCATGACCGAGTGGTTCACGCCGGTTCCCACGTTGAAGGCCTCGAATCCGTCTCCCTGGAAACCGGTGGCAAGTTCGATGGCGCGGACCACGTCGGACACGTGGGTTAGGTCACGACGCTGGTTGCCGTCTCCCAGAACCTTCACCGGCTGATCCTGCTCGATGGCCTGCTCAAATGACTCAAGCGCGAGGTCGGGTCGCTGGCCGGGTCCCCAGACGGAGAAGAACCGCAGTGCCCGCACCTTGATGCCTTGTTGGCGGGAGTAGAGGCAGCACCAATGTTCGCCGTGGAGTTTGGTGAGCGCGTAGGGGCTGCACGGGTCGGTGGGGCCGT
>JBBECN010000146.1:0-3580 GCA_040881795.1 Akkermansiaceae bacterium
CCTGATCGGAAAAATACGCCCGCACCAGGCCCTCTCTCGCCTTTTTCCCATTTCCCTTCGTTCCGCCGCCGACTGCCTCGCCATAACTGCTCCAACGGTAATCCGCCGGATCAGAAACCATGCCCGCCCGCACCGGATTGAGATCGATGTAGGCCGCCATCGTCCGCGCCGCCACGCCGCTTTCCACGATCACGCTCTTGAACCGGTCTTCCCACAGCGTGCCGGAGCGCGAATGCGTGCGATTGAACCATTTGGTAAAGCGTTCCAGCAGGGACTTCATGAACTCGCTCAAATCATGCATCCGCCGGGTATAGCGGCGGCGGATTTCCTCCACCAGTCGCGCCCCCTGCTGCCTGGCCATTGCCAGTTCCTGAGCCGGTGTCAAAGGCACGCCGTCTTCATCCACGGACGGCATCTCAAACTCACTTCGTGTGCGCACCACCGTGGCGTCCTCCATCTCCTTCACGATCTCCGCCACCTGCGCCTCGCTGTAAAAAACGCGCAGCCGAGCAAACAGCTCCTCAGTCGAGATCCCGCCCTCCGGCATCGGAGGCACCTCCAGCAGCAAGTGAAAGTGATTGGACATCAGGCAGTAAGACAAGACCCGGCAACCCGTGAACTTCTCGCACATTCGCATCAGCATCCGGAAGTGCTCACGTTCTTTCACCTCCAGCACAAAATCCAAGCCCACCACGCGCGAGATGCAGTGGTAAATCGCGGGTCTGCTCTTCGAATTCCTCCACGGCGCAATCCATCGTTTTCGGTTGTTCATATTCATGTGTCAGAGGTTACCCGCCAAAAAACAAATAGCAAAATAATTCCTGTTTAAAAGTGCGACTTTTTATTTATAATCGGCGGCGTCGGACCGAAGGATTTCTACGCCAATGCCTGCGGCGCAATTGAAATCCCCGGCAGTATCCCCGGCATCTACACGGATTGATTGCCGTAAAGCCCTGCGTTCCGCGCGGGGTCTTCTCTTCGCCAGGGACGGCTCTCCGCAGCCGTCCGGCGCATGCGGGGTGAATGCGGGGTGCGGAGGCGCTTCTCATTCGCTCACCATGCGCCGGACCGCCCGGAGGTCGGTCCCTGCCCTGCGCTCCGCGCGGGGTCTTTTCTTCGGCAGGGACGGCTCTCCGCAGCCGTCCGACGCATGCGGGGCGAATGCGGGGTGCGGACGCGCTTCTCATTCATCACTCACCGTGCGCCGGACCGCCCGGAGGTCGGTCCCTGTCCTGCGCTCCGCGCGGGATCTTCTCTTGGGCAAACTGTCACAAAAAAGGGAGCCTTTCGGCTCCCTTAGGTTCTTGCTTGTCAAGATGGTGGGTAGAGATGGATTCGAACCAACGTAAGCTTTCGCTAGCAGATTTACAGTCTGCCCCCTTTAGCCACTCGGGCATCTACCCATCTAATTCCCCGGCATTGCCGCGCGGGGGCCGGATCTATGGAGAGGGTGCCGGTTTTTGACAAGGGGAAATTTACCCCAACATTGAAAAAGCGGGCACGCGCCGCCAATCCGCAGCCGCGGGGGGAGCGGAGGACGGTTTCCTGACCTTTCCCGCGCGGCGAAGCATTTTTTGCTGGTCGATAGGGCTCCAGTGTGACGGTTTCGTCACGCAACTCGCTTGCCAACCCGTTATGTCTTTTTGGTCAATTCTTTGGTCTCTCCTCCAGATTCTGGGCTCGCTCGGCGTTTTTCTCTACGGCATGAAAATCATGTCGGAGGGCGTCCAAAAAGTCGCTGGCAACAAAATGCGCAGTGCCTTGGCCGGCATGACTGGCAACCGCCTCAAGGGGATCCTCACCGGATTTTTCACCACCACGCTGGTCCAGTCGTCCTCCGCCTCCACCGTGTTGGTGGTCTCCTTCGTCAACGCCGGCCTGCTCACACTGATCCAATCGATCGGTGTGATCATGGGCGCGAACCTCGGGACCACGACGACGGCGTGGATCGTCGCGCTGATCGGGAAATTCGAGGTGGCGAAAATCGCGCTGCCGGTGATTGGGGTCGGGCTGCCGTGTTTTTTCATGGGCAAGGACCGCGGGCGGAACTGGGGCGAGGTGCTCATCGGTTTCGGGTTGGTGTTTTTCGGGCTTGGGCTGCTCAAGGACTCGGTGCCGGACTTGCGGACGATGCTCGCGACCGACCCGGAAGCGGCGGCAATGATCGGCCGTATCGTGACCTCGCTGACGGGGCACGGCTTCGCCACGGTGCTGCTTTTCCTCGGTGCCGGCTTCATCCTCACCTTGCTGGTGCAATCCTCCTCCGCGGCGATGGCGATCACCATCACCTGCGCGCTCAACGGCTGGCTCGGCGACATTGAGGCGGATCCACTGGCGGTTTTCCGTAACTCCGCCGCGATCGTGCTGGGGGAAAACATCGGCACCACGGTGACCGCGTGGCTGGCCTCGCTGGGAGCCAATGCCAACGCGAAACGAGCGGCCCGAGCGCACTTTACTTTCAACATGCTCGGCATCGGTTGGTGTCTGACGGTTTTCTCCGGCTTCACCGCCTTGGTCTGGCGGCTGGTCGATTACCTGCCAGCCGCCCTGCGCTCGGCCAATGCGAGCTTGTCACAATCCGAAATCGCCTTCTCCACCGCGATTTTCCACACCTCCTTCAACCTGGTGAACATCGCGATCCTCGTTTGGTTCGTGCCACAGATCGCCAAGCTCGTGGAGTGGTGGGTGAAGGATCGCGAGGACGGGCCGCAAGCGGGGAAACTCCGCTATTTCAGCAGTTCGCTGGTGGACATGGGTGAGCTGAGCCTGGTGGAGGCCGACGGGGCGACCCGTCAGATGGCGAAACTAACCTCCGACATGTTCGACGGGTTGGTGGATGTGCTGGGCCGCCCCAACGAGGACCTCACCGACCGAGTGGTGGAACTCAAGCAGATGGAAACCACCTGCGACGAGCTGTTGCACGACATCACGGCCTATCTGATCCAGTGTTCCTCGCACGAGATCGGATCCCAGAACGCGATGAAAGTCACCTCGATGCTGCGGGTTGTCTCCGAGTTCGAGGAAGCGACTGACCGGATCTACCGCTTGGTGAAAATCGTCCAGCGGAAATACCAAAAAAACCGCGAGTTCACTCCGGCGCACCAGCGTGATTTGGAGGCCATCTCGATGCAGGTCCGCGCGCTGCTCGACGTTGCCTGCAACTCGCTCACCGGCGTGGATGGCGCGACCTTGGAGCGGGCCAACGAGATCGAGGACCGGGTGGACAAGCTGCGCAAACGCCATAACAAGGCCGCCACCCAGCGGATGCAGGACGGCTCGCTGGTGACGACCGAGATGATGTTCATCGACTTGAACAACCACCTCGAAGCGGTCGCCAACCACGCGCTGAATATTGTCCAAGCCGGGCGGCGCGACGCGGTGGCCTGATGCCCAAGGCAGGAATATTGGGAGCGACTACCGGGCGGCAGTCACGGCGGATGTCGCGGCGGATGTCGCGGCGACTCCTTCGAAATTTTTTCGGAAGTGAGGAAATACCACTGAATATAAGTGAATTATGGTGCGCCTGACTGGATTCGAACCAGTGACCGTCCGCTTAGAAGGCGGGTGCTCTATCCAACTG
>JBBECN010000147.1:0-7999 GCA_040881795.1 Akkermansiaceae bacterium
TGGCGATGACTTGGCCACGCTCGACTTGGTCCTTCTTGAGACCACGAACGAGGAGGCCGACGTTGTCACCGGCACGACCTTCGTCGAGCAGTTTGCGGAACATTTCGATGTCGGTAACGGTGGTCTTCTGCGTGTCGCGGATACCAACGATTTCGACTTCTTCCATCTTCTTGACGATACCGCGTTCGACACGGCCGGTGCAAACCGTTCCACGACCTTCGATCGAGAACACGTCTTCGATCGGCATGAGGAAGGTTTTGTCAATTGGACGCTCAGGCTCAGGGATGTAGGAATCCACAGCATCCATGAGTTTCATGACGTTCTCCATTTGGGCAGGGTCGCCTTCGAGGGCGGCCTTGGCGGAACCCATGACGATTGGAATGTCGTCACCCGGGAATTCGTAAGAGGAAAGGAGGTCGCGGACTTCCATTTCGACGAGTTCGAGAAGTTCGGCATCATCCACAAGGTCAACCTTGTTCATGAAAACCACGAGAGCAGGAACGCCGACCTGACGGGCAAGCAGGATGTGCTCGCGGGTTTGTGGCATTGGGCCGTCCGCAGCGGAAACAACGAGGATACCGCCGTCCATTTGGGCAGCACCGGTGATCATGTTTTTCACATAGTCGGCGTGTCCTGGGCAATCCACGTGAGCATAGTGGCGCTTTGCGGTTTCATATTCCACGTGGGCGGTGTTGATGGTGATGCCGCGCTCACGTTCTTCGGGAGCTGCGTCGATGTCCGCGTAGCTCTTCTTTTGGCAGAGACCCTTTTCAGCGAGGGTGTTGGTGATCGCTGCGGTGAGGGTGGTCTTGCCGTGGTCAACGTGACCGATCGTGCCGATGTTTACGTGCGGCTTGTTGCGCTGGAATGCTTCTTTTGCCATGGTGGTTGTTGTTCTGCTTGAGACTGTTGAGATTTTTCGAGATTGCCCTGGAGCTCGCGGGGGGAATTGAACCCCCGACCTCATCCTTACCAAGGATGCGCTCTACCCCTGAGCTACGCGAGCAATGTGATTGGTATCGCTCTTCCTTTTACCCGACAAAAACACCGCGACCGGTCTCAAAAAAGAGCGAGACTAGACGCGGCACCCCTGACTTGTTGTGGGGAAGAGCGGCGGGACCATAGCAAAGCCGACCACCCTGTCAAAAAAAATCTGAATGAAAAGAAAATTTATCCAAATCCCTTGAAAATGTAAGGATTAGGAGGCCGATCCTTCGCCTCCCGGGACCATAAGCGAGCGTCTGAAAGGCCCCAAACTGACCCCAAACCGGGCGATCCGCGCTCGTCATGAATCACGATAGCGCCGGGTGCCGCAGCATCGGATGCGTGAAGAGTTGGGATTCGTGGTTGAAATGGGTGGAAGCGGGAATTTGAATGGGTGGGTGATGACGAGACAGGCTTTGAATGTGCTGCCACGGGCGGCGATGGCGGGAGAAATGGTGCCGGCGGATTATTTTCGAAAACTGGAGCGCTCGGAGATTTGCCGGGATGGGAGGCCACTGGAAGTCGATCTGGGGTGCGGGGATGGTTCGTTCCTGATGGAAATGGCGCGGGAATATCCGGATCGGGATTTTCTGGGGGTGGAGCGGTTGTTAGGGCGGGTGCGGAAGGTTTGTAAGAAGGTCACGCGGCGCGGGCTTGGGAATGCGCGGGTGCTGAGGCTGGATAGCCGGTATGTGGTGGAATGGCTGCTGCCGGAGGCGTCGGTGACGAGGCTGCATCTGCTTTGTCCGGATCCGTGGCCAAAAGTGAGGCATCACCGGCGGCGTTTGATGCAGGCGGATTTTCTGGATGCGGTGTGGCGAGCGCTGGTGCCGGGCGGGGAGTTTTTGTTCATGACCGACCACGACGAGTATTTCGAGTGGGCGCGGGACAAGATGCGGGAGTTCGGGAAATTCGAATTGCTGGAGTGGGAGGAGCAGACGTTTTTCTATCCGAAAACCGATTTCCAGGTGCAATGGGAGGCCGAGGGGAAACGAATGTGGAGACTGAGAGGGAAGAGAGGAATCTGAGATCTTAAATTACGGAGACTGGCGGGGAAGAACCACCGTTGATCCGTCGGCAAAGCCTTGGAGGCGAAGAGCCCCGGATTCGTCGATGGTGAGGGTGACGCCACCGGTTTTTGAAGGGTCAATGACTTGGATTTGGCGGGATTTCCAGTAGGCGACGCGCCGGGGATTGAGGCGCTCTTCGACGGGAAAAGCGGCGTTGGAAGCGAGAATCGCGCGGGGATTGACAGCGTCGAGAAAGGCGTCGCTGAGAGAAAGATCGGTGCGGTGGCGCCCGGCGATGATGAGATCTGCGGTCAGGTCTTTTTGGGTGGCTAGAAGTTCGAGTTCGGTGGCGATGCCGGCATCGCTGGTGAAGAGGATTTTCCAACCGCGCCAATGCAGCCGGAAAATGGCGACGCGCTCGTCGGCCAAAGCGTCGCGGGCGAGAGGATTTGGGGTGTGGAGGATTTCAAGACGCGCACCATCCGGCATGGGCAGCTCGGAAACTTGGGCGGCATGGATCAGTTTGACTCCAGCCTGAGGGGCGGAGTCGATCCACGAGCGAAACGCTGGACTGCGTGAGCGATCGACGGGTAGGAGGGCCTGGCGGATGGGAAAAGCGTCCCAGACCGGAGCGCCGCCACCGAGGTGGCCGCCGTCGGGGTGGCTTAGCACGACGGAATCGGGAGTGATGCCGAGCCTGCGCAGGGAGGGGACAATGCGGCGCTTGAAGCTGTAGGGATCGGCGCAATCGATGAGGACGGCGGCGTGATTTCCGGCGGAGAAGCAGGCCGTGGCAGCCCCATATTCAAGTTCGTAGACCAGCAGGAAAGGTTGCTGGCTGCCGCGGAGTTGGAAATGTCCGCCGGGGATGGCGGCGAATCCCTGGGCGGCAAAAACACAGACATCGGCCACTTTGGCATTCGCATGGGTGACGAGCCGGGAAAGCGGCGGAGCGAGCGGGTAAAGCGCCGCGGCAAGCAGTGCCGCGCAGAGCAGCACAAAAACGATGGGCACCAAAACGATGCCGGCAAAAACCGAAATGGGGGTGACCAGACCGAAGTGAAAAGCCGTGAGCGGGGTGGAACCGATCCCCGCAGCGAGCGAGACCCCGAGCGACTGGGCGATGTTTCTGCGCAGGCGCAGCGAGAACAACTGCCAGCGACTCATCTGGGTGAGTGGCAGGTAAAGTTCCGGTTTTGCGAGCCATGTAAATACGCGGGAGGCCCAAGCCGTGCCAATCGCGATGGCCGCGACCACCCCGTAAGAAAGCTGGACGCCGGCCTGAAATAACAGCCGGCCGTCCCAAAGCATCGCGGCGAGCAAAACGGCACCCAGCGCGTTGAGCAAATCCGGCCGACGGCGGAAAACGAACGCACCGAGGAAGACCGCAGCCATCCACGCCGAGCGCACGGCGGGCGGGCTGTTTCCAGTGATCCACGAGTAGCCGAAAATGAGTGGCAGCAAACCGAGCACCGCCCAGCGCCTTGGCACTCCGAGGAAGCGCAGAATCAACCAGCCGATGCTGCCCACCATGGCGACGTGGAGGCCGCTGACGGAAAACGCATGCAACGTCCCGCTGTTCCGGAAGGCCGCCACCAAAACTTCGGAGTCTGGAGGCTGCTCGCCGATGACGATGGCGCGGATCACCCTCGCCTGCTGGGAATCGACCTCCAAACCTGCGGTGACCGCCGCCCGAAAGCTCTGCCGGATTTTCGAACCGAGGCGCGCGATCCCACCGGTCTCGACCACGCCGTGGCTGCGGGAGGCATCAAAAACAGCGGCGACTCCCAAACTGCGGAGCCAGGCGGCTTGGTCGAATTCTCCCGGGTTTCGCGGTAATGGCAGCTCGGCGAAATTCCCCCGAGAGCTGACGATCGCCCCAGCCACCGGAGTCTCTCCCCTGCCCTGCCACCACACTTTCGCACCCTCGTGGGGGCCCGCAATGAGGGTGACGGGCGCAGACCAATAACGATTGCCCTTCGCATCAGAGAGAACCCGACCCTGCAGCGGGCCGCCGGGCGACTGGATCAGGGATTGTTCCGCGGAGGCCCGCGACTCGTTGCGCCAGGTAAAAACGCCGACCGCCAATGAGCCACAAAACCACCAAGCGAGGCCGTGCCGCCAACTTCTCAAAAAAAATCCCGCCACCGCCCACAAGCTGGCTACCAGGAATCCGGCGACAGGGTGCTGGGCCGCGATGGCGACGCAGCTCGACGCCACCAAGGCCGCGATGAAAAGCGGGTGCCGCCCCTCAAAATCCGCGATCCATCCGCCAGGGCCGAAGCGGTCGTTCAGCATCGCGTGGGTGGCCGGTTGGGGGGATTTCCAGAATCACTGTTAGGCTGGCCGCTCGGGATCGTGCGGAGGTTCTGCAACCTCTTCCGCGTATTCTTCCGCGTATTCTTCCACAAACTCTTGCGACTCGGCCACCTCGGAGGATTCGGCAGTTTGATTCAGTTGATCCAAGTAGGCCTGCTCTTCAGCAGCGGCGGCGGCCTCGTTCGCAGCAACGCTCCAATCATGGATTTTGTGGCTGGCGTTGGCCGAGTGGCGGGTGCCGGGAAACTGGTCGATCACCTGTTGCATGATGGCCATGGCGGATGCGCGGTCGCCATTGACTTCGTCATAAAGCTCGGCAAGGCGGAAAAGGAAGTAAGCGGCGTCGTTGATCTCCCACTCCTGGCTTTCGAGGGCGTAGCGGATGGTTTCGATGGCGGCGGCGGGATCCCCGAGGTTGTCCTTTTGGATCTTGGCGATTTCCACCCATGGCAGGCGGTTGAGAGGATCTGCGGCGGCGGCTTGTTGGAAGGCGGCGATGGCACCTTCATACTCACCTTGGGCCATCAGCGATCGGGCGTCGCGCATGACGTCGCGTTCGACCATTTCCGCGCTGTCGTAAACCGAGTGGGTGATGCGCTGGGCGATGGCGGGGAGGATTTGCAGGACGAAGAAAATCCCGACAAGCCCGGCGCTGAGGAATGCGAGCAAGATGCCATTGAAGGTGCGTTCGCCTTCGAGCGTCTGGAGCTCGGTTTTCAAATCCGGGGCCTTGGTTTCCAGATCCCCTTTTTCTTCGAGAGCTTCAATTTGCGCCTCGAGCTTGGTCATCTCGCCACCCTTGTTCGAGTAGAGCAACCAACTTCCCCCAACGAGTGCCGCAAGGACCAGATACATCAACCACTTCATCATTGGCAGAGCATGAAACAACTCCGGGTCCCACTGGAAGTAAATTCTACCAGATCTTAAAGACGACGGGCGTTGCGGCCCTCATCGATGAGTTTCCAGAAGTATTTGGAACCGGCCAAGGCTTCATCCTCGGCAAGCGGCAGGCTGGAGCGGAACTTGAAGTCCGAGAAGGTGCCCTTGTGCAAAACCCGGTGAACGATGACCGAGCCCTCCCTCACTTCGAAGTAGAAACGGTAGTCCTTCGCCCGGAACCGGTAGAGAACACGCCCGTCGCGGTCGATTTTCCCGAAGCGCTCGCCGTTCAGGTTTTCCAGATCCTCTTTGCCGACTTTGAATTCCTCAAGCAGCTCAAGTTGCTCCAGGGTCCCGAGTTGGGAGAGTTCGGCGGCGCTGATTTCATTGAAAACGATTTGGAACACGGCGCGACGGTAGGTAAGCGGCGGCGAAGATAAAAGAGGAAAGATTGGCGGTGGGAAGCAACTTTCTTCGCTTCCCGCTTGGACATCCGGTGATTCCCCTATTATCTCGCGGCGGGACGATGCGCTGTTTTTACTCACAGGAACTGGAACTGAAACTGCCGGCGGGGCATCCGTTTCCGATGGAAAAATTCCGGGTGTCCAAGGACATGCTGCTCGACGGCGGAATCCTCAAACCCGAGGAAATCATCGAGGTGCGGGCAGCGGACGTGCACTTGCTCAGGCGCGTGCATGAGGCCGATTACATCCAAAAAATCGAGTCCGGCCTGCTGGGGCGCAAGGAGCAATTGATGCTCGGGCTGCCCGTCACGCCGCAACTCTATCAGCGCAGCGTCACCGAGGTGGAAGCCACCCGTCTGGCATGCCATGCGGCGCTGGCCGAGGGCGTCGGCGTTTGTCTTGCGGGCGGCACTCATCACGCCTTCCGCGAACACGGCGAGGGCTATTGTGTTTTTAATGATGTGGCCATCGCCATCCGCGATTTGCAGGACAAGCAACCCAACATCAAAATCATGGTGGTGGACACGGACGCCCACCAAGGAAATGGCACGGCCGCGCTTCTGGGCGACGATCCAAGGGTTTTCACCTATTCGATCCATGTCGGCAAAAACTATCCCACGCGCAAGGTCGTCGGTTCGCTGGACATCGAGACGGTGCGCTACGTCGAGGGGGAAATGTATTTGAAACAGCTCTTCGCCAGCCTAGCCGGTGCGCTCGACACGTTCGTGCCAGACCTCGTCATCTGGATTTCCGGAGCGGACAACCACCGCAACGACCGCTTCGGGCAAATGCATCTTTCGCTCAAGGACATCCAGCGCCGCGACGAAGTCTTGCTGAGCGCCTTCATCAAGAACCGCATCCCGGTGGCGGTGCTTTACGGCGGCGGCTACAACCGCCAGCCCGAGTTCACCGCGAAATTGCACCGCAACACCATCGCCACCGCCAAAAAACTCGCGGCCGAATTCCGCGGGCTTTAAACGGATTTAGGCCCGACCGCTCCCCCCCGGGTGCGATCGGGCCTTTCGCCCGCTGGCCTTGACCGTTGCAGACAAATCCGGCGCAACCGGGATCTTAGATTTCTCCGGATTGCATGGTGCCCGCATCATCGTGATTGGAGCCGGAAAAACGGCCAACTACCTTGCGAACAGCGACATAGAAAACAGGAACTAGAAAAATCGCAAGCACTGTGCCAGAAATCATTCCGCCCGCCACCCCGGTGCCGATCGCGTTCTGACTGGCCGAGCCGGCACCGGTGCTGAACACCAGCGGCATCACGCCAAGCACGAAAGCCATCGAGGTCATCAGAATGGGCCGCAAGCGCAGCTTCACCGCGTGGAGCACGGACTCGATGAGCCCCCTCCCCTCCTTCTGCAGATCCAGCGCGAACTCGACGATTAGAATCGCGTTTTTGGTGGAAAGGCCGACCGTTGTCAGGAGTCCAACCTTGAAGTAAACATCATTCGGCAGGTCCCGGAAGGAAACCGCCACCAGCGCGCCGATGATCCCTAACGGCACCACCATCAGCACCGCCACCGGGATCGACCAGCTTTCATAAAGTGCGGCGAGGCAGAGGAAAACAATCAGGATCGACACCCCGTAGAGCAGCGGTGCCTGGTTTCCGGAAATCCGTTCTTCCAGCGATTGACCGGACCACTCGAAGCCAAGCCCGGGCGGAAGTTGGCCCATCATTTTTTCCATTTCATCCATCGCATCCCCCGAACTCAGGCCTGGGGCGGCGGCTCCCACGATGTTGACCGAGGGCAGGCCGTTGTAGCGCTGAAGCTGGGGCGAGCCGAACGACCAATCGATCTTCGTCACTGCGGACAATGGCACCATCCCGCCGGACATGTTGCGCACATAAACCTTGCCGATATCTTCCGGTTTCATCCGGAATTCCGCATCGAGTTGTACGATCACCCGTTGCACTCGCGAGCCGTTGATGAAATTGTTCACGTAGGCGGAACCGAAGGCGGTTTGCATCGTGCTGTTGATGTCCGCAAGCGAAACGCCGAGGGCGCTGGCCTTGTCCGGATCGAGCTCGATTTTCATCTGCGCCGCATCCGCCAACCCTTGCGGCCGGACCTGCATCAGCTTGGAATTTTGCGCCGCCATGCCGAGCAACTGGTTCTTCGCCGCGTCCAGCGCCTCATGGCCGACGCCACCGACGTCCTGAAGCCAAAAATCAAAGCCGGACGAAGTTCCCAACTCGGGAATGGCCGGCGGATTGAGCGGGAAAACAAACGCGTCCTTGATACCACCCAGGCCCATCATCGCGCGCTGGATCACCGCTTGCACTTTCTGGTCCTTGCCCGGGCGCTCGGACCACGGCTTCAACCGCAAGAA
>JBBECN010000147.1:8099-23275 GCA_040881795.1 Akkermansiaceae bacterium
CTTGCACTTTCTGGTCCTTGCCCGGGCGCTCGGACCACGGCTTCAACCGCAAGAATGCGAGGCCGGAATTCTGCGCACGGCCGGCGAAGCTGAAGCCGGCGACGGTGAAGTAATGTTCGATTTCCGGTTGTTTCGCGAAATACTCCTCGGCCTTTCGCAGCACCTCGCCGGTGCGCTCATCCGTCGCCCCCTCCGGCAGCTGCATCAAGGTGAGAAAGTATCCCTGATCCTCTTCCGGCAGGAACGCGGAAGGCATGTTTTTATAAAGTATTACCACCACACCCATCACACACAGCAGCGCGAGCATGCCGATGAAGGTGCGTTTCACCAACACACCGACCCACTTCTGATAACGCGCGGTGAAGGCGTCAAACGCGCGGTTGAACCAACCGAAAAATCCGCGCTTGCCGTGGAGATGCCCAGCATCCACCTGCTTCAAGAGCGTCGCACACAGCGCGGGTGTCAGCGTCATCGCCAGGAAGATCGAAAACAACATGCACGACACCATCGACATCGTGAACTGCCGGTAAATCGTTCCCACCGAACCGCCGAAGAAGGCCATCGGCACGAACACCGCTGTTAGAACCAGCGTGATACCAATCAGCACCCCGGTGATCTGGCCCATGGCTTTTCGCGTCGCCTCCCGCGCCGGCAGCCCCTCGTCGCTCATGATGCGCTCGACGTTTTCCACCACCACGATCGCGTCATCGACGAGGATGCCGATTGCCAACACCATGCCGAACATCGTCAGCACATTGAGCGAGAATCCAAAGGCAGCCATCAAGGCGCAAGTTCCTAACAGCGCCACCGGAACCACCAGCGTCGGAATCAGCGTGGCGCGGAAATTCTGCAGAAAAAGATACATCACCAGGAACACCAGGATGATCGCCTCGATGAGCGTCTTGATGACCTCCTCGATGGAAATTTTCACGAAGGTGGAGGTATCGAGCGGATAGATCACCTTCACGCCCGGCGGGAAAAATTCCTCTAGCCGCTCCACCTCCCGGCGCACGCCCTCGGCGGTGTCGAGCGCGTTGGCGGTGGGCGAGAGTTTCACTGCGGCGGCGGCGGTGGGCTTGCCGTCGATGCGGGCCTTGATTGAATAGTCCTGGCCGCCCAATTCCACCCGCGCGACATCGCGGAGATAGACGCGCGAGCCGTCGGTATTGACGCGCAGGATGATGTTTTTGAATTCATCCGCCTCACGCAGGGTGGCGCGCCCTTGCAGGATCAAATTGATCTGTTGGCCTTTCACCGCGGGCAACTGCCCGATCTGGCCAACCGGCACTTGGGTGTTCTGCGCGGCAATCGCGGCAGAGATATCCGTCGGTGTTAGATTGAACGCGAGCAGTTTGTCCGGATCCAGCCAGATGCGCATGGCATACTGCGTGCCGAACTGGATCACCTCGCCCACGCCCTGCACACGCCGAAGCGGGTCGAGCACGTTCGCCGCCAAATAGTTTCCCAGCGCGATAGCGTCCAAGCTGCCATCATCGGTGGAAAGCGCGATGAACATCATGAAATTCCGCGTCGCCTTGGCCACCACCACGCCCTGCTGCTGGACGGTTAGAGGCAGACTTGGGGTGGCGAGCTGGACCTTGTTCTGAACCTGCACCTGCGCCACGTCCGGATTGGTGCCAGGCTTGAAATAAAGGGTGATGATCGCACTGCCATTCGCATCGCTGGCGGACGACATGTAGAGCAGATTGTCGATGCCGTTGAGCTGCTGCTCGATCACGGAGGTGACCGTATCACTCAACGTTTCCGCAGAAGCGCCGGCATAGTTCGCCGTGATCGAGATCGATGGCGGGGCGACGGCGGGATACTGGGCGACCGGCAGCTGAGTGATCGCAATGATGCCGAGTAGCGCAATGAGGATGGACATCACCCACGCGAAGACGGGGCGATCGATGAAGAAGCGTGCCATGAAATCGGAAGATTATTGTTGGTTGGCGTTAGACGGCGCATCGGCCGCCGCCACAAACGGCTCGGGGACCACCGGGCTGCCGGGGCGGACTTTGAGATGACCTTCCATGATCACCTTCTCCCCGGGTTCAAGGCCGGAGGTCACGACCCATTTGTCGCCCGTCATTTCACCGGTCCGGACCATTCGAACCTGAGCATGGTTAGATTCATCGATCACCAGGATGCTGCCCGCTCCACCCGCAGCCCGGGTGACGGCGCGTTGGGGGATGGTGACGGCGTCTTTCAGGATTCCCTGGAGCACGCGGGCCCGGGCGAACATGCCGGGAAGTAGCTCGCGCTTGGGGTTGGGAAACTCGGCGCGCAGGGTGACCATGGCGGTCGTTGGGTCCACCGAGGCCTCGGAGAAAAGGATTTTTCCGGGGTGCGGATATTCGCTGCCATCGTCCAGCAACAAGGTCGCCTTGTCCTGACCGGCGCTTGAGTCCTGTCCGGCCACTGCGTTTTTCAGGGCGGTGAGATCGGTGCTGGATTGGGTGAAATCGAAGTAGATCGGATCGAGCTGTTGGATCACCGCGAGCAGGGTCGCGTCATTCTGGCCGACGAGCGCGCCCTCGGTCACCTGCGCCTTGCCGATGCGGCCGGCGATGGGAGCGGTGACGGTGGCGTAGCCGAGATTGAGTTCGGCGGTTTTCAGCGCGGCATTGGCGGATAAAACTTCGGCGCTGCTGATTTGCAGAGCGGATTCGGCGGTCTCCGCCTCCTGCTGGCTGACGGCGTCGGAATCGATCAATTCACGGAAGCGCTTCGATTCATTTTCCGCTTTTCTCAAGCTCGCCTCGGCGCGGGCAAGAGCCGCCGCCGCGCTGTCACGCGCGGCTTCCATCGGCGCGGGATCGATCTTAAAAAGCTCTTGGCCAGCTGTAACCTCGCCGCCCTCCTCGAAGGTTTTTTCCAATAGAATTCCGGAAACGCGGGCTCTCACCTCCGCCACTCGCAGGGCGTCGATGCGCCCCGGCAAATTGCGGGTGATTTCGACCGTCTCGGTGGTGGAAGGGACAAACGTAACCGCCGCAGGCGGCATTTCTGGCGGGCTGGTGGCAGCTTTTTTCCCGCAGGAAGGGAGCAGCCAAATGAGAGACAACGGCAAAAATAGGATAGGACGCATATGCTGAAACGGCGGTGGGGCTCACCGGGATTTGGCGAACAGAAATGAATATCATCCGGATTCAGGGTTGCGGAATGATTTTGATGTTTCCAAGCTGGTAACTTTAGATTACCAGTCGCCCGACATGGAATTGAGGCACTTGAGGTATTTTGTGGCAGTCGCCGAGGATTTGAATTTCCGCAAGGCGGCAGGGCGGCTGCACATCAGCCGACCGGCGCTGAGCAAGCAGATCAAGGATCTTGAGGGTGAAATTTCCGTAAAACTGCTAGACCGGGACACGGTGAGCGTTTCCCTGACCAAGGCGGGCGAGATCTTTTTCGATGACGCCCGCGAGGTGCTGCGGCAGGCGGAAGACGCGGTGACCCGTGCGCGAGAGGCGCAGGCGGGAAATCTCGGCAGCCTGCGGATTGGCAGCGTGGGGGTGATCGCGACGGATTTCCTGCCCGGCACCTTGAAGATTTTCCATCAAAATTATCCGGAGGTGGAGGTGGTTTTCGTGGAAATGCTGCCCGCCGAGCAACTCGACGCGCTGGCGGCTGGCAAGATCGACATCGGTTTCGCCTACGGCCAAAACGCCGGCAATATCCCCGGCCAGGAAAGTTTGTGCGTGATTCAATCCACCTTCGGCGTGGCGGTTTCGAAACTGAATTCGTGCAAAGACTGCAGCGGCGTGCGGCTTGAGAAGGTGATGGAAAAAACCGTGCTGTGCCTCGGCAAGGAGCCGCGCTCGATCCACCGCGAGGACACGCTGCGGTTTTTCGCAAGCGAGGGCTTGAAGCCTAACCGAATCCGGCAGGTCGAGGGGTTTGATTCGCTCATCACCCTCGTCGCGGCGGACCAGGGCGTCTCGCTGCTGCCCGAAGTACTCGATCTCGCGAATCAGGGCGTGACGATCGTCCCGCTGCAATCGAGTCACACGGATTTCGATTTCCGCATGTGGGCCGTCTGGCAGGCGAACAGCCCATCGCTGTTAGTCCGGCATTTCGTCCACCTGCTGGAACAACGCAGCGCGAAGAGCGCGGCGTTGATGAGCGCATGAAGCCGCTTATTTCACAGCGACCGGTGGCGGGAACGGTTGTTCGGATAGAATCCAATCCTCGTTTTTGTCGGCGAAGGTTTTGAGCGCCCACTCGCTGGGCAGCAGCGCCACGAGCCAGCCGTTGGAATCACGGGCAAGGGCGGCACCGAGCGAAAGATTCGGCCGTGCTTCGGGCGCGAGTGGATCGCCTTCCTTCGGTTTCAACCAGCGGGCGAGCGACCAATTCGCAGGCTCAATGCGGGTTTCCGCGGCGTATTCGCCTTCGAGACGGTATTGCAACACTTCAAACTGCAACGGACCGACCGCGCCTAACAACGGCACCTGCGAGCCGCCGGTGTCGAGCAGTTGGAATTCGCTGGCGACACCCTCCTTGAGAAGCTGCTGGAGACCATCGCGGAAGCGTTTGTATTTCGCAGTGCTCTTGTTGTGCAGGAAGGAAAAACACTCCGGTGCGAAACGCGGGATTTCATCAAAAGTGACGCCGGGCTTGGACGAAAGCGTGTCGCCGATGAGCAAATCGTAATTTCCCACCAGCCCGACGACATCGCCGGCGAAGGCATCGTCCACCGTTTCGCGCTCGCGGGCGAAGAGCCGCTGCGAGTTGGCAAGTCTGACTTTTTCTCCGGATCGGCCGTTGATCACGTCCATGTCGCGCTCGAATTTTCCGGAAACGATGCGGACGAAGGCGATGCGGTCGCGGTGTTTCGGATTCATGTTCGCCTGGATCTTGAAGACGAAGGCGGAAAATTCCTCGGACGCCGGATCGATCATCATCCCGCCGCTCTCGCGCGGCGTCGGCGGTGGCGAGAGTTCGAGGAAACGGTCCAGCAGGAGTTGCACGCCGAAGTTGTTAGCGGCGCTGCCGAAGAAGACGGGCGTGAGTTCACCGGCGAGGACTTTTTCCAAATCAAATTCGGCACCGGCGCCTTCGAGCAATTCCAGCTCGTCGCAAACCTGCCGATAAGTCCCCTCTTCCACCGCTTCCTTGACGCTCTCATCCTCAATGCCCGTCACCGCCACCGGTGCCCGGTATGCGCCGTGGACCGTGCGTTGGAAAAGATGCACCTGCTTTTGCTCACGATCATAAACCCCGCGGAATCGCGGGCCGTCACCGAGCGGCCAGTTCACCGGATAAGCGTGAATCCCGAGCACGGATTCCAACTCGTCGAGCAGATCCATCGACGGCCGGGCCGGGCGGTCCAGCTTGTTCATGAAGGTGAAAATCGGCACGCCGCGGCGGCGGCAGACTTCGAAAAGTTTCCGAGTCTGGCTTTCGATGCCCTTGCCCGCGTCCACCACCATCACGGCGGCGTCCACGGCGGTCAGCACGCGGTAGGTGTCTTCCGAGAAATCTTTGTGCCCGGGCGTGTCCAGGATGTTGACGACACAATCCTTGTATTCGAATTGCAACACCGTGGAGCTCACGGAAATCCCCCGTTGTTTTTCCAAGTCCATCCAGTCCGAGGTGGTGGCCCGCTGGTTTTTGCGCGCGGTCACGCTGCCCGCGAGATTCAGGGCACCGCCGTAAAGCAGGAATTTCTCCGTCAGCGTCGTCTTTCCGGCATCCGGGTGGGAAATGATCGCAAACGAGCGACGGCGTCTCACCTCACGTTGCAGCGCGGGCGAAGGAATGGCGTATGGGGAAATCGACATGAAACTCCCGGAGGGCTAAACGCTGGACGCCGGGCGATCAAGCCCGGATCCGCCCAACCCACGCTTTATACGGAAAATCGGGACACTAAGCGCACTTAATACCACAATTGGACGCTGTCTAATACCACAATCAGACGCTGTTAAATACTACAATTGGACGCTTGCTAATACTACAATTGGACGCTATCTTATCCCACAAATGGACGGTCCTGCATTTATCCTCCCGCGCGGGCTTCAATACGCGCTGCAAGAAGCCATGGCCGACACCCCAGTCGTCTGTCTGCTGGGTCCGCGGCAGTGTGGGAAATCCACGCTGGCCCGCACCATGGATGCCTCCCGCCACTATCTCAGCCTCGATGATGTCGATTTACTCGCCGCCGCAAGGAGAGACCCCAAGGGATTCATCGGCCAATGGCAAGGTAACATCACTCTGGACGAAATCCAACGTGCCCCGGAACTGCTGCTCACGATCAAGCGCGCGGTGGATGAAAACCGCCGCCCCGGGCGCTTCCTGCTCACCGGCTCCGCCAACCTCCTCCAGCTCCCTCACCTGCCAGATTCGCTGGCCGGGCGGATGGAGTGCCTTTATTTGCACACCCTGACCGAATCGGAAAAAGCCAGGGCCGAAGGCCAATTTCTTTCCAAGTTGCTGACTGGAAAGCTATTGGATCACAGTTCCTTCCGCGAGGACAGCATGATGCCGTCCAGCCTGCCGGGCCGGATCGTGGCCGGCGGTTACCCGGAACCGCAAGGCCGCCTGCCCGTGCGCGCCCGTCAATGGCACCGCCAATACCTCAGTTCGGTGATCGATCGCGACGTGCACGACGTCGCCCGCGTCCGCGACAGCCGGGAAATCGCCCGGCTGCTGGAAATCCTTGCCCACCAGACCGGCAACCTGCTCAACACCTCCTCGCTCGCCAACGACCTCCAGCTCGACCGCCAAACCGTCGAGCGCTACCTCGCCGTGCTCGAAAGGCTGTTCCTTGTCCGCCGCCTCCCCCCATGGCACCGCAACGCCGCCAAACGCCTGATCAAAACGCCGAAAATCCACCTGGTGGACAGCGGTCTCGCCGCGTCGCTCGCGGGAATCTCCTCGGGCGATTGGCTCACCCGGCGCGATAAATTCGGGCATCTGCTCGAGTCCTTCATCCTACAACAACTCATCGCCCAAGCCGGCTGGACCGATCCCGACCTGCGCTTCTGGCACTACCGGGACAAGGATCAGGTCGAGGTGGACGTGGTGCTCACCCGCGGAAACAAGGTCTGGGGCGTGGAAATCAAGGCTTCCGCCACGCTTCATCACGCGGACGGAAACGGCCTGCGCCGGCTGGCGGCCCAATCAGGAAACGATTTCCAATCCGGCATCATTTTTTACGACGGTGCCAACGTCCTCCAACTCGACGGCCCTAAAATCCTCGCGGTGCCCATCCATCTGCTCTGGGAGTGGTAAAAGCAGATCGGCGGATATTGAAGGGGGAACCTCCAATATCCGCCGACGTGTTTTTCGGGGGGAAATGTTCTGTTGATCGCAGCACCGAGGGGGGGACCGTGCTTGCGGCAACACCCAAGTGATATCCCATTTCCGGCCGTAAGATATTCCGCGATCGCGTAGAAAGACCGCTTTTCATTCACCGGAAAAACGAATCGGCGGATGTTGAAGGTTTTGTGGGGAGAAAGAAGGCGAAAGGGGGGATGATGCGCTGGCAGAGACCCTGATTTGCATCCAGTCACCGCCAGTATGCATTCCGTCGACACCGTCGCGAAAACGATACCCATAATTGCCGTGGCAAATTCGTCACGATTCCCGCTTTCCGACGGGCGGATTCCACCCATAATTCCAGCGATGCGCGACGACACCCGCCACTGGATTTCCGCCGATCAGGCGCACTGCTGGCACCCGTTCACGCGCCAGGCAGAGTGGTGCGCGCGCGGCCACGAACCCTTGGTGATCACGCGGGGCCAAGGTTCCTGGCTGTGGGATTCCGAAGGCCGCCGCTATCTGGATGGAAATTCTTCGATCTGGACCAACATCCACGGCCACGCCCACCCGGCGATCAATGCCGCCATCGGCGGGCAGCTTGAAAAAATCGCCCACTCGTCATTTCTCGGCTTCACCCACCCGCTCGCCGCCGTGCTGGCGCAGCGGCTCTGTGGGTTTTTCCCGGAAAATACCCTGGAGCGCGCGTTTTTCTCAGACGACGGCTCCACCGCCATCGAATGCGCCTTGAAAATGGCCGTGCAACACCGCCAGCAAACCGGCGAACCCGATCGCAACCACTTCATCGCCTTCGCCAACGGCTACCACGGCGACACCCTCGGAGCCGCCTCACTCGGCGGCGTCGGCCGCTTCTTTGAGCGCTTTCGCGGCATGGGATTTCCCGTCCAACACATCACTTCCCTGGACGATTTGAAATCCCTACCCCCTGAAAAAATCGCGGGAGTCGTCATCGAACCCCTCATCCAAGGCGTCAACGAGATGCGCCCATGGCCCGCCGGCATGCTCGCCGGACTGCGAACGTGGTGCGATCAAAACCACGTCCACCTGATTCTCGACGAAGTCATGACCGGCTTCGGCCGCACCGGCACCCTGTTCGCCTGCCAGCAGGAAAACATCACCCCGGATTTCCTCTGTCTCGCCAAAGGGCTCACCGGCGGATACCTGCCGCTCGCCGCCACCCTCACCACCGGCAAAATCTACGACGCCTTCCTCGGCACGCCGGAGAAAGCATTCTACTACGGCCACAGTTACACGGCAAATCCGTTAGGCTGCGCCGCAGCCCTCGCCAGCCTCGACCTCTTCGAATCGGAGAACACACTCGCCCATCTATCAGGAAAAATCGTCTATCTGACTAGCGCTCTATCAGCCTTGAAATCACGCCACCCGCTGATCCACGAAATCCGCCAGTGCGGCTTCATCGCCGGCATCGAGCTCCGCCGCGTGGATGGCATGAAGTTCCCACCCGGCGAGCGCTTCGGCGAGGCCATCTGCCACGCCGCCCGCGCCCACGGCCTGCTCACCCGGCCGATTCTCGATACGGTCGTCCTGATGCCCCCACTTTGCACCACCATTGCGGAAATCGACCACGCCATCTCAGCTCTGGATGCCGCCCTCCTCGCACTTTAAGCACTTGAGTGGCCAACGTATGGAGTGCGGTGACAAAGCGCAGCGGCGACACCGCTTTGGATTCTTCCGACGAAGCCCCAACCCGATGAAACATCCAAAGCGGTGTGGCGCTTCGCTTCCCACCGCAGTCCATAAACCCCACCCGTGCCGAGTCCGATTTCATCAATTTGCTTGCGGGAGTTCTCATGCGCGCCGTCTGAAACGCAGAAAATCGCGTCATCCCGGAAATCATAGTTCCATTTAGAAACGCACCACGTTTTCCAGCTTCCCGCGCACCGCGACTTCGTCTCCCACACTCAGGCCGAGGGCATCGAGTTCCTTGCGAGAGAGCTCGACGTCGAGGAACTGTCCGTCGTCGAGCCGCACGCTGAGCGTCGCAAAGGGACCTGCGGAGAACAGGTGCTGGATCCGCGCTTTGCGGTCCGTCGTGGGATCGTATTCGGCGGCAAAAACCACCTCGATTTCGTGCGGGCGGACGTAGCGGGCCGGCCCATCGCAATCGGTGAGTTTATTCACGTTGCCGAGGAACTCATAAACGAATGGGCTCCGCGGATGATCGTAAATGGCCTGAGGTGTTCCAACCTGCTCGATGCGGGCGTTGCGCATGACGACGACTTCATCGGCGAGCTCGAGCGCTTCCTCTTGGTCGTGGGTGACGAAGAGCGTAGTCAGTCCGATCTCGTCGTGAAACTGACGCAGCCAACGGCGCAAGTCCTTGCGCACCTGGGCGTCAAGCGCGCCAAAGGGTTCGTCTAGCAGAAGCACCTTTGGCCGGATGGCGAGCGCGCGGGCGAGGGCAACACGCTGGCGCTGGCCACCAGAGAGTTCGTGCGGACGCCGCTGGTCGAGCCCTTCAAGTTTCACGAGTTTAAGCAACTCCATCACCCGGTCGCGAATCTCGGATTTCCGCGGGCGCTTCGCACCCGGCAGGACGCTGAGGCCGAAGGCGATGTTTTCAGCGACGGTCATGTGGCGGAAAAGCGCATAGTGCTGGAAGACGAATCCAACGCCGCGTTTCCCCGCTGGGACGCCCCCGACATCCTCGCCGTGGAATAGGATTTCCCCCGGTCCGTCATCGGCGAACTCGAGTCCTGCGACGATGCGCAGAAGAGTGGTTTTCCCGGATCCGGAGGGGCCGAGTAGCGCGGTGAGCGAACCATTGGGAACTTCCAGGGAGACGTCTTCCAGCGCTTTGTAGGCACCGAAGGTCTTGTTGATGGATTTGATGGAGATGGACATGATTAAATTTGTTAGATTTCGATTCAGTGGCCGCCAGCCTTGTGGCCGGAGATTTGTTCGAGCAGTGTTTTCAAGCCGAGAGTAAGGAGTGCGAGAAACGCGAGCAGAGTGGCGCAAGCGAAGGCGGCGCTGAATTGGTATTCGTTGTAGAGCACCTCGACATGGAGCGGGAGGGTGTTGGTTTTCCCACGGATGTGGCCTGAAACAACCGAGACGGCACCAAATTCGCCCATGGCGCGGGCGTTGCAGAGCAAGACACCGTAGAGCAGACCCCACTTGATGTTAGGCAAAGTGATCCGCCGGAAAATCTGCCAACCGCTAGCGCCGAGCGTGACTCCGGCTTCCTCCTGGTCACTGCCTTGCGCTTCCATCAGCGGAATCAACTCTCGTGCGACGAATGGGAAGGTGACGAAAACCGTGGCGAGAATGATGCCGGGTAGCGCGAAAATGATTTGGATATCCCGCTCCGCCAGCCACGGCCCGAACCAGCCCTGCGCTCCAAATAACAACACCCAGACCAGACCCGCGATCACGGGCGAAACTGCGAAGGGAAGGTCGATCATCGAGAGCAGAAAGGCTCTTCCTTTAAAGCGGAATTTCGTCACCAGCCACGCGGCGCTGAGGCCGAACAGAGTGTTGAGAGGAACCGATACTGCGGCGGCAATCAGCGTCAGCTTGATCGCGGAAAGCGCCGCATCCTCGTGCAAGGATGCGAGAAAGACTTCCCACCCCCTGCGGAACGCCTCGGCGAAAACGGCAAACAGAGGCATCAACAGGAATAGTGTTAGAATAATGACGGCACTTGTGATTAGAAGCACCCTAACCAGGGGCGACTCGGTGGTGACAGGACGATTTTTCATGATCTAGCGGTGTTGCCAGTCGAGGCGGCGTTGAAGGAGGTTAATGATAAAAAGAAGGAGGAAGGAGACGATCAACATGGCCGCAGCGATGACGGCGGCTGCCTCGTATTTGAACTGCTCGAGCTGGGAGACAATGAGCAAGGGCAGAATCTCGGTCTTGAAGGGCAGGTTTCCTGAAATGAATATCACCGATCCGTATTCCCCGATCGCCCTGGCGAACGCGAGCGCGAAGCCGGTGATGAGTGCCGGGACGAACATCGGGAAAATCACTCTTCGGAATACCGTCCATCGGCCCGCCCCGAGGGTGGCGGCGGCTTCTTCAATTTCTTTCCCAAGATCCTCCATCACGGGCTGCAAGGTGCGCACCACAAATGGGAAACCGATGAAGGTGAGGGCGATGAAAACTCCAATGGAATTGTAGGCGGCTTGGATGCCGATTTTCCCGAGATGCTGGCCGATCCAGCCGTTAGGCGCATACATTTGCGTCAGCGTGATGCCGGCGACAGCGGTGGGCAGGGCGAAGGGTAAATCGACCATCGCATCGAGGATGCGGCGTCCGGGAAATTCATAGCGGACGAGCACCCATGTCACGAGCAGACCAAAGACCATGCTCACACTGGCGGCGGCAGCGCTCGCTCCGAAGGTCAACTTCGCGGCGGTGAGCACGCGGCGGGAAGAAATGATCTCCCACCACTCGGCCGGGCCAAGACCCGCCGCCTTGATGAACAAAGCGGCGAGCGGGATGATGATGATCAGGCTCAGGTAAAGCACGGTGAAACCCATGGACAACCCGAAGCCGGGGATGACGCGTTTGTTTTTTGGCATATCCGGGTATCAGGGTTGATAAATTTTGTCGAAGGTGCCGCCGTCGTCGAAATGGGTCTTCTGAGCCTTTTCCCAGCCGCCGAAGTCCGCATCGATGGTCACCAGCGGAAGCTCGGGAAACTTGTCCACGAAACGCTTCGCAATCTCCGCGTTGCGCGGGCGGTAGAAGTGCTTGCCGGCGAGTTCCTGGGCCTGATCGGTGTAGAGGAAATCGAGGTAGGCTTTTGCGACTTCAGCGTTGCCGTGTTTGGTGACGTTCTTCTCAACGACAGCCACGGGGGGCTCGGCCAGAATACTGATAGACGGATAGATCACCTCGGTCTTGCCGGGGAATTCCTTTTCGATCAGATAGGCTTCGTTTTCCCATGATAGGAAAACATCGCCGATGCCGCGCTGGGCGAAGGTGGTGGTGGAACCGCGCGCGCCGGTATCAAGAACGGGGACGTTTTTGAAGAGGCGGGTGATGTAATCCAAGGTTTTAGGCTCGTCTCCGCCGAACTCCTTATCCGCCCATGCCCATGCGGCGAGGTAGTTCCACCGCGCGCCGCCGGAGGTTTTGGGATTCGGAGTGATGACCTGCACCCCGGATTTCGTCAGATCCCCCCAGTCCTTGACGCCCTTGGGATTTCCCTTTCGGACGACGAAGACGATGGTGGAGGTGTAAGGCGAGCTGTTATCGGCGAGTTTTGACTGCCAGTTGTTTGGCAAGAGGTTGCCCTCCTTGTGGATGACATCAATATCACCCGCCAGAGCGAGGGTGACGACATCCGCCTGGAGGCCGTCGATAACCGAACGCGCTTGCTTGCCGGAGCCGCCGTGGGATTGCTCGATCTCGACTTTCACACCGGTTTGTGTCTTCCACTGCTCGGAGAAGGCTTTGTTCACATCCACGTAGAATTCGCGGGTGGGATCGTAGGAGACGTTGAGAAGTTTCACGGAAGCGCCGTTCTCCGATTTTTTTCCGCAGGAGGTGAGCGCGCCCGTGGTGATGAGTGATGCGAGAATACCCAATGTGATGATTGCATTTTTCTTTTTCATTGGTTTGTGTTGCATGGTTGTCTGCGGAGCGTCCGCGTCCGGTGTTCCGGTGGGCTTTCGCAGTTGTTGTTGATGGAGCCCCCGGGGTTCCGGTAGGCATGGGAGATTCGACGATACAAAAAAGAGACCGGCTGGAGGCGGAGGATGATCATGCGCGGCTCGCGGCGTGGATGACACCGGGATTTGTTTCGCGCTGGTCGATTCCTCCGGGGGTCCGGTCGGTCTCTTCGAGCTTGGGGCAGTTAACAGCCCGATGAAGTGTTATTTCCTGTCAGGGGCCGCGTCATCGCGGGCAGCGACGAAGCGGGTTTTCTCAATACTTTCGACTTGGGTCACGCGACCATCGTGGACGGTGATTTGGACTGAGCCGAAGCGGAGATGTGCCACGTTCTCGCGAACGACCTCGAGCCAGTCGGTCTTGCTACCATCGGGAGAGGAGCGTTCAGAGGTGATTGTGTTCATCGGGAGTGTTCGTGAAGGTGGCGAGTTGGAAGAGCCCGGCGAGGAATCCGTCGGCAGGATCGGCTTTGCGATTGGCGGAAACTCCGGCGGCGGCGAGTGAATCCGCAGTGGCGAATGGCGGGACAATGCCGTCGCGGCGCATTTTTCTGAGGGTGACTTCGACGACTTGGGCGACGGTGTAGCGGTCGAGGATGTTGGCAATGGCGTTGCGGACATCGATCATGATCATGCGCAGCCCGCAGTGGTCCTCGTCCGGACAGGTGCAGGGTTGATAGGCGTTTTCGCTGGCGCAGCAGAGCGGCGCGAGGCGTCCGTCCATCAGGCGGACGAGCTCGCCGATGCCGATTTGGGCGGCGGGCTTGGCCAGCGCGTAACCACCGAATTTTCCGCGGTGGGTCTCGACGAGACCTGCCTCCCGGAGTTCCTGGAGAATGCGCTCGATAAATTTCAGAGGCAATCGATTGACTTCGGCGAGTTCAGATCCGGAAACCGTCTTCCGCCCCACCTCAGCGGCCATGCCGAGGTTGATCGTGGCGCGAAGCGCGTATTCTGCTTTTTTTGAAAGGTGCATTCGGTTATCTGGATTAATTAGTATGGATTACCCCCCCCTCGACAAGCACAAAAACAATTACAGCCCAAACAACCTGCACACATTACTGAAATTCAGTGACTTATTTATGAAAAAATTCCACGGACTGACGTCGCAAATCTGCCATCAGCCCGACGAACTCAGCTGGCTAAGATTTTGTAGTAACATCCGAACGGGAAACGCGTATTGAACTTTCACCATGCGCTATCTGATCCCGTTCCTCATCGCCCCGCTCGCCCTCGCCCACCCCGAAGACGGCACCAAGCCGGGGGATTCACCGCACGCCGCCGTCCGCACCGGCAATGGGGCTTGGACCTACGAAGCCGTCTCGCATTGGGGCGAGCTGCCGGACGGAAAAATCATCGGCCCGACCCACGGCGGCGTGGTCGTCGATGACAAGACCGGCCTGATCTATGTCTCCACGGACTCCGCGCTGTCGGTCATTGTCTATCAGCCGGATGGCAAATTTCTCAAAACGATCGCGCCCGAGTGCCAGGGTTTCCACGCCATGGCCATCCGCGAAGAAGAGGGTAAAGCCGTGATTTACGGCGCCCAGCTCAACGGCAACAAACCGCCGCAACGAGTCTGCAAGATCGATACGGAAGGCAAAATCCTGCTGGAAATCCCCAACGCCTCGACCGGCGAAATCCCCGGCGGCTGGAAGGGACTCACCGCCGTCACCGTCGCCCCCGACGGCAGTATTTTCGCCGCCACCGGCTACGGCGCGAACATCGTGCACAAGTTCGACGCCACCGGAAAATTGATCAAATCCTTCGGCAGTAAGGGCGAAGGCGAACAACAATTCAACACCCCGCACGGCCTGGCCATCGACAACCGCTTCGGCGAACCGCGCCTGCTCGTGGCGGACCGCGGCAAGAACCGCCTCCTGCACTTCGACTTGGAAGGAAACTGGATCGGCGTGCATGCCAGCAACCTGCGCCTGCCCTGCGCCGTCAGCATCCACGGCGACCATCTGGCTGCCGCCGAGCTCAAGGCCCGCGTGACCATCCTCGATAAAACCGGCACACCCGTCGCCTTCCTCGGCGACAATCCGAATCAGAAGCAGTGGGCAAATTTCGGCGTGCCACCCCAAGACCAACAACTCGGAATTTTCACCGCCCCGCACGGCCTGAGCTTCGACAAAGACGGCAACCTCTACGTCCAGGATTGGAACAAAACCGGCCGCGTCACCAAGCTGGTCAAGCAATAGCCGCCACCCACTCCTGCCGGGCCCATCACCAGATCACCTCCTTTCA
>JBBECN010000148.1:0-17813 GCA_040881795.1 Akkermansiaceae bacterium
GTGTAACTACAATGTACAGAATAATTTCTGCCTATTTGTGGGTAATGGGCAGAGCAGGCTGCCGCTTTCACCACCGCCGCCTGCTGCGGTGGTTCGGGCTGCCAGCAGGCTGGTCACCCCAAAGCGGCAGCATACTGCCAAAGTCCAAGCCACTCTCGTTCCCCAGCTTTTTCGCAGGCCCCTTTGGACGAACGATTTTGCCGCTTGGGGCAATCAATGATCAAGCATCCAAAGCGGTGTCGGCGCTGCGCTCTGCCACCGCACTCCATGATTGGCCTCGGGTCGGAATCGCGAGCTTTGCCCTTCCCCTCCGCGCCATTTCCCGGCAGGACGTGGGGCGTGACGTTGCCAGTTTTTGAAATTGCCGGAGCGCTGCGCGATGCGGTGGCGAGTGGAGTGCGGGACCGGGTGCTGTTGAAAGCGCCAACGGGTTCGGGAAAATCAACGTCCGTCCCCGGCATGCTGCTCGACGCCGGAATTCCCGGAAAAATCCTGGTGATCGAACCCCGGCGCATGGCGGCGCGCCTGCTGGCCGGATGGGTGGCGAAACAACGCAAGGCGACCCTCGGCCACGTAGTGGGCTACGCCGTGCGCTTCGATACGAAATACCGCGCGGACAGCCGCATCATCTATCTAACCGACGGGGTGTTCCAACGCTGGATCCAAGACGACCCGGAGCTAACAGGCGTTGGTGCGGTCGTTTTCGATGAATTCCACGAACGCCGGCTCGCCGTGGACATCGCGCTCGCCCGCTGCCTCGATCTCCAGGAAGGCCCGCGCCCTGAACTGCGCGTGGTCGTCATGTCTGCGACGCTGGAAACAGCGGGACTCGCGGATTACCTCGCTCCCGCAGTTTCGTTAGAAGCCGGTGGCCGCACCCATCCGGTGCAAGTGCTCCACCGCGCGGACCGCCCGCCGGTGAATGACCGCCGCGGCGGACCACCACGCGAGACTCCGGTTTGGGAAAAAATGGTGAATGTCTGCCGCGAGGCGATGGCCATGCCCGATGCCGGAAGCATCCTGATGTTCCTGCCCGGCACGCATGAGATCCGGAAAACCATTGAAATGTTAGAAGGTGGCTCGCTCGCGAAAGGTTGGGACGTTTTCCCGCTCTACAGCGCGTTGCCACCCGCCGCGCAGGAAGCAGCGATATCACCCGGGACCCGGCCGAAGATCATCGTCGCCACCAATGTCGCGGAAACCTCGCTCACCATCGACGGCGTCCGCACCGTCATCGATTCCGGCCTCGCCCGCACCGCGTCTTTCGAGCCGCGCCGCGGCATCAACACACTGCTCATCAAGAAAATCTCCCGCGCCGCCGCTGAACAACGGGCGGGCCGAGCGGGACGCACCGCGCCGGGCCGCGCGTTTCGTTTGTGGAGTGAGCCGGATCACGGCAGAAGGGCGGAATTTGAAGCGCCGGAAGTCCACCGCATCGATCTGGCGGAAGCCGTTCTGTTATTGAAAGCCGCCGGAGTCGCGGAAATTCGGGACTTCCGCTGGTTCAATGCGCCGACTGAAGAATCGCTCAGCCGCGCCGAGCGATTACTGCACGATCTCGGCGCGTTGGATGGGATCGGCCAGCTCACGGAAGAAGGCGCAAAAATGGCGTCGCTGCCGTTAGAACCGCGTTTCTCCCGGCTGATGCTGGCCGGTTACGAACACGGCTGCGTCGCGGAAACCGCCTTCATCGCGGCAACGGTCCAGGGCGATGGAATTTTCACCAACAAACGCGGCAGCGGCGGGCGCAAGGACTTCATTTTCCCCGACGACGACACCGACTTCGCAGGCGAGTGGCGTGCCTTTGAATCCGCCGAAGCGATGGGATTTGATCCGCGCCGCTGCGACGCACTCGGGATCATGGCACGCGGCGCGCGCGAAACCGCGCAGGGGTTCGACCGACTTTGCTCGCTGGCCAAAAGGTTCGGCTGGAAATGGCAGCCAGTGGATTTCAAGGCCCGCCGTGAAGCGATCGGCAAGGCGATGCTCGCCTCCTTCAGCGATCAACTGGCGATCCGCTTCAGCCAGGGCACGCTCGCCTGCAAACTCGTCGGCAACCGCAAGGGCAAGCTCGACGAGGAGTCGTGTGTTAGAAATGCGCCGGCATTCGTCGCTGCGGAAATCACCGAGGTTGAGGCGCGCGAAATCATCGTGCATCTGCGCCGTGCCACCGCCATCGATCCCGCATGGCTGGCCGGGCTTTTTCCCGACGATCTCACCCAGACCGATGGCGCCGCCTACGACGAGACGCGCCGACGGGTGGTCGCCCGCAAGGAAACCCGCTTCCGCGATCTGGTGCTGGAAGCCAAAGAAAGCGACCACGGCGTGAACCTCGATCAGGCGGCCGGACTGCTCGCCAGCCGCGTGCTCTCTGGCGAACTCATATTAAAAAACTGGGATGATCCCGTGAACCAATGGACCGCCCGGCTCTCGATGCTGGGTAAGTGGATGCCCGAACTCGGCATGCCCGGCTGGTCCGATGAGGATCGCGCGGACGCCATCGCTCAGATCTGCCACGGCGCTGTTAGTTACAAGGAAATCAAAGAGGCCAACGTCTGGACTGTGCTGCGCGAATGGCTCAGCCAAGAGCAACGCGCCGCGCTCGATGCCTACTGCCCGGAGCGAGTCAATCTGCCTAACGGACAATCCGCCAAGATCACTTACGAGCTCGGCAAGGACCCGTTCATTTCCTTGCGCGTCTCCCACCTGTTCGGCATTTGGGAAACCCCGACCATCGCGAGCGGGCGGGTGCCGTTGCTGGTCCACATCCTCACTCCCGGCCAGAAACCGTGGCAAATGACCAAGGACCTGAAAGGCTTCTGGGCCGGCGGATACGCGCAGATGAAAAAGGAAGTCGCCGGGCGCTACCCAAGACACCCGTGGCCGGATGATCCAAAAGGCTGGGTGGCGGCGGGAAGCAAGCGGTGAACCGGCCTGGCACCCATTCTCAAATCAAAGATTGGCAAGTCGAGCGCCAACCGTCAATTTCCACACATGTTTGATTCAGCTCGATACGATGGACGCATGCCTTACCGCCGTTGCGGGGATTCCGGCCTTCTGCTGCCTGCCATTTCTCTCGGATTCTGGCATAATTTCGGCCATGTCGATGATTTCCAAGAAGCGCGCCGCATCATGCATCGTGCCTTTGACCGCGGCATCACCCATTTTGATTTGGCAAACAACTACGGACCGCCGCCCGGCTCGGCCGAGGAAAACGTCGGGCGCATTCTGGTGGAGGATTTCGCCTGCCACCGCGATGAATTGATCATCACCACCAAGGCCGGGCACGACATGTGGAGCGGCCCCTATGGCAAGGATGGCTCGCGCAAGCACCTGCTCGCCTCGCTCGACCAATCGCTCAAGCGCCTGCGCCAAAATTATGTGGACATTTTCTACTCCCACTGCCCGGACCCTGACACCCGGCTGGAGGAAACCATGTCGGCACTCGCCACTTCGGTGCACAGTGGCAAGGCGCTCTATGTCGGCCTCTCGAAATACCCGCTCAAACGCCTGAAAAAGGCCGTCAGAATCCTCAAGGACATGGGCATCCGCTGCCTGATCTATCAGCCGCCCTACTCGATTCTCAACCGCTGGCCGGAGACCGAAGGCATCCTCGATTACCTGCTCGACGAAGGCATCGGCTGTGTGGTTTTCAGCCCGCTCGCCCAAGGCATGCTCACGCCGAAATACCTCGATGGGATTCCTGAAGGTTCCCGCGCCGCCCGCGCCGAAGGATTTCTGCAAATCGAACAAGTCGCCGCGCAGCAGGAAAAAATCCGCGCCCTCGGCGATCTCGCCGCCGCCCAAGGAATGGCGCTCAACCACCTTGCGATTCAATGGTCGCTGCGCTCGCCCGCCGTCACCTCGTCCATCATCGGCGCCCGCACGGTCGCCCAATTGGATGATTCGCTCGATGCCCTGAATTCGCCGATACCCGACGAAGCGATGCTGGCCGCAATCGACGCCATCTCACCGAGGGTCAGAAAAAAGGATGCGGAAAACTGAGACTCTGCCTCATCTGCACACCCGATCCATCAGGTCGCCTCTACGATTCACTCCCGGCCACCACTCCCAAGAAGTGGCTCCAAATCCCCACCGCCGATCACGATAACCTGCTGATCACCGGCTATCCGATCTACGCCGAAGTTGCCGAAGGGATGCTGCGAGATCTCGCAGTTAAATAACACCAAAAAACGCCCAACCCGGGGAATCCGGGCAAGCCCGCCCGGATTCCTCGCAAGCCCCCAAACCGACGCCTGCCTTATTTCAATTGGCGGGCGCTGGCTTTGAGGCGCAGTGCGTTGAGGGCGATGAAGCCGGTGGCATCATCCTGGTTGTAGGCTTCCTCTTGTCCGCCTTCCATGGTGGCAACGGCCTCGGAATACATGCTGAAGGGCGAGCGGCGGCCGGCCTGCATGACATTGCCTTTGTAGAGTTTCATCCGGACTTCGCCGGTCACGGTCTTCTGCGTCTCGGTGACCAGCGCCTGGATCGCCTCGCGTTCTGGAGAGAACCAGAAGCCGTTGTAAACGAGTTGCGCGTATTTCGGAATCAAGCTGTCGCGGATGTGCATGGACTCGCGATCGACCACTAGGGTCTCCAAATCGCGGTGCGCCGCCAACAGGATGGTGCCGCCCGGAGTTTCATAAATGCCGCGGGACTTCATGCCGACGAAGCGGTTCTCGACAATATCCACGCGCCCAACGCCGTTGCGGCCGCCGAGCAGATTGAGCACGCGCATGATGCCGTAGGGCGTGAACAGCGAATAGCCGTCCTGCTCACCGGTGGACCGCACATCGCCAAGTTCTCCTAACAACCCGCAGAGATTGACGTGCTTGAGGCCGATGGCGTTGCCCTTTTCAAACAGGATTTCGATGTATTCCGATTTGTCCGGCGCATCTTCCGGCGAAACGGAAAGCACATACATGTCGGTATCCGCAGGAGTGGTGGCGTCATACCATGGGTCTTCCATGGCACCGGCTTCGAAGGAGATGTGGAGAAGATTCCGGTCCATCGAATAAGGCTTTTTCATCGATGCCTTGATCGGGATGTTGTTGGCCTCGGCATAGGCGATCATTTCCGTGCGGCCCGGGAATTGGGCGCGGAAGCTGGCATCGCGCCATGGTGCGATGCACTTGATCTGTGGCGCGAGCGAGGCGGCGGAAAGCTCGAAGCGGACCTGGTCGTTGCCTTTTCCGGTCGCACCGTGGGCGATGGCATCCGCGCCTTCAGCGATGGCCACGTCGATCATGTCTTTGGTAATGCAAGGACGTGCGATGGAGGTGCCCAGCAGATAGCGGCCCTCATAAATCGCACCCGCCTGGATCATCGGGAAAATGTAGTCGCGGGCGAAGTCCTCCTTCAAATCGCCGATGAAACACTTGGAAGCACCGGTGGAAAGCGCCTTGGCTTCGAGGCCATCCAGTTCATCGCCCTGACCGACATCCGCACAATAGGCGATGATTTCTGCGTTGTATTTTTCCTTGAGCCAGAGGAGCAGGACGGAGGTATCAAGACCCCCGGAGTAGGCGACGAGAATTTTCATGTGGCCGGGAGGCAATCATGAAGCGGCGGGACGGGCAAGGCGAACATTTCCCCTCGCCGGATTCATTCCGCACCCCGCCGGCCAGAGCCTCAAGCGAGTTGCTCGTGCAACACCGCCACGGCGAAGTCGCGGTTCATGCGTGCGATGTGCTCGACGCTGATTTCCTTCGGGCAGGCGGCTTCGCACTCGTATTGGTTGGTGCAGTTTCCAAAGCCTTCGGCATCCATTTGGCGGACCATGGCAAGCACGCGCTTGTGACGTTCCGGCTGGCCCTGCGGCAAGTGCCCGAGGTGGGAAACCTTCGCGGCGACGAACAACATGGCCGACGCGTTTTTGCAGGAAGCCACACAAGCGCCACAACCGATGCAGGCGGCGGCGTCGAAGGCATTATCCGCATGCTCCTTGGGAATCAGCACGGAATTCGCATCCACGCTCGAACCCGTGCGAACATTGACATAACCGCCAGCGGCGACGATGCGATCGAATGCCCCGCGATCCACCATCAAGTCGCGGATGACCGGGAAAGGATTCGCACGGAACGGCTCGATCCAAATGGTATCTCCATCCCTGAACTTGCGCATGTGCACTTGGCAGGTGGTGATGCCGCGCTCTTTGCTGTGAGGCACGCCGTTGATGGTGAGCGAGCAGGATCCACAGATTCCCTCGCGACAATCGTGGTCAAAATGGATCGGCTCCTGGCCTTTTACGATCAGTCCCCCGTTGACGATATCGAGCATTTCAAGGAACGACGCTTCAGGAGGAATGCTTTTTGCATCGTAGGTTTCGATCTTGCCTTGGGCTTTCGGCCCGGACTGCCGCCAAACTTTGAGTGTCAGGTTCATGGGAAATGCGATTGGAAAATAGGGAGGTGGACGATGGATGCCGCAGTGGCTAACGGGGTCAGACTAGATCGGTTTGCGTTTCGGGCTAGTAGAAAAATCAGGTTTTGTGAGCGATTCCCCCCATTTTTCGCGCACCTATTGAGCCGATGGGTGAGGTCGGGAAAATCATGAAAATCCGGTTGACCGAAATCCAGGCCGGTGCTTTTTTCCGGCGTCGCGACAAATCAGGCGGCCCGATTGAGTGTTCCCTTGGGTTTTGGGTTTTTCCCGGGGATCATCGATCGGGCCGCTTTCTTTTTTTGTGGCACAGCGCCAAATGAAACGAGGCGTCAGCGGTCCGCCGCCTCCGATGAGGAGCAACGACCTGACTTTCGTTTCTTCCACACACTTTGGTCTTCAAGAGGGGGCCATAAAGTCGCTGCTCCCCATCTCCAGCGCCGGCACTCGTGATTTCAAGGGTTCCGCATCTCTTTACTGAACCGCCTTTTCCGCGCTGAGTTTCGGATCCTTGTAGGTGGACTGGACGTAAACTTCGCGCAGCAGCTTGTGCTCGATCTGGCAGGGGCTGTGAGCCATGAGGTCGGCACCCTTGTTGTTTTTCGGGAAAGCAATGACCTCGCGGATGCTGTCCTCACCAGCGACTAACATGGCGATGCGGTCGAGGCCGAGGGCGAGTCCTCCGTGCGGCGGCGCGCCGAAGCGGAAGGCATCGAGAAGGTGGCCGAACTTGATCTGCTGTTCCTCGGGGCCGACGCCTAACACGCTGAACATTTTCGCCTGGAGATCCTTTTCGTGAATCCGGATCGAGCCGCCACCGAGTTCGTAACCGTTGAGCACGACGTCGTAGGCGACGGCTCTCACATTGGCGTAATCGCCGGCATCGAGTTTAGCGATATCCTCGGGATGCGGGCGGGTGAACGGGTGGTGGACGGCGGCCCAGTGGCCGGTTTCCTCGTCGTGAGCAAGCAGCGGGAAATCGACGACCCAGAGGAAGTTGAACTTGGTGGAATCCTTGTTGAGTTCCATCATCACGGCGCACTCCGAGCGGACGCGGCCGAGGATGGTGCTGACACTTTCCCGTGAGCCGGCGGCAAAGAAGACGATGTCGCCATCGGCGAGATCGAGCGTGGAGATGACGTTGGCCTTCTCGGACTCGGTGAAGATTTTCCAGAGCGGACTTTTGTATTCGCCATTTTCGAGTTTGATGAAGGCGAGGTTTTTCACGGGCAGGCCGGCTTGCACGGCGATCTCGTTGAGGCGGTTCATCTGGCCGGTGGTGATGCCGGCGAAGCCTTTGGCATTGATGGCGCGCACCACGCCGCCGCTGTCGAGGATGCTGCGGAAGATCTTGAACTCGGTGGCGGCGAAGACGTCACGGAGATCGGTGATCTTCATTTCAAAACGGGTGTCCGGTTTGTCGGAGCCATAAATATTTATCGCATCCTGATAGGTCATGCGTGGGAAACTGGCGGGCACATCGATGCCGAGGCCGGCCTTGAACATTTTGGCCAACAGGCCTTCAACGAGTCCGATGATGTCGTCCTGATTGACGAAGCTGGCTTCGATGTCGATCTGGGTAAATTCCGGTTGGCGATCGGCGCGCAGGTCCTCGTCGCGGAAGCAGCGGGCAATCTGGAAATACTTCTCCATGCCCGCAACCATGAGCAGTTGTTTGTATTGCTGCGGGGCCTGCGGAAGGGCGTAGAAACGGCCGGGGTTGAGCCGCGATGGCACGAGGAAATCGCGAGCACCTTCGGGCGTGGGGTTCGAGAGGATGGGCGTCTCGATTTCATAGAATCCGGAGTCGTCGAGGAAGCGGCGGGCGGCGGAGGTGATCAGGCTGCGCTGGCGGATGTTCTTGTTCATGCGCGGGCGGCGCAGGTCGAGATAGCGGTATTTCATCCGCAGGTCTTCGTTGGAGAGCTCCTTGTCGAGTTGGAATGGGAGCACGTCCGCCTTATTGACGATGGTGAGGCCGGTGGCGACGATCTCGATGGCACCGGTGGCGATCTTGGCGTTTGCCGAACCGTCGAGGCGCTTGGAAACTCGGCCGATCACTTGCACGACATCTTCTTCCCGCAGCGTGTGTGATAGAGAGGAAACCTCGGGATTCTCCTCGGGGTGGAACACGCACTGGGTGAGGCCCTCACGATCGCGGAGGTCGATGAAGATCACACCGCCATGGTCACGGGCGGAATTGACCCAGCCGATGAGCGTGACGGTTTGGCCGATGTGGGAATCGCGGAGTTCGTTGCAGTGATGAGTGCGCATGATGAAGAGAAATTGAAGATTTTTTAACCGCAGATGAACGCAGATGAACGTTGATAAGAGGAAGATTTACGGGGCTTTGCGGCGGGTGAAATTCTGGGTGGTCGCGACGACGCGACGAAATTCGAGTTTAGAATTTTTGAAATTGAGAATCAGACCAACCGGGAGTCCTGTGATTCTAAGATAATTGAGCATTTGTCCGATCTCATGATCCGTAATTCTCTCGATGACTTTCGTATCCACGATCACCAGTCCGAAGGCGATCAAATCTGGAATATACTCAGAAACTTGGACTCCCCGGTAAACGAGTGGATAGCGGGGCTGCTGCAGAAACGGGATATTTCTATACCGGAATTCCACCACGAGAGAGTTTTCATAGGGTTTCTCATGAAACCCGTGACCGATTTCATTCAACACATCAAAAGCAGAGCCAATAATGGTGTCGGTCTCTTTCTTATATGAAAAATCTGCGTCCATCTGCGTTCATCTGCGGTTAAAATTCTCTTTGCTTTTCAGGCGAGCAGGGGCCCGTCGGGTTGGAGGAGGCGGTCGGTGAGCCAGTCGATGGCGGTGGAGGCATGGCCGGATTCTTCGGTGCGGCTTGCGAGGATCTTGAGCTTGAGCTCGGGGTATTCGGTGCCGACGACGAGGGCGAAGCGGGCACCGCATTTCTCGGCGCTTTGGAATTGTTTCGCGACCTTGGGGCTGCCCATCGGGAGATCGACGGAAATGCCCGCGCGGCGCAGACTGGTGACGAGTTGGAGGGACTCGGCGCGCTTGGTTTCATCCGCGACGACGACGTAGATGTCGCAAGCCGCCGCATTGCGCTGGAGCCAGACTTCCATTTGCATGGCTGCGTGTGTCGTTTCCTCGATGAGATTGCGGATGACGTAATCGCCCATCGCAAACCCGGTGGCGGGCATGTCCACGGCCCCATCGGAAATGGTGGAGATGAGCGTGTCATAGCGGCCGCCACCAGCAACGGCGCGCATGGATTTCTTGGCATCGAACACCTCGAAGACGACGCCGGTGTAGTAGGCGAGGCCGCGGACGATGGAGAGATCCAACTCGACGAACTCCGCAAATCCACGGGCTGTGAGATCTTCGCGGATGGCGAGGTAGGCGGCGGAGGCGTTTGCGGGATCCGCGATGAAGGCGCGGACGCCATCGGGTGTTAGGGAAAATGCGGCGAGTTTTTGCACCAGCACTTCGGGTTTCTCCCGCTCGATCTTATCGATGATGCCGAGAAAATCCGGGATGCGATCTTCGGGGATGCCGTTGGCCGCCGCGAAGTCGATCCAAGCCATACGATCGGACACTCGGACGACGAAGTCACCGGCAACAAATCCGAAAGAAAGCATCGTCTCGATCGCGAGGGCGATGAGCTCGGCATCGGCAGCCGGGCCGCCCTCACCAAGGATATCCACGTTGAATTGGTGGAACTCGCGTCCCCTGCCCTTTTGCGGCTTTTCGTAACGAAAACACTGGCCGATCTCAAACCACTTGAGCGGCTTCGGGAAATCCCGCTGATGTTGCGCGACGATGCGCGCCAGCGAGGCGGTCACTTCCGGCCGCAGCGTGACGTCGCGGCCGCCCTGGTCCTCAAAGCGGAACAACTGCGAGGAAAGCTCGCCGCCGGATTTTTTCAAATACAGCCCGGTGTCTTCCAGGATGGGCGTTTCGTATTCGACATAGCCGCAGCGGCGGGCGACCGAGCGCCATGTATCGAACAAATAATTGCGGACCGCACATTCACGGGGAGTGAAGTCGCGGAAACCTGGGAGTGCTTGAAAAGTGGGTCCTGCCATGGGCGGGCGGCGAGGATGCATGCCGTTTCCAGCATTTCAAGGTTCTATTGCCGCAGCCTTTTCAAGAGCGCCGGATCCGGAAGTGCGCAGGAGGCATCCGCCCGGCCCATCAGCCGATAGCGGTTGCGGGCGATCCAGCGATATCCTGTGTCCCGGAGCCATTTCGGGATGAAACGCGCCACCGTCAGGACCCGCCATCCGCCGCCGAATGCGCGAGCCAATTCGATCAGACCATCGCTGTGGGTGAAAACTTTTCCGTCGGTCTCGCGCAAGACGACCATCGTCCCGCCCGCCTCATCCGCGTATTTCGAAAATCCGTGTTCACGGGCGAGATCCCCTTGCAAGGGTGCGAATGCGATGCGCGCATGACGATCCAAGCGGAAGACTTGGCGCACCGTCCATGAGCAAAACCCGCAATTGCCATCGAAAAAAAACACCCATGCCATGCCGGAAGCTAGGACTTCCGGCGGCTTTTTCCAGCGGTATTATTTACAATGCTTGCCAATCCCCTTCGTCAGGATAGAGTGTTCAAATGATCACAACCGAGACATCCCACCCGTTTGCCGATGAGGCACGCGATGCACAAAGCTGCCGCATTCAGGACATGCCCTACGATCAACGGCCACGGGAGAAATTGGCGGCGCTGGGGCCCGCCGCACTTAATAACGACGAGCTGATGGCACTTTTCATTTCCACTGGCACCAAGGGCGTGAGCGCCATCCAAATCGGGCGGAACCTGATCCGGAAATACGGGTCGATGGGTTCACTCGGCAGCCTTTCCGTTTCCCAGTTGGCCCAAGAAAAAGGCCTCGGGCTGGCGAAAGCATCGAAACTCGCCGCCGCCTTCGAGCTGGGCGCGCGCGTCGCCCGGGAAGAATTGCAAAGCCGGCCGTTGGATACACCCGAGCTGATTTATTCGTTTTTCGGCCCGCAGATGGGCCACCTCGCAAAGGAGCAGGTGGTCGTCGCCGTGCTCGACACCCGGCTGCGGCACATCGGGACGGAGGTCGTTTCCGTGGGCACCGTGAATGAATCCAGCGCCCACCCGCGGGAAATTTTGCGCCCGGTGATCACCCGCAGTGGCTACAGTTTTGTGCTGATTCACAACCACCCGTCCGGCGATCCCAGCCCGAGCCGGGCGGATCAAATCATGACCAAAACCCTCGTCGAAGCGGCGAAGTTGATGAAAATCGAAATGCTCGATCATTTGATCATCGGCCGCCCGGCGGAAGGCCGCCTTGCCTACTACTCATTCCGCGAGGCAGGTTTGGTGCCTTGAGTTGCATTTCAAAAAGACGGGCGGTAACCTTGTCAAACATTCGCACATGTATCGCCTGCACCTCACCCGGAACCTCCGATCACTCCTCTTCCTGCTGATCGTCTCAGCGGTGGTGGCAGGCTTCGGAAGCTTGTGGTGGGCGAACCGCACGGGCCTGCCTGATTCGTGGCGCTCGCTGATCGAGCGAGAGGCGAGCAAACAAGGTGCCTTCTTGGAAATCGGCAGCCTGCGCTATATCCCCCTGCGCGGCGTGATTGCCACGGACGTGCGGGTTTTTTTCGATCCCGAGCACCTGTCGGAACTTTCGCGGCTTGAGCAGGTCGTCTTGGATTTTGATAAAACCAAACTTGCCCGCGGGATTTTACACCTCACCCGGGTGGAGCTCAAGGACGTCAGACTCACCCTTCCGGTCAACCCGAAGGACCCCAACTCGGACATCCTGGAAGTCACCGAAGCGAATGGGACGCTCTTCATGCCCGGCAACCGGCGGCTGGAAGTGCGCGGAGCCCACGGCAAAATCGCCGGCATCGAGGTGGCACTCGACGCCCAGTTGATCGGCTATCAACAGGGCGGGCCGAAACCTCCCGAAGATACCGACGAGGGCAAACGCCGCGCGCTGCTGGCCCAGATCATTCATGAATTGAACAAATGGAGCTTCGATGAAGATCAAGCGCCGAGCTTGCAGGTTTACGTCGAGGGCAATGCCAATGATCGCTCCGCCACCAAGGCCAAGCTCACTCTCAAAGCCAAAAGCATCGGCAAAAACCATCACCGCCTCGATGAGGTGACGGCCGAGGCGGACATGACCGGCGATCTGCTCACCATCACCTCGCTGCGGGCCACCGATTCCAGCGGCGTCTTCGAAGGACACATCGACTACAACCTCGACTCGCGGGAAGGTCGCTTTGATGTTTCCTCGTCACTTGAGGTCCCCGCCCTGCTCAAGGCGTGGCTTGGAATCCCGGCGCTCAAGGCGATTGAAATCCGCGGCAGACAAACGCTCGCGGCCGAGGGCGACTTCCAACTCGGGCAGGACAACATCCCTGAAGTCCGCATGACCGGACACGCCCGCTGCGAGTCGGTGAAACTACGTGGAATGGACTTTGATGCGGTGGAAACCGCCTTTTCGTGGCGGGATCAGCAGGCGTTCCTGAGAGACGTGCGCTTGATCCGCGCCGATGGTGAAGCACACGGCAAAGCGATGATCCAGTGGCCGCAAGTCCGCTTGGCGCTGAACAGCAGCTTGCCCACCAAGGTTTACAAGCCGTTTTTCGTCGGGCTGCCGCTGGCGATTGTGCTCAATGATTTCACCGCGCGCAAAGGTGCGGCGGTGAATGTCAGTCTGGAAGGCGGCTTCGACGCGACCGACCGCCATTCATGGGCCTACAGCGGAGGCGGAAATTTGCAGAACATGAATTACAAAGGCGTGCCGGTGAATCATGCCGAGTGCAAATTCTCCCTCAGCCACTACGAATTGGATTTCTTCGATGGGAAGGTGCTCTTCAACTACGAGGACTATCCCCTGAGAACCGCTTTCAAAGGACCTAAACAAGGCACCGCTCAGGTCAGACGCATCCGCTACGACGCCCCCAACAAGATCGTCGAAGTCGAAGCCGTCTCGGGCGACATGTGGGCAGCTCCGATGGTGCGTTTTTTCGCACCGAAGGTGGCGGACAGTCTGGAACAATATCGCTTTCACCACACGCCGGAACTCAAGGCGTCCGGCGTGGTGGACGTCACCCCGCAAGGCCGCACGGCGCTGGATGTTTCATTCAAATCCGATAAATCTGCGGATTATCAATTTTTGGGAGAAACCATCACGCTGGGGCAACCGCGCGGTGATGTGGCGATTCGCGGCGAGCGCGTCGCCATCTCGAATTTGAATTTCGACATTTTTGGCGGGCCGGTCGCCAGCCGCTTCGACTACCTGGGCAAGGGCCGCTTGGAGGGCGAGCTCAGCTGGACAAATTTGGCACTTCAGGAGCTGGCCTCGACTTATGATTTCCAAATGAAAGAGGGTGGCAGAATGACCGGCCGCATCAACTTCGACCTGACGGACGGCAAAGTGGAAACCATGAATGGCGAGGGGCTGCTCGCGATGGAGAACGCGGAGCTTTTTTCCGTCCCAATGTTCGGCCCGCTGACGCGCCTCGTCAGCAGTGTGTTGAAAGACCGCCGGGCCGGGTCCGAGCGCGCGAACGATGCGTTCTGCAATTTCACCATCCAAAAGGGCATTCTCAGCACTCATGATTTCCAGACATCCACCACCTCCCTCAATTTCACCGGAGACGGGGACATCAACCTGATGGATCGCACGCTCAACATGACCATGCGCCTGAATGCCCGCGGCCTGCTTGGACTCATCACCCTGCCGCTGCGCCCGTTTTACGGGCTGTTCCAATTTCGTGGCTCCGGCCCGTTGAAGGACGCCACCTGGGAAAGCGAGATCTTCACCGCGCCACCAGACGAACAGAAACAACTGCTCCTAGCACCTCCCAAGGCCGCAATCATCCGCGAAGACCGATAGATATCTGGATATTTCGCAACAAACACGCCTTGCACCTCCCATCAAGAAGTGTCACTAATTCTCTCAGGAAGGTGAATCACGAAGGTTCGTCCGAAACAGAAAGCCAAAAGTCATGTCCAATCCATTTTCCACCCCCGGCAGCCTCGATCCCGAAGCCGGTTTCACTCAAACGCCATCCGTTGCCCAAGCCGCCAATGACCTCCGTGTCGCCGCCGGTGAAAAAGCCCGTGAATTCGTGCAAACCGCCGAGGTCAAAGCCTCCGAACTGAAGGACAAGGCCGTCGAGTCCGTCCAGCATTTCAAGGAGACCGCCAACGAGCGTGCCAGCCAATTCAAGGCCACCGCCACCGACAAGGCCCAACACTTCCGGGAATCCGCCACCGAACAATGGCAGGAGTCACGCGTCAAAGCCCGCGAGATGCAAGTGACCGCCGAAGACTACATCCGTGAGAATCCAACAAAGTGCGTGCTCAGCGCACTCGGAATCGGCTTCCTCGTTGGCCTCATCGTCCGCCGCTGAGTGCCATCCTGCCAGATGGGTCTCCTCCCAGTTTCATGAATCCTTCATCTGACGCTGATCAGGCGTCGTCCGGAAATTCTCCTGGCGAAACCATCAACCATGCCCCCAGCGCTCCCTCAAACTGGCGGGAGGCACTGATGGGACTTTTGGCTTCGCGCGTCGCCTTGATTCAGTTGGAATCCAAGGATGCCGCCAGAGGAGCCGCCCGCGCGGCCGTCTTCTTCGTCGCCGCGCTTTGCTGCGTGATTTTTGCATGGGCTCTGCTGATTTCCGGAGGTGTCGCCATTCTTGCCGATGCCATGCATTGGCCTTGGTACTGGGTCGCCCTCGGTGCGAGCGCACTGCATCTGCTCGTAGGCATTGGGTTTGCCCTTCTCGGGAAACCTGCGGTAAACCCCGCCTTCCCTATCACCCGCGCTGAATTCCAAAAAGACCGCGAATGGATCGAAAAATTTCACATCAACAAGAAACCGAACGGCTGATTCGCATCGCCGAGATCGCCCGAACCCGTCTGGGAAATGATGCCCATGCCCTGGTCGAGCGTCTCGACGTGGTTTCGAGGGTCCGCACCTCCCTCAAGACTCACCCGAAAGGCTGGCTGCTTGGCGGCTTGGCGTCGGGCTTTGCGGCAAGCGCGCTTTTCCGCCGCCGACCCGCCGCGCCAGCCAAAACCATCAAAAGCCGCAATTTAGCTCTCACTTTGCTCGGTCTCACCTTGACCGCCGTTCGCCCGTTAGCAAAGGTCTGGTTGACCGATCAACTCGGCAACTATTTCAAAGGCCGCTCGGGAGTCCTCCAGCCGAAAAGCTCCCGCCCCGTTCAACCATCATCCAACTCCATCTAAAACCCACCCATGGCAACCCATCAGGTTCTCGATCACGTCGATCAATACCTCCAACTCGGTCGTGAATACGACTGCTCCGATGTCCACCTTCCCACGGCCTATCCACCGGCATGGCGGCGCTTCGGCTCACTGTCTCCCATTTGGCCGGACCATCCGCCGCTCACTGCTAAGGACACCGCCCGGCTCGCCCGCTCTTTCCTTGGCGATGCTGAATGGAACCGCCTCCAATCTCATGGCGATATCGACTTTGCCTACTCGGCGCCGAACGGTCGCTACCGCGCCTCCGTCGTCAAGCAGCGGCTCGGCTACGACATGGTCTTTCGGATCATCAACACCAAGATCAAGTCCCTCGAAGACATCGGTCTGCCACTTGAGCACATCCTGCCGCTCACCCGCTATCAGAACGGCCTGGTCCTCGTCACCGGTTCCGTCGGCTCCGGCAAGTCCACCACCCTTGCTGCGCTCGTCGATTTCATCAACCGCGACCGCGAGGATCACATCCTTACCCTCGAAGACCCCATCGAATACGTTTTCGAGTCAAAAGGCTGCCACGTCAATCAACGCGAGGTGCACACCCACACGGAATCCTTCGCCAAAGCCCTTCGCGGCGCGCTTCGGGAAGACCCCGACGTCATCATGGTCGGAGAAATGCGCGATTTGGAAACCATCCAGCTCGCCCTAACCGCTGCGGAAACGGGCCACTTGGTGCTCGGCACCCTTCACACCGGAAACGCGCCGCGGACTCTGGACCGGGTGCTCGACGTGTTCCCCACCGACCAGCGCGATCAAATCCGGATCATGGTTTCCGAGTCCCTGCGCGGAATTCTTTCCCAACAACTCGTGCCGCGCGCGGATGGCAATGGCCGGGTGCTCGCCCTCGAACTGCTCGTCAACACCCCCGCCGTCTCCAACTGCATTCGCGAGGGTAAAACCTTCATGCTTCCAGGCGTCATGCAGACCGGTAAAAACGTCGGCATGATCACCATGGATGAATCGCTGCGACGCCTCTATGTCCAAGGTTTGATCTCACGCGAAGAAGCGCTGTTCCGCTCCGATGATAAAAACCAAATGAAGGCCTTCTTCGAATCCTGACGCGCCCCGGTTTTACATCCGACTCCTCCAACCCAACCCTCTCCTTCACGTTTCTGCATGGCCAAGATCGATACACTCTTCCGATATCTCATTTCCACCAAGGGCTCCGACCTTCATCTCTCGGAGGGCCAACACCCGAAGATCCGGGTCCATGGTGCTGTCACCGAGATTCCGGATCAGGAAGTTCTCCAGGGAGAGAGCTTCAAAACCCTGCTCGCTGAAATTTGTGATCCAGCAGCTTTTGAGCGATACCTGACCACCGGCGATCTCGACTTCGCCTACGAAATGGATGAAGACTCCCGCTTCCGGTGCAACTATCTCAAACAGCAAAATGGACTTGCCGCCGTGTTCCGTTTGATCCCCACCGAAATCGCCTCCTTGGAGAGCCTCGGAGTTCCTAACATCGTCAAGGAATTCGGCCACATGCGTTCCGGCCTGGTGCTGGTCACCGGCCCCACCGGCTCCGGAAAATCCACCACGCTCGCCGCGCTGTTGGACTACATCAATATCAACTTCAACCGCCACATCATCACGGTCGAAGAGCCCATCGAATTCGTCCACAGCAACAAGCGCTCCATCATCACCCAGCGCGAGGTGCCGATCCAGACTCCATCCTTCGCCGACGGCCTGCGCGCCGCCCTGCGTGAAGATTCAGACATCGTGCTCGTCGGAGAAATGCGCGACTTGGAAACCATCTCGCTCGCTCTAACCGCCGCGGAAACCGGGCTGCTCGTGTTTGGAACCCTCCACACCAACAACGCCCGCAAGACGGTGGACCGGATCATCGACGTTTTCCCCGCCGACCAACAATCACAGGTCCGCACCATGCTCGCGGCATCGCTCCGCGGCGTCGTCGCCCAGTTGCTTTGCAAGCGTGTGGACAAACCCGGCCGGACCGCCGTGCATGAAATCATGTTCGCCACCCCTGCCGTCGCCGCCATCATTCGTGAAGGTGCCACCCAGAAACTCTACGACGTCATCACCGGTGGTAAAAACGAAGGCATGCAGTTCATGGACGAATCGATCTGGTCGAAGCTCCGCGAAGGCATGATTTCACCGGAAGAAGCCTACATGAAGTCGATCGACAA
>JBBECN010000148.1:17913-19619 GCA_040881795.1 Akkermansiaceae bacterium
CCGCCATCGACGACGAGGATCTCGCCGTGGACGTAGCGGGAAGCTTCGCTGGCGAGAAAAACGACGGGGCCTTTGAAATCCGCGATGTCGCCCCAACGCCCGGCGGGGATGCGGGCGAGGATTTGCTGGCTGCGGACGGGATCGTCGCGCAGGGCTTCGGTGTTGTCGGTGGAGATGTAGCCGGGGGCGATGGCGTTGACGTTGATACCCTTGGCGGCCCATTCGTTAGAGAGGGCTTTGGTGAGCTGGCCGATGCCGCCCTTGGATGCCGCGTAGCCGGGGACGGTGACGCCGCCTTGGAAAGTGAGCAATGAGGCGGTGAAGATGATTTTTCCGCTGCCGCGGGCGATCATTTTCGCGCCGATGTCGCGGCTGAGGAGGAACTGGGCGTTGAGGTTGACGTCGATGACTTCGAACCAGAATTCATCGGAGTGTTCGGCGGCGGGCTGGCGTTTGATGGTGCCGGCATTGTTGACGAGGATATCCGGGGTGCCTTGCTCGGCGAGGACGCGGGCGGCGAAGGATTTGACTTCGTCGCGTTTGGAGAAATCGCACTGATAGGCGGTGAACTTGCGGCCGAGGGCGGTGACGGCTTTTTCAATGGCGCTGCCGCTGGCTTCGAGGCTGGCACTGACGCCGATGATGTCCGCACCCGCTTCTGCTAGGCCTTGGGCCATGGCGAAGCCGATGCCGCGCTTGCAGCCGGTGACGAGGGCGGTTTTTCCGGTGAGGTCGAAGGGGTTCATGTGGAAGATGGTGGATGGAAGATGGATTGAAGAGTTTGAGGCACCACGAATCTGCCGAATCTAACGAATTAGATTTTAAACGGTGGATGGGCGCTGTGTTAGCGCAGCTCGGCGATTTCGACGCGGTCCATGTCGGTGAAGGCTTGGTTTTCACCGCCCATGGCCCAGCAGAAACGGTAGCTGGCGGTGCCGCAACCGGTGTGGATGGACCACGGCGGCGAGAGCACGACCTGGCGGTCGGCGACCCACAGCGGGCGGGTTTCCTGCGGTTGGCCCATCATATGAAGGACGCGGTGCGCGGCGGGGACGTCGAAGTAACAATAGACCTCGCTGCGGCGGTCGTGGGTGTGACAGGGCATGGTGTTCCAAATGCTGCCGGGTTTGAATTCGGTGAAGCCGAGCACGAGCTGGCAACTTTTAATGCCGTTTTCGTGAATGTATTGGAAGATGGTGCGCTCGTTGCACTCGTCCTTGCTGCCGAGTTCGACGCGGTTGGCATCGGCGCGGGTGGCATGTGTCGTCGGGTGGGAGGCGTGGGCCGGGTAGCTGACGAGATAGAAGACGGCGGGATCGGCGGCGTTGGCGCTGGCGAAGGAGATTTCCCGGCTGCCACGGCCGATGTAGAGGCAATCGTGGGTGCCGATTTGGTAGGCGGTGCCATCGACGGTGACCGTGCCGGGGCTGCCAAAATTGAGGATGCCGATTTCACGGCGTTGGCAGAAAAAGTCAGCTTTGAGTGCGTCGTCGTTGCCGAGCACGAGTGGTCCGCCGGTGGGGATGGCGCTGCCGACGATGGCGCGGTCGAGATCGGTGTAAATGAGCGAGATTTCACCTTCGGTAAAAAGTTCTTCGAGCAGGAAAGATGCGCGGAGTTCTTCCGTATCGAGAACGGCGGCCTCGCGGGGCGATGGCATGAGTCGTGATTCCATGATGATGTTTTGGTATTTGCGACAGGTGAGA
>JBBECN010000148.1:19719-22579 GCA_040881795.1 Akkermansiaceae bacterium
CGCTCGCACACCGGCAAAGACGTGTTCTGGGCGCGAGGCAATGGCTGGGTGGTGGGCGGTTTAACGGCGGTGCTCGACCACCTTCCGGCGGACCATCCATCGCGGACCAAATACTTGGGGCTCTATCACGACATGATTCATGCGCTGCTGAAATTGCAGAATGCCGACGGGCTGTGGCGCACCAGCCTGCTCGACCCGCAGGACCCCAAAGGTGAATCATCCGGCTCCTCGTTTTTTGTGCAAGCGATGGCATGGGGCATCAACCGCGGACTGCTGCCCGCGGACAAATTCAGGCCGGCGGTGATGAAGGGATACCAGGCGTTGGCAAAAAACATCCAGCCGACGGGGATGCTCGGATTTGTGCAGAAAATCGGCGAGGCCCCGGACAACATGGCCACCACGGCGGAATCCACCGAAGTTTATGGCAGCGGCGCATTCCTGCTGGCTGGCTCGGAGATCGTCCGCTTGCTGGATCCATCGAAGCGCCGGACGGACCTCGTTTCATTCCAAGGCGTGAAAATGCCCGAGCGATTCATGCCCGCCACGCCCCGCACGTTCGCCCGATTTGTGCCGGAGCGCGCGGATGATTTCGCCTGGGAAAACGACTTGGTCGCCTTCCGCACCTACGGCCCAGCGCTGCGCCCGGGCCCGGAAAACAGCGGGATCGATTGCTGGTTCAAGCGGGTCCCCTACCCGATCATCGACAAGTGGTATATGGAGGACCTGAACAAAGTGCCCTACGGCAAAATCAACAAATCCTACCACAAGGACCAAGGCGAGGGACTCGATGTCTATAAAGTCGGCGATGCCCGCGGCTGCGGCGGAATTTCCGTCTGGGCGGATGGGAAACTTCACAATTCCGACACTTTCATCACCCAGCGGGTGATCAGCAGCACGCCGGAGCGCACCGTGTTCGAACTGGACTACGCAAGTGATCTCGGCGGCAAGGTCCTGCGCGAGACCAAGCGCATCACGCTGATCATGGGCCAGCGATTTTTCCAGAGTGATTCGCGGTTCACCGTGGATGGGCAGCCGGCTGAATTGGACGTGGCGATCGGACTCATGCCCCAGGTGAAGGGCACCACGCCGGTTTTCTCGCCCGCCACCGGAACCATGCAACTTTGGGAAAAACTTGATGGCCTCGGACTTGGCACCGGCATCGCGATCCACCCGCAGCGCGTGGTGAAAATGCAGCTCCACACCGACGCCGCAGGCCAGACGCAAGCGCTGTGCCTCGCCCGCACCGATGCGAGCGGCCACATTCGTTGGTTCAGCGGCTTCGGCTGGGAAGGCCAGGGCGAAATCACGACCCCGGAAAAGTGGACGAGTCATTTGGCGGAATTCGCGACAAAATTCACCAAAACCCCGTTTGCGGATCATTCCAAGGACACTTCCTTCAAGACCCACACGGCGGATGTGCCTGCCGAGTCACCTGCGGTTCCAACTCCCTGAGCCTAAAACGCTCTCAACCCCAGCCGGAATGTGCGCTGTGAAGTCACACGAAGCATGAACTTTCCGTCACCTTCCGCGCCCCGGAAGCCACCCCGGAAGTGCGAAAGCTCATTCATGGCTGAATACAATCATGAACGACTGCCAGGTTAGTTACCTGGTCGTCGGAGGCTATGCCTACATCCAATCCATCACCCAAGGCCAATACGCCCTCTACCAAGTCCGCCACCAAGGCGAATTCGCCGTCGCCGGCCTCCGCTGAATCGAAAACGGACCTCGGTAAATCGAAGCGTTGCTTGCAGACTTTACGTTTTCCCCAGCCCAGCTAGTTTCACCCCATGACCGCACTCACTCAGCGCATTGTCAGCGAAATCGAAGCCGCATCGGAACCGGTCCAATCCGAGGTGCTTGACTTCGTTCTATTCGTCAAGGCGCGGGCGGGTGTTACGCCGGATTCCGGTGCTTCTGGCAGGATCCATCGCACGCCGGGAGTTTGCGGCGGCGAAGCCTGCGTGGGAATGACGCGCGTCGCGGTGTGGATGCTGGAGGACGCGCGCCGCCACGGAGTGGGCGATCTTGAACTCCTCAAGGACTATCCCGGACTCAGCGTTTTCGACCTCGAAGCCGCCTGGCAGTATGTGGAAACCCACCGCGAGGAGATCGCGCATGCCATCCAAAGCAACCGGGATGCGTGATGGCTTCACTTTACTCCAACGAGAACTTTCCAAGGCGCGTCGTCGAAGAACTGAGACGCCTCGGAAATGATGTCCTCACCTCCTACGAAGCGGGACGGGCGAATCAAAAAGTCCCGGACGATCAGGTTTTGGCGTTTGCCACTGAGCAGCAACGCGCCGTGCTCACCCTGGACCGCCTCGATTTCATCCGCTTGCACCGGGATACCCAAGGTGACCACGCAGGCATCATCGTCTGCACCCGGGACGATGCCAACCCCGCAACTTTCGCCCATCGCATTCATTCCGCTATTTCCACTCACGGAAACCTAGCCGGTCAGTTGATCCGGATCGTAAAACCATCAGCATGAAATCCGCAATTTTTCATCATCCAAACTCACCAGGAAGAAGAGCCGTTACTGCGTGCTCCAACGCGCAAAATGTTGAAATACGACACCTGACCCGATTCATGAAACTTTTTAACCAGCCTTGCTCCTGATCAAAAACAACGCATCCACGCAGCGGTCCGAGGACATTGGAGCGTTGAGAATCTCAACCACTACAAACGCGATACCTGCCTTTGGCGAGAGGACGACTGATTTCTCGGTTTTTATCTGAATTCTTCATCTGTGTTTATCCTGTTCATCTGCGGTTAAAAAAATTCTCAATCTGATGGCATTGGGCACCACTGCCACGCCCGCGACCGTGGCGACATCGAGTTGCTGGAACGCATCGCCAAA
>JBBECN010000149.1:0-3442 GCA_040881795.1 Akkermansiaceae bacterium
GCTGGATGGCAGCACGGCGTTTGTGCGCGCCATTCCGGACAGCGACGTGGGCCGGAGGTTTCCGGATGGTGGATTCCTCGTCGGCCCGGCCGAGGGCACGCAGGTCGAGAGCATTGGCGGCGATGAATTGCTCTTCGAGGATGGGGTTTCGCGCCAGCAGCCGTTTCTTTGTTTTATCTCCGCGCCAAGCACCCACGCCGGACTGATCCTGCGCGGCCGGCTGGTCGATGAGACTGCCATACAAACCGGGCACTTCTGGGAATCGATCACCTCCGGCTTGAAAATCACGGCGCCCGCGGCAAGTCCGTTGGCGACTGCTGCGGAGCGTGCCGGTGAGATTTTCCCATGGTTCATCCATAATGCGCTTGTGCATTATCTCTCGCCGCGCGGTCTCGAACAATACTCCGGCGGCGGCTGGGGCACCCGCGATGTCTGCCAAGGACCGGTCGAAATGTTGTTGGCGCTCGGTCGCTTCGAGCCGATGCGGGATTTGTTATGCCGGGTCTTCCGTCAGCAGAACGCCGACGGCGATTGGCCACAATGGTTCATGTTCTTCGATCGCGAACGCAACATCCGGCCGGGAGATTCGCACGGCGACATCGTCTATTGGCCGCTGCTCGCCCTCGCCCACTATCTAACCGCCACCGGCGATGCCTCGCTGCTCGATGAATCGCTGCCGTATTTCCATCCGGACGGGGATGCCGCCGCTGAAAAGGCCACCCTCTGGCAGCATGTCGAATGTGCGCTGGATCTGATCCAGAGCCGGGTGATCGAAGGCACCCGCCTCGCCGCATACGGTCACGGCGATTGGAACGATTCACTCCAGCCCGCCAAGCCGGACATGCGCCAGCGGCTTTGCAGTTCCTGGACGGTGACACTCAACTATCAGACATACATCGCTCTGGCCGGCGCATTCAGGCATCTTGGAATCGTGGCCCGCGCTCAGGAGTTCGAGGCCATGGCCGCCAGAATTCTTGAAGAATTCCAGCGCTTGCTCATCGTGGATGACGTTCTCGCAGGCCTCGCTTATTTCCATGAGGGCGGAAAAACCGACTATCTGCTCCATCCCCGTGATGGGATCACCGGTTTGTCTTACAGTCTGCTACCGATGATCCATGCCATCATCAATGACATGTTCAGCCCGGAGCAGGCGTCGGCCCACCTCGGCATCATCCGGCAGCACCTGCTAGGGCCGGATGGCGCGCGTCTTTTCGATCGGCCGATGGCCTATCATGGCGGCTTGCAAACCAATTTCCAGCGGGCCGAAAGTGCCAGCTACTTCGGCCGGGAAATCGGCATCATGTACATGCATGCCCATCTTCGTTACTGCGAGGCGCTCGCCCGCTTTGGCGATGCGGAGGGCTTCTTCCGCACCCTCTGCCAGATCAACCCGATCGCCCTCCGCGATCTGGTGCCCTCCGCCACTTCGCGCCAGGCGAATTGTTATTATTCCAGCTCCGACGCCGCCTTCGCCGATCGCTACGAGGCCTTCAGCGACTACGACAAGGTGAACAGCGGCGAGATCGCGCTCGAAGGCGGCTGGCGCGTTTATTCCAGTGGTGCGGGGATCGGCACGCGATTGATCATGCAATGTTTCCTCGGCCTGCGTTGGGAGAAATCCGCGCTGGTCGTGGACCCGGTCATGCCTCCGGAACTCGATGGTCTGCGGGTCTGCTTGAATCTCGCCGGCCACCCGCTCGAAGTGGTTTACCACGCCGGGAAAAACGGCTGTGGCCCGGTTTCCATCGATCTCAACGGCGCACCATTGGAGTTCCGTCGCGAAGACAATCCCTACCGCCTCGGGGCCGCCCGAATCGATCTCGGCGATCTCAAACAGCGCCTGACCGGTTCCGGCGACCTGCTGACGATCGGGTTGGGCTGACACCCTCGGCACACTCGGCCGCAGCGTGATGGACAAACTCAAATCGTTTGTGAATCCGATTGCAGTGCCCCATTCACTGGCGTTGGTAAGCCGGGGCCACTCAGGGGAAACCTCAAGGCCTGGTGGTCACGGCCAATAACCTAGGAAAACCGCCTCGTTTTCCACGGTCAGAACGAATCCATCGTCATCATGAAATCCGTGGTCAATTCCTTCTTTTTCCAGAAGGTTGCAAGTTTCCCGGGAAAATCACAGAAATCGGAGAGCACGGCGAGGGTAGGAAAGACTTGCGGGGAAACAGGGCGACGGATAGCTTCACAACATGTCGAAATTACTCGATCGCATCACCGTGGAGCCGGGGAAGTGCGGCGGACGCCCCTGCATACGTGGCTTCCGTCTCCGAGTTAGCGACGTGCTCGACCTGATCGCCTCCGGCGCATCGAACGATGAGATTCTCGCGGATTACCCTTTCCTCGAGCCGGATGACATCACCGCCGCCCTCCGCTACGCCGCCCAACAGGCGGATCACACCGTCATTGCCGGTGCGGCATGAAATTCCTCATCGACGCGCAGTTGCCGGGAACGCTTGCCCGCTGGCTACGCGGCAGGGGTCTTGATGCGGTGCATGTCTTGGAGCGCGAGATGGCTCAAACCGATGATCTCTCGATCTGGCAAACGTCGATCCATGAGGGACGCATACTCATCACCAAGGATGTGGACTTTTTCATCCTCGCCACCCGTCCCGGCGATACCGGACGCCTGTTGTGGCTAAGGATGGGGAACTGCCGCACGCAGGATCTCATCACGACCCTCAACCGGGAGTGGGATCGGATCTCCGGTGCCTATGCCGAGGGACAACGCATCATCGAAATGCGGTGAAACTTTGAATCTCCGCGCAGGCTCTAATCGTCAAAAAGCCTGACTTTGTGAATTTAGAAACTGGCTTTTTCGGCCTCCTGTAATTTTAGAGGTAAATCATGGGGGTGGTGACCTTTTCGAACCGCTATTTCTTCCAAGCAAGCGCGAGTTTACGACCTGCTTTTGCGCAATCCATCAGATACAGGTTGATCAGGTTCTGGTAAGGGATGCCATTCTCCCCGGACATCGTCTTGAAGTATTCGATGACGTCCGGCTCCAAGCGGATGGTTACCGCCTTTTTGAGCCGCTTTGTGTAGGGATTCTGTTTGGCCTTTGAAAAGTCGTATTCCGTTCTCATCTTTTTTGTTCCAAGTAGGGCTTCTGTTCCTTTGTTCCGGCTCTTCTGGCCGAAATGATTCTGATGGATGAACCCGTTTTTCTAAAGCAATGAACCACAATCGTCAAAAAGCCTGACTTTGTGAATTTACTCGGGAAACCGGGAGGGGGTGTTTTGTGTGGAATCCGCGGGGCAGGTAAAGCCCAGCTTGATCTATTGCGCAAATTTCAAACAACGCCGCCAATGATGCGAACTTGGAATTCCGGGCTCTTAAATTCCAAGTTCGTGTCAAATTTGGAATTAGAGCTTCCTCCTCAAGGGACACTGGGAAGCATGGCTCGATTTCTTTTTTCAGGGAGTTCGGGACA
>JBBECN010000150.1:0-3383 GCA_040881795.1 Akkermansiaceae bacterium
AACTTGGTTCGGGACCTTGCCACCGGCCGCTCTGACCCAGCGCTCAATGGGGGCAAAGGAAAAGAGTATGGCGTCGGGTCGGCTCTGAGCAAACCAGTCCAGAAAGCTTTTTCGCGCTTTCCGCATATCAGTCGTGTCGAGTCTGAGAGTGGTGATCCGCTGCTTCTTTGGGATGCGCGAGTCGCGTGCCTGCAGAAATCCGGCCGCGAAATTTCCCCGTGTGTTGCGTTCAAGATTTTCACTGATGACGCACCCGATACGCTGACGTCCGGCTTGCAGCATTTTCACTGCGGCGATCCGCCCCCCCGCATATTGGTCCGCCCCGGCCGTATGCGCCGGAAGATCGCTGATCGAGAAGCCGATCTTGACAACCGCGAGATCCCGCCAGTTCGCAGAGGAAAACCGAAACTGTTGCTTGCTATGGGGCGGGATGACTACGCCGCGAATGCCGCGCGCAGCGAGGACGCGGGACAGATTTTCACCGTCGCGCGCAAACTCGCGCAGGCGGAATTCCTCGAGCCGGTAGCCCAGCCTCTCCGCTGCTGCCACCGCACCATGCCAATAATTGTGGAATTCCCTAAACCGATAGTAATGCCGTGGAGGGTCCCAGTCATTAAGCCAAGCGATGCAGGATTCGACTGGGACCGTTCCGCAGCTCTTGCGGTAAGCGGCGAGCTGCTTGAGTAGAGGATCAGGTCGATAACCCAGCTCGGCGGCGCGCTCTTGGATTTCCTGACGGCGCTTGGAGGAGATGCGGAAATCATTGCGCAACGCCATGGAAACAGTTGCATGACTTACTCCCATTTGCCGGGCAATCTCGCGCAGCGACACCATCAGCCTTGGACTTTTCTCAGGGGGCGACACAGTCTGGAAAATTAAATAAACGTTGCATCGCAAGTATGACCGAAGACTCTCCGGTCGTAGCGGTTGACGCAACGTATCGATTCCCACAGCTTATCGCCTAGCGTTAATTTTGACTGGGTTTTTCTTGTAGCGCGCGGCCTTCTCAGTCAACCGCTGCTCGCATGAACAACCTTCTGAAACTCTAAGGGGGATGCTTCTTTGCGAGATGGGAGACAGCCGAAGACGGGGGGCAAGGCCGGACATTGTTGCGGGCGTCACACCACACCAACCTCCCATTTCTGGCGGTCAAGATCGTCGTCCACGTTGACACTCAACACTTGGCCAGCCGCTTCGAGCCCCCTTCTCAACCCTTGGTATTCCAAGTCTTGGACGCGGCAATTGGAATCCAAAGAATGGCGGGCGGCGATGGCAGCAGACTGGCCAAGGACCATGAACACTGGCTCCATTCTGACCGACCCGAAGGCGATGTGGGAGGCCGACAAGCAAACAGGAACGAGGAGATTCTCCACGGAACCGCGGGGCGGAATGATGGCGCGGTAGGAAATCGGGTAAGGGGCAAATCCCCCGGTCTGCACATCCCCCTCGTTCAGCACGCGATCCCCCGCCAGCACGCGTTGGCAGTTGTGGGAATCCATGGCGTAAGCCCCGCACCCCACGCTGTCCTCCGCCTGCCGGTAGCCCCGGCAGTCGTGCTCGGTCATGACATAGTCGCCGACCATGCGGCGCGCCTCGCGGATGTAAAGCTGCGGCGGCCAGTGGCCCATGTCCTCGAACTCGTCACCCGCCAGCCCCCAAGCCCCCATGGCCTTCCTGACGTCTGACGGGCAGCGCTCGTCGTGGCACAGGAACCACATCAAACCTTGCTGGTAATTGACATGCTCTTGGTAGATGAGTTCACGCTCACGGTAGGAAGCGTTGGGATAGGCATGGTTCCCGCCGATGAAATCAGTCGATACGGCACCGTGATTGTTGGTGTCTGTCTTGCCGCCGGGGATGGTGTCGAATTTGCGAAAAAGCTGCCGCCAGCCCATGCGCAGGTAACGCGCCAGTAATTCGTAGTGATCCGGCCGGTAATCCGCCGGTCTCGGGAAAGGCACGCGGTCGGGCCCGGAAGTGAGGCACATGCGGAAGTTGTAGGCCTGGATGAGATGGTCGCCCGATCCCTGCGGCCCCGGAGGGCCGGCTTCAATGCCCGGCAGCAGACCGCTGGAGGCATCCCCTTCGCGACACCATGGTGAAACCCGGAAATCGAACTGGTGGGTTTCGCGGATTTGCACGCCGTTGAGCAGTTCGCCGTAGAGTTCGTTGCCTTCGCGCCCGACGGTGAAGGGAACTCCTGCCATGGCCATGATGTCCCCTTCGTAACTGGCATCGATGTAGCAACCGGCCCGCACCCTCAGGCCACCAACGCACCGGATTTCCGTGATTCGGCCCTCTTCTGTGCCGACGGCTTCCACGAATTGGCCGCAGACCGGCACGATGCCCGCCTCTTGCAGCAGCTCGCGGAAAACCGCGGCGGCGACATGGGGTTCGAAGCGCCACTGCGCCTCTTTCCCATAGCGAGCACCGATCCGGCGATAAAAGTCTCCGGCCAGGCCACCGATCACGTGCTTGTTGCCGATGTCGGTGTTGCCCAGCCCCGATGCGGTGAGCCCGCCAAGGTGCGCGCCATTGGCGAGCAAACAGACCCGGCGACCTCCCCGAGCGGCTTCCACGGCCGCTATCACCCCGGCACTGGTCGCCCCGTAGATGCAGATATCCACTTCGATCGACTCCGCCCAGAAGCCGGTGGTTTCCGGCGTGTAGTAGGCGAGTTGCGGTCGACAGTTCGAAGGCATGGAGTAGAGTTTGACTGCGTGGACGCGTCAGCAAACTGCGGAATCTTCGGAACATTTCGAAAAGAAATCAACGGAAAGAAAGATTACACTGGTAAATTAAACTGGATCAAAAGAAGTCACGCTCCGGTTTAAGAACGCCGCAGGTTATTCATTGTTCCGCTAGATGATCGTGCGGCGCCGAGCAGGCCCCTCGACTTTGGCGCATAGTGGGTATTCCGCGAAAATATTAGCTGTGGAGGCAAGAGTGCGAACGCGAGAGCGGCAACGGATTCATCCAACCTCTGACCACTCCTTTGCAGGTGCAGCGTGCTGCTGATCAATAAGCTGCGTGTCGAATTCTCGATGCGGCACAGCGGTGGCGAGAGTCCGAGGGCCTCTTGACACCGAATCGGTCATTTCCGCGGCGAGCTAAAGCAGAGCAGAGGCGGCATGGCGGCACACCGGCCGTGGATTCTGACCCGCAAAGCTAGGCTCCAAGTTAGGAAACCAAGCCGCGTAGAACGGCTGCGTCGGCCGCGAACTGCTCAGGGTCATCGCCGCGGCAGAACTCCAACAACGCATCGGGACGACGACCGGCACCCTGTATGGTTGCGAACCACTCGCGCCAGAGCGGGGCCCCCTCGGCAAGCGGGCGCCGGTCGATCGTATCCCCAGGCAACCAGTGGAAGACATGCACGTGCG
>JBBECN010000151.1:0-21703 GCA_040881795.1 Akkermansiaceae bacterium
TTCCTCGCGCCGCTCTTGCGCTTCGCGCCGAATCGCTCCCGGCATTGCTCGAACAGGCTTTCCACAAACGCCCTGCTGCCCACCGCCGCTCCGTCCGTAAAATATCTCACCTTGCACCTCAACATCCGACTCAAGGCCACATCCCGGCCGGCCCTAAGCCGATCCAACTCCGCCGTCACCTGCCCGCTTTTCATTCCCTTTTTCACGACCTGCTCCACCCGCTCGCCTTGCTCGTTGGTCGTTTCCTTCGTCTTCTCCTCTCCTTCTTCCAACAAAAGCATCCGGTATTCGCGCGAAACCCGGCCCGCCCAGCGGCGCGCATCGGCTTCCCAGCCCTTGTCCGCCATCACCGCGCGCACCAGACCCGCCTTCGCCTTGGTCCCGCTTCGCCCGGTCGCTCCCATTGCCTCGCCATAACTACTCCATCGATACTCCGCGGGATCCGTCACCATACCGGCTCGCACCGGATTGAGGTCGATGTAAGCCGCCATGGTTTTGGAGGCCAGGCCATCCTCCACCACCACGCTTTTGAAGGTTTCCTCCCACAAGTTGCCGCGTCGCTGGGTCCGCGCATTGTGCCAGCGGGTGAAGCGTTGAAGTAAGGTTTTCATGAACTCGCTCAAGTCATGCATCCGATAGGTGAAGCGTTCGTGAATGCGCTGCACATAGGCCTCCCCATCCGCCGCCAAGCCCTGCGCCACCACCTGGCGCGCATCCGCCAGCTCCTTCGCCACCGTGGCGACAAATGCCTTTGAATACAGCGCGCCAAGCCGCTGCAACAATTGTCCATCCGTCAAAGCAGCCTTTGCCCGTGGCGGCACTTCAAGCAGAATGTGAAAATGACTGCACATCACGCAGTAGGAAAGCACCCGACAGCCGGAGAAATTCTCCATCATGCGCATATAAATACGGAATTGCTCCTTGTCCTCCGCCTCAAAGGCAAGCCGCCGGTCCACCACCCGTGCGATGCAATGGTAAATCGCCGGCTTCGTTTCCGAATCCGCCCAGGGAACAATCCAACGCACACATGCCATGCCCTGAACAAAACAGACGCCCGCCACACGACAAGCAGATTTTTGATTATTTCTGTCTCTTTTAATTTATCTTTTAATTTAGGACACACAAGGCGGAGTGGTGGGAGATTGCGAGGAAAGTCTGGTTTCGAGCGAAGGAGGGTGGGACTTCGGGCCACCCGCATCGGCCGGAGTCCGACACTCCTTGCTAGTTTCGGAGGAGTTTGCTGAGGGGGGCGGGTGTGAGATCGTCCGGGGCGGAGTTTCTGAGGGAGTTCACGGTGCCGATGGGATCGAGACGATTGAGCGGAAACATTGCGTAACCCGCACCGATATCTACGCCATCGCTGACCCGTATTTCGAAATGCAGGTGCGCCGGATAGTAGCCGTTGGCCGTGCCCACCGTGCCGACTTTCGCCCCGCGCGCGACGAGCGAGCCGATTGCCACTTCGATCTGGTTCAAGTGCGCATATATCGAGTGCAGCGGGCGGCCATCGGGCGCGGTGTGCGCGATGACCACCAATTTCCCCCAGCCGGACGATGGCTCTCCGGCGTAGATCACCAGCCCGTCCGCAGTGGAGAAAATCGGATCACCGAGGTCAGTGTTCATTCCGCCGATGCCGTTGAGGTCGTCGCCGGTGTGGTGGCCGCCGCGCTTTTCATTCATCTCCCAGAATTTCTGGGCGTTGTAAACGAGGCCACCATGCTCGCTGCCGAGTGGCGGGTCGAAGCGGGTGGCCAGCGGGATGGAGGCGGTTTGCCAGGCGCTGAGAAATTGGAAACGATGATCCGGGTCACCCGTTGCCGGCATTGATAGCGGGAAATCCGCATCTTGCAACGAAGCGGCGGGCGATGACGACTTTTGCCAAATCACCCAGCCCGTGATTCCCACCACGGCGAGAATCACCCACAAAATCCCTTTCGACGACGGCTTGCGCACGCTGGTGATACTGAGAATACGCCGGGAAACATTCAACCCAGAAAGGAAGATAGGAACCACGGAATACTCGGAATACTCGGAAGTTCAGAGGGATGAAAAGTTTGTTGTTTTCACCCAGTGGATCAAACCGTTCGAGTTTGCAATTAATTCATTTTCAGTGTGTTCTGTGTATTCCGTGGTTTTCATTTCTGAATTTGAATTCAAGACCGTGGTTTCCCGGCTTTCCATCTTTGACAATCCGGCGCGGGCGCGACAGTTTCTCGCCGCAATCCTGCAATCCTCAATTTTATGGCCTACGATCTCATTGTCATCGGTGGCGGCCCTGCCGGCTACGTCGCCGCCATCCGCGCCGCCCAACTTGGAAAAAAAGTCGCCTGCGTCGAAGCAGACCGCGCCGGTGGCACCTGCCTCAACTGGGGCTGCCTGCCAACCAAGGCCCTGCTGAAAAACGCGGAACTTTATCACACGCTCGCCCATCGCGCGGCGGAGTTCGGATTCAAGATCGAGGGGCTGAGCTACGATTGGTCCGCCGTGATCGGCCGATCGCGCAAGGTTTCGGACCGCCTCGCTGGCGGCATTGAGTTTCTTTTCAAGAAAAACAAAGTGGATTACATCCGCGGGATGGGTTCCGTCGAAGGCACCGGCAAAGTCGGGGTGATCGGCAATGACGGCAACCGCACGCTGCTCGAATGCAAGGACATCCTCGTCGCCACCGGTTGCAAATCCCGCGGGCTGCCAGACTTCCCGTTCAACGGCACCACCATCATCGGCTCGAAAGAAGCAATGATCCTCGCGGAGCAGCCGAAGGAAATGATTATCATCGGCGCGGGCGCGATCGGTGTCGAGTTCGCCTACATCTACAATTCGTTTGGTACCAAGGTGACTCTCATCGAAATGGCGCCGCGCATCCTGCCCGTCGAGGACGACGAAGTGGGCGACGCGCTGGAAAAATCCCTAATCAAACAAGGCATCCGTGTTCTCACCAACACCAAAATCACCCAGACGGTGGACAAAGGCACCCATGTTGAAATCACCGTCGAAGGCCCGAAGGAAAACGGCACCATCCCCGCCCACATCTGCCTCGTCGCCATCGGCATCCAACCGGTGCTTCCCGGCGGCCTGCCGCTGGAACTCGACCGCGGTTACATCAAGGTCGGCGATCGTTATGAAACTTCCATCCCCGGCGTCTATGCCGCGGGCGACATCACCGGCCCGCCATGGCTCGCGCACGTCGCTTCATTCGAGGCCGTGCAGTGCGTCGAAGGGCTCTACATCGAAGGCCACAAGCCGCGCAAAGTGAATAATTTCCCCGGCTGCACTTACTGCCACCCGCAAGTCGCCTCGGTTGGAAAAACCGAGCGCGCGCTCAAGGAAGCCGGCATCGAGTATGTCGTCGGGAAAATCCCATTCGTCGCGATCGGCAAGGCCATCGCGTCCGGCGAGCCTGATGGATTCGCCAAATTGCTCTACGGCAAACAGCACGGTGAGTTGTTAGGCGCTCATATCATTGGTGAGAACGCCACCGAGCTCATCGCAGAGATGGGTCTGGCGCTCGACCAGGAACTCACCAGCGAAGAAATCCATGCGACCATCCACGCCCATCCGACGATGAGCGAAGTCATCCACGAAGCGACTCTAGCAGCCGAAGGCCACGCGATCCATTTCTAAAAAACGCGACGCCACCTTGGACTGCTACAGCCAGCTCTCGCTTTGGGCCATGCAGCCCTGCTGCGAGCCCGACGGCATTGGCACAGTAAAAGGCCGATGAAACCCTTGGCCTACCCCACTCGCAGCAGGCTGCATGGCGGAAAGCGGCAGCAGGCTGCAGCAGTCCAGGGACTTCGTCAGGAATCCGATCCAGATGCTTGTTGATATTCGATGGGTCCCCAAGCTCAGAAGACTAACAGCGGCACTAGAAACAACAGACTGAGGCGCAAACCTCGGCGAGCGCGCGGGCGTTTCCGGATCCCGCAAGGCCGATCAATTCGAGGCAAGCCCGCTGCGTCGGCAGGCCGGTGCCCCCGCAGACAGTGCCGACCATGATGCTGAGCAGCGTGACCGACGCGTAAAGCGCGCCATCCGAAGTGACTTCGAAGCGGGTCACTCCGGTGGCCGATTCCGCGACGCAAGCGGCGTCCTAGCCGGTGGCGAGGTAGAGTGCGGCAAGGCCGTTGAGCACGCTGCCGATGGAGGACATCCGCCAATAATCAGCCATCGCCTCGGGCGTCGTTTGAAGGTGTTTTTGAGTCAACTCGGCGGACAATTTAACCTCCGCCGTCACTTTTTGCCACGGGCGGAAGTGAAGGCCCGGGCGCTCGCCTTTTTGTCGCCTGATGGATTCGACTCGACGTAATACCGCAGCGGCTTGACCGGAGTGCGGGAAGTTTGCCAAATCCGGCATCAGGCGCTCCGCAGCGGCCCCCAGGGTCTGCGTGCCAAGCATCCGAGCGGCGTTTTCCTGCGTAAGCTCTCGTTTTCCGGCCATTCGAAACGAATGGCGGTTCAATACGGCGTGTCAATGGCTTTGACGGCCACCCCTTTCCATGGGCAGACTCTAACCATCGTCATGACCTCCCACGAAGCCCTCGTCGCCCTGAACTTGCTGCCGAAAATCGGGCCGATCCGCGTGCGGAGACTGCTGGAGGCGTTCGGCGATCCGGCAGCCATCCTCGGCGCGGCGAAGGACCGCTTGATGCGGGTGGACGGCATCGGCGAGGAAACCGCAAAAATCCTTCACGCGTGGCAGGACCACGCCGATCCCATCGCCGAAATCCGCGAGGCCGGCGAGCGTGGGATTTCCATCGTCACCCAGAACGACGAAGACTACCCCTCGCCGCTGCGCGACGCCTATGATCCGCCGCTTTTGCTGTATGTCTGGGGAAAACTGGAAGCCCGCGACCGCCATGCCATCAGCGTCGTAGGATCACGACGGGCGACGAACTACGGCAAACAGGCGACCAAAAAGCTTTCCTATCAACTCGCGCAGGCGGGGTTCACGATCATTTCCGGCCTCGCGCGGGGCATCGACACCGCGGCGCACGAGGCGGCAGTTGCGGCGAATGGCCGGACCATCGCGGTGATCGGCTCCGGGCTGGGAAAACTTTATCCACCGGAAAATCTCGCGCTCGCGGAAAAGATCGCCTCGGGTTACGGCGCGGTGGTTTCCGAGTTCTCACTGCACACCGCACCGGACAAACAGACCTTCCCGATGCGGAACCGGATTGTCGCGGCGTGGGCGCAGGCGGTGCTGGTGGTCGAGTGCCCGGCGTGGTCCGGCTCGCTGATCACGGCAAATCTGGCTTCCGAATATGGCAAACCGATCTTCGCCGTGCCCGGGCCGATCGATAAACCGACTTCGGCCGGCTGCAACCAATTGATCCGCGACGGGGCCACGCTCGTGGCCGATGCGAGCCATCTGCTAGACGACTTGGGGGAGCTGCCGTTCGCCCGCAAGGCGGGTCCGGCCGAGCCTGATGCGGCGCTGCCCGAGCTACCGGAAGAGGAAGCTGCGGTCTTCGCGGCGGTGACCAGCGATGAATCGCCGGTGGACCGGATCATCGAGCGCAGCGGGCTGCCGGCGCACGTCGTCACCGCGACCTTGATGAAACTGGAAATGCGCCGGCTGGTGCGGGCGTTTCCCGGGTTCCGCTACGCGAGGCGGTGAGGCGGCTCACATCGGTTTTTTTTCGATCAGCCGGAAGCGGTCGTGATAGACGCCGCTGTTGAATTTCCGGCAGCAATCGTAACAAGCGACGGCGCGGCGGATCGGCTTCACCCGTTGGATCACTGAAAAACAGTTAGAGCAGATATAGGCGTGGTTGCGCTTCATCCGGCGGCGCTTGAAGGGCAGGTTGTGAAACGGCTGCTCGCCGGGAATCCCGAGATCGGCGCAAGCGAGTTGCCACTCCGGGCCGTGGGGATCGATCCTGCGGCGTCCGCAGCGCTCGTAGGCGACGAGGTGTGCGAGTTCATGTTTCAGGGTGCGCCAGACTTCCTCGGGTTCGCACTCCTTGAGTTTCGGGTTCAGCTCGATGCAGCGGTCCGGCCACCATGCGCGGCCGGCAGTCGTCTGCATTCGGGCGTTCCAGGAAACGCGGACGCGGCGCGCGAGTTCGGGCAGGGCAAGGGTTTTGGACGTCTCGGCACACCATTCCGTTAGGCCGCCATCCTCACCCAGCGCTTTGCTTCGCGGCGCTTCCGGAGTCTTCAAAAGACGAAGCAACGAAGTCCATCGGAATTCCAGTTGCGGCGTGCTACGACCCATTAGAAAGACGTATAGCAGCATTCTTGAAAATTGGCAACAGGCGCGTTTGGATAATCCTAAATTCGGAAATGAGAACCACAATGGGAGCGCAGCGGACATGGACGAGCTGACCGATCAGCAATCATGAGTCAAAATACACCGAACACACGGAAGGTAGAAGAGCTAGAATTGAGAGCCTGCGGATCCTGAGTGTGAGTTGTCGATCTTGTGAAACCGACTTATTTTTCGTGTAGTCGGTTTATTCCGTGATCATCCATTGCGAAAAAAAACGGCCGGCGCGCATCACGCGCGACGGCCGTCAAATGACCGGGTTCTCCGGCGGCTCGAGATCAGGGCTTGGCCGATTTCAATTGGATGTAACGTTTCGCGCCCGAGGTGATCGGCGTGTTGTCACGCACCTTGAGGGTGGTGGCATCATCGACCAAAACCGTGGTGTGGTTTTCACCACTGTACCAATCGAGCAGGTTGGATGACACCTCGACGGTGTGGACCGTGCCGGTGGATTTGTTGACGGTGAGTGCGAGGTATTTTTGGCCGGCGATGACTTCCGTCGAAGTGATGGCCGAGGCATTTGAGCTAGCATTGAGGCCGTCTGATCCAAACACCGCGTTCATAAGACTGGATGCGTTGCCTGCCATTTTTGCGGAGCTGCGCGGGGCGCCCTGACCTGACAGTTTGATATTGAACGGCCCTGATTTTTTGTCGTTGCTGGTGATTCTGAGACTTGCCGTTTGTGTTCCAAGGACGCTCGGGACGAACACCACATTGAAGGTGGTGCTTTCCCCGGGAGCGAGCGAGATTGCACCGAGGTCGCCCACCTTGAAGCTCTTATTGTTAGGTGATTTATTGGTGACTGCCAGGTTTTTCAGAATCGCCGTGCCACGATTGGTGACCGTGAATTTGCGGGTCTTGCCAGAGGATTTGATCGGCGTTTTCCCAAAGTTGATGAGGCTGTTGCCATCCTTGAGTCGGATGTCCTGCGGTTGGCTTACGGCGATCTTGGGCAATCCGATACCGGTTCCTTCCAAGGAAATAGCAAATGCCGGTTCATCCACGTCGTTACTGAGGATGTGAATGACCGCCTGTTTCAATCCCATTTTACCTGGGGTGAAGACCACCTCGAAAGTGGTGCTTTTTCCGGGATCCAAGTTCGTGGCACCGAGTGCGCGGACGACGAAGTCATTGCCACCGGTTCCGGATTTTTTCACGCTCAGACCGGTCAACGCGGCTTTGCCAACATTTCTAACGGTAATTTTCCGGGCCGGACTGGCTGAACCATAGGCGGTGGCCGGGAAACTCATCAGCGTCTTGCCATGCACCAGATCCTTGCCAACAGGCTCTTCGACCGCGATTTCCTGAGTGGTCGGCGGGAATGAGACGCCGTCCAGCCATGCCTTATCTTTACCGCCGGCGTAGGAATCATCCTTGGAATAGGTCCAAGCAAACGTGTGAGTCCCTGCGGGAACCGGGAAGTTGAAGAAACGCCAGCTGCCTCCACCAGTGATACCCTTGGTTCCCAAGCTGCCCTGCAGGACCTGCTTTATGCCATTGATCGAGAAGCTGGCGAAGTCAAAGCCTTGCTCGGAATCCACTTTGAGATAAAAACTCATCGTGCCGGCTTTGAAATTGGACTTGTAGGCGACTGTTGCGCTCTTGCCATCGCCGATGGGCTCGCTGCTCAAGCTGTATTTCCCTTCGTAGGGGTCCGTCCGAGTGATTTTCCAGCCATTCGCCGCCGATTTCGGAGTGATCCAGCCGTAAGGCATTTTGCCACCCGATGGGAAGGTGGCATTGGTGATGGTGAACGGGCTGAAACTGGAGTCCGAGGATGGGACGGGATTGGTCAGACTGCTGATGCGGACCGAATAATCGCTGCCGGGCCTGCTCGTTGAGCTCACATTCCAAATGAATGAACCAGAGTTCGGGGCATTGGTGGCCAGGACTGTATCGAGCACTCCGCCTTTGAGGAGTTCGATATTCACGTTGCCAACGATGTTGGAGTCCCAGGTGATAGGGTAGCTCGAGTTGCGGAAAATCATCTCGCCGCCATTGGGGCGGGTAAGCAGTATCGTATCCGGCGGGATCGCACCAAAAAGAACACGTGTCGATGGACCGACGTCGCCGAGCACTTGGAGCACCACCGAGGATTTGCTGCCGTCCCACCATTTGGAGTTGGGGAGGGTGGTGTCGTTAAATTTGGACCTACCGAGGTCAAACAGGTCACGGGCGTCGCCGCGGTTTTGATTGTTTTCTAGATCGAAGGCCCCGTCGGCTTGCTCTAGGGAAACTTGGTAGTGTTCCCCCTCGGTCATTTCCTGGCTGTCGTTGCCATAAACGGCATCATCAACATGCCAAATCGCGATTCCCTTATCAGGCACACCGGCGGCCCACTTGTCACCTTCTCCACGGTTTTCAAGAATGAAGAATTCCGAAGGCTGGCCCGGCTTTAAGAAGCGGTAGGCGACGTTTCCCGTGGTGGGCAGCGAGACCGTGCGGAAATCCGTGGCGACGACGTCGGTGACGCTGGCCCAGCCGACAAGATCCTTAAAATAGGCATTCAGTGGCGAAGGCGTTTTCCCGCCGTTGCTGAAGTTTCCAGAACCCATCAGGCAGTGGCCGCCGACGCCTTGAGAATCGCCGTCGTAGTCATAAAGATCCGGGTAGTTGAGGAGCAAATGGCCGTTTTCGTGAATGAAAGTCCCGATGGTCGGGGCGGAGTTTTCAATATTGGTAATTTGGTAAGCGCTGATAAAAACCGGCTTGGCGGAGGTTCCGACGCTGACGGGGGAAGCCAATTGCCATTGGTGGGGCCACAAGCCCTGCGACCAAACGCCGGAGTTTTCGCCCGCGAAGAAGATGTTGGTGGCGATCGCCCGGCTGGCCGCATCCACAGTCAGGCCAGTGAAGTCGAATTTGGCGGTCTTGAGCACGTCCAGCGCATCTTTGAGGAGCACGCGACCGGCATCCCCGCGGAAGGCCTTGTTGGTCGGGTAATCGGAGAAATTGTAATAGTTGCGTGGCCTAGGCAGGGTGATGATTTCTGTCACCGTCTGGAGGTAGGTCATTTTGCCAAGCGATTGGTCGAAGAAGTAATCGCGGATGGATCCGGTGTTGCCGTCTTCCTTGTAGCCGACTTCGTTGCTGTAGCGGGCGATCTTTGCCCGGGTGGTCGGGAAGTTAATCGCATCTTGGCCAGAAGTCCGTGGATCATCCGGGAACTGGGCGATGATCGTCAGCCCCCTTTTGGTGCCGACGATAGGAGCTGCGTTGGCCTTCGCGGCGGAAGCGTCTGCAGCGCGGATCCGCATCCCGTTTTGAGCGGCGCGAAGGGTCTCGGCAGCTTTGACGCGTTGGTCCCAAAGCTGCGGGCGGTCACCGTCATAGAGTGCTTTGCGCTGTGCCCGGATTTGGCGGATGGATGAGACCGGGAGGTTGAGTTGTTTGGCCTGATTGGCCGGCGGTGCTTGGTCCGCCTTGATTCCCGAGGGTACAAACTTGGAGCCATCGGCGGCGAGACGGGCGTAGTGGTAAGCGCCATCTGCGGGATTATAGACCACGGTGTAGCCATCGGAGGTTTGCGTCCGGCCGAAATACTCATCGCCGAAAACGCGGAGCGTCAGCTTTTGGCCGCCGGGTTGCACCCATTTTACCAACTCTCCCTCAGGGCCGTAAGGGGCAGCGGTGGCAAATCCAAGGCATCCCGCAAGCAGGACTAACAAAGAGATGGGTCGAGACATCAAAGGTTTTTTCATGTAGTGAGAGGGATGAGCGGAAGCGGTTAGAACATCGACTGATAAGGTCTTAGCGGATCTAAAATGAATGATCATAAAAGTCGAGGGATCATTTCTCCAAAAACGATACGACGGATGGGACAGTCCGATTTGGGGATATGGCAAAAACGGCCTCTGGATGGAGTATTTTTCATGAGGCGGGTTGATTTCCGCATTCACACGGGCGGATCAACCCCTCAAGCGAGGTTGGTGAAGACCGCCTGCACATCGTCGTCGTCCTCGATTTTATCCAACAGCGCTTCGACTTCCTCCATCTGCGCTTCAGTGAGCTCGATGGGCTGGGTGGGCAGCCGTTGGAGGCTGGATTTGGTCGGGACAATGCCGAGGGCCTCCACCGCGTGGGTGAGGCTGGCGAAAGCGCTGTATTCGCCGATGACGGAGACGACGCCCTCGTCCACGGAGAGTTCTTCGAGGCCGGCGTCGATGAGTTCGAGTTCGAGTTCTTCAAGATCGCGGCCGTCGGGCGCGGGGAACTCGATGACGGTCTTGCGGTTGAACATGAAATCGAGCTGTCCGGCATTGACGAGTTGGCCGCCGTTTTTGTTGAAAATGATCTTCAGGTTACCGATCGTGCGGTTCGAATTGTCGGTGGCGCACTCGACGACAAACAACGAGCCGTGCGGGCCTTTTCCCTCGTAGGTGACTTCGGAAATATCGGCGGCGTCCTTGCCGGCGGCGCGCTTGATGGCGTTCTCAATGTTGTCGCGCGAGAGGTTTTGGGCTTTGGCGTTGTTGATCGCGACCCGCAGCGGGGCATTGGATTCCGGGTCCGGCCCGCCATTTTTGGCGGCCATGGTGATGGATTTGGCCAATTTCGGGAACACCTTGGACATGGTGGCCCATCTCGATTCCTTGGCGCGGCGGCGGCATTCAAAAGCTCTTCCCATGGTCGGATTTGTTTGAGGTTTGCACCGGTGATGCACCGGGGCGGTTATTTAAAGCAGGCTCGCGCGGAGATGCAAGTGAAGTGGTTAGCCGGCGGAATCCGCACACTGCTGGGCCATGGATTCCCCGGCGATGCGGCCGGTGGTCCAGGCCGCTTGAAAATTGAAACCGCCAGTCACGCCGTCGATGTCGAGCACTTCGCCCGCGAAAAACACGCCGGGGGTCAGTTTACTTTCCATGGTTTTGAGATTCACGTCTTTGAGATGCACGCCGCCGCAGGTGACGAATTCGTCTTTGTTGAGGCTTTTGCCTTTCACAGCGTAGCGGCCGTCCACGAGCTCGGCGGTGAAGCGGCGGGTTTCCTCCTTGGTCAAGGTGGACCAAGTGCGCTCGTCGCTGATGCCCGCCGCCGTGCCAAGGCGCTGCCAAAGGCGCTTGGTGATGCCTTCGATCAGGCTGTGGCGCATGACTTTGCGCGCGCCGTGGGCGAGCCGCTCGGAGGAAAGCACGCTCGCGACCTCGTCACTGCCGAGGCTGCCGGTCCAGTTGACGCGGAGCTCGAATTCGTAGCCGCAATCGGCGAGGTCGCGCGCGCCCCAAGCGGAAACTTTCAAGGCCGCCGGGCCGCTCAGCCCCCAATGCGTCACCAGCAGCGGGCCGGACGCCTGCCACGATCCAGCGCGGACGCTGGCATTCGGGACGGAGACACCTTGCAGGCCGGTGAGGCGTTCGTCGTCGATTTTAAAGGTGAACAAAGAGGGGACAGGCGCGGCCATCGCATGACCCACCGCTTCGACCGGCCTGCGTGCGTTTCCACTGCGGATGCCACCGGTGGCGATCAGGATACAGCGTGCTTCGATTTTTTCGCCGGACTCGGTATCAATGAGAAATCCCCCCGGAGTCGCAATAACGTCCGCCACGCCGCAATGCGTCCGCCATTTCACTCCGAGATCGCGTGCGACACGGGTGAGGCAATCGATCACCGTGCGCGAATCATCGGTGACTGGAAACATCCGGCCGTCGTCTTCGGTCTTCAACTCCACGCCGTTTTGGGCAAACCACGCGACCGTATCGGATGACTGCCAGCGATGGAAAGGCCCGGGCAGGCTCTTGCTGCCGCGTGGGTAGTTTCCGACCAGCTCGCGGGGCTCGAAACACGCGTGCGTCACATTGCAGCGGCCGCCGCCCGAGATCCGCACCTTGGTCAAAACCTCCGGGCCTTTTTCCAAAATCAGCACCTCGCGCGCACCGCATTCCGCCGCCGCGATCGCGCCGAAAAATCCCGCCGCGCCGCCGCCGATGACCACCACACGCCCGTCACTTCCCATGCCACATCATCACCAGCCGATCCCGCTCCATCAACCTCAATCAGCTCCCCCAACTCCAGCGTTCCGGATGCCACAGGTAGCCTTCGCCCACCGGCACCACATGACCGATGCCCGGCCACGGCACGTGGAATCCGTAACAACGCGTCCGCCCGGCCGCCGCCGCAGCGAACACTTTCTTGCGGGTGGCTATCGACTGCACCGGGTCGTGGTCGAAGGCGATATACCAATTCGGATTGTGAAACATGAACCCGTGGTGGTGCGAAAGATCCATCAGGTGAAGCAGCGATTCGTCTCCCGACTTAATCCGGAAAACCGCGTGGCCCGCCGTGTGTCCGGGTGCCGCCTCGATGGTCACCGCGCCGTTGAAAAACTCCGTGCCCGCCTTCGCCGGTTGCGAGACGCCTTTGAGAATTTCAAACTGCGAACGCACGCTCCGAATCATGCCCGGGATGTCGTCCGTCCGCTTCGATTTCGAAAAATCCGGCTCCTTGCCATGCCAGAATGCGTGCTCTTCCGGCAGATAGTGGAACGCGGCATTCGGGAAAAACGGTTTTCCGCCTCTGACAAATCCCGCAAGGTGATCCGAATGTGAGTGGCTCAAAAATCCGGCCGTCACCTGCTCCGGCGCGATCCCGATTTGCTTCAACCCATCCGCCAGCCAGCCGATGTTTGGGTTGTCCCGCTCGCCGAATCCCGCATCGAAAATCGCGATTTCCGTGCCGATGCGCACCACCAGAATATTCACATACAGCGGGATTCCATCCATCCGCTCGCCGTGGCTTTCGAGCCATTTCTTCATCTGCGGCTGGTCTTCGCGCGGCCACATCAGGTCGAGCGGCCCACGGAAAAGCATGTGACCGTCGCTGATCGACCAAGCATCGAACTCGCCAATCTTAAACTGATAGACCAGCGGATTCCGCAGTGGATCCGGTGCAGCAGCCGGCTTCGCATCCTGCCCGAGCACCTTGCCGCCGGCCGCCGCGGCGAACACGCCGCCCAAGAATGCCCGCCGCCCGAATCCCGGTGATGAAATTGATTCCATGATGGGCAGCATACGCGACGACTCCGCTCCAAGTTTCGACGGATCCGTGCGCGCTCCGACACGGCACGTTGATCCCGGGTAAAGCCATTCCCCTCAAATCAGAATTTCCGGCCCCAGTTTGGCCAGCCATTCCGCGAGCTCAGCGGCGGCGCGGGTTTCCGGCAGGAGATCAAGGTCGTTGAGGTCCCAGCGGAAGATGAGTTTGTAGCCGTCATACTCGCCTTGGGCACCGCAATCGCGGAGGGTGAGCTCAAGCCGTTCGGAAATTTCCACGGCGGTAGTTTACGATGCAATGGGGAGATCGCAAAGGCCGGGATGACGCGTGTATTGACGCGGGGCGGGCGGCCCTTCAAGGTGCGTTGATGAACGCAGCGCCAGTCGTCGGAATCATCATGGGAAGCACGTCGGATTGGCCGACGATGGAGCACGCCGCCCGCACCTTGCGTGACTTTGGCGTGGCTTGGGAAGCGGAAGTCGTGAGCGCCCACCGGACGCCGGATAAATTGGTTTCCTATGCCACACACGCCCGTGGCCGCGGCCTGAAATGCATCATCGCCGGAGCCGGCGGTGCCGCGCATTTGCCCGGAATGACCGCCGCCATCACCGACATTCCGGTGCTCGGCGTGCCGGTCGAATCCAAGGCGCTGCAAGGCGTGGACTCGCTTCTTTCCATCGTGCAAATGCCCGCCGGCATCCCGACCGCCACCTTCGCCATCGGCAAGGCGGGGGCGACGAATGCCGCGCTTTTCGCCGTGGCCATGCTCGCAAACCACGACGCCGATCTCGCCGAAAAACTCGCCGCTTTCCGCAAAAACCAGACCGCCGCCGTGAAATCCGCCGCGCTGCCGCCTCTTGATCCGATCTGATCCACCATGTCTTCTTCTCTCCCTATTCATGCGCCACATTGTGTCGTCGGCGTCATCGGTGGTGGCCAGCTCGGCCGCATGATCGCCCTCGCCGCCCGCCGGATGGGCGTGCGCACGGTCATCTGGACCGGTGGTCTCGAAGCGCCCGCCGTCGAGTGTGCCGATGAGGTCATCGACAAGCCCTTCGACGATGCGCTCGCGCTCAAGGATTTCTGCAACCGCGTCACCGTGGCGACCGTGGAGTTTGAAAACATCCCCTGCGAGACCCTGGAAACCGTCGCCAAATGCACGGGTCTCTATCCATCGCCGTATGCCATCTACATCTGCCAGAACCGCGAGCGGGAGAAAAATTTCCTGCGGGAAAACCACATCCCGCACACCTGGTATGCCGTCATTTCCAGCGCCGCCGATCTCGCCGCCGCGATGAACGAGCTCAACGGCCCGGGCGTGCTCAAAACCGCCGATTTCGGCTACGATGGCAAGGGCCAGGTCAAACTCGAAGGCGACGAGGATCCGGCGAAAATCTGGGCCGCCTTCGAAGCTCCGCGCGCTGTGTTGGAAGCGTGGGTTCCTTTTGAAAAGGAACTCTCCGTCATGGCCGCTCGCGGTGCGGACGGCGTCACCGTCACTTACGATCCCGCGGAAAACCGCCATCGCCATCACATCCTGGATATCTCCATCGTCCCGGCCCGCGTCTCGCCGGCGGTGGCCTTGGAAGCCGCTGCCATCGCCCGCCGGGTGGCTGAAGCGCTCGATTATCGCGGCATTCTCGGCGTCGAGTTTTTCCTGAAATCCGACGGCACCCTGCTGGTCAACGAGATCGCCCCGCGCCCGCACAACTCCGGCCACCACACGCTCGACGCTTGTGTCACCTCGCAATTCGCCCAGCAGCTCCGCGCCGTCATCGGCCTGCCGTTAGGGTCCACGCGTTTGCTCACGCCGGTCGTGATGCTCAATTTGTTAGGCGACATGTGGCCGGACGAAACCACCCCGCCTGATTGGTTACCGCTGTTTGAGGACGGCGAAGCGCATCTCCACCTTTACGGAAAACGCCACGCCCGCGGTCGCCGGAAAATGGGCCACGCCAATTTCATCGGCACCACCACCGAGTCCAATCTCGCCCGCGCCGAAGCGATGAAGACAAAGTGGCTGGCTTGATTCAGAGGCATCGAGAAAATGCCTCCAGCGCGATCCCTTTCACCTGCCATTGCCCCGCGACGTGAAAGTGTAGTCGAGGACTTCAGTCCGTTCTTCCTGGGCGGCGATGAAGAACGGACTGAAGTCCTAAACTACCTTCAAGACCTGCCAATGAAGCCGGGGCTTGACGCGGCGGGGGGATCGGGGAACCTCGCCGGGCATTGCCACCCACCTCTGACATTTCATCGTTTCTCGGGGATTCCCGGTGGAAGGACCGTTTCGACGACGAGATCCTCGCCGCCGCGGGTTCCCTCGCGAGTAAAGTGAAGGATTTACGGATCGAGGAAACCGCACCGGGGTCAGTGAGCTTGCTTGGAATGGTCGGCAAGGACGAGACCGAGGTGAACCTCTGGCAGACCGGCGGCGGATGGGAGTTCGAAACGTTCTGCTCCTGCGAAATCGGAAATTTCTGTCACCACGCGGCGGCGCTTCTAACGAAAGCGGCGAAGGAACGGGATCCCACGAAATTGCAAGGCAGAGGAATCGCCGGAGCGGTCGCGGCAGCATTGCCCAGCGCACGGGAATTGATGAAGGATCCACCGCCAGATCTGCCGCGACTGCGAATGGAGCCGCGCTTCGAGCTGCGGGTGAACCGCGAGCCAGTGGACAAGGCGACGCGGTTGTTATTGCAATCGCTCGGCCAGCCTCACGTGGATTTCTGGATTTCCGCTGAAGCATGGGTGGTCTACGGGCCGCATCGGAGTTCACTGCGATCCAGCTCGCCGGAGTGGGTCAGCTCGATCACGCATGAGGGCCAGGCTGCGATCCTCCAACATGACGCCGCTGCGGAAAACGCCGCGACCCAACAGCTGCGCGACACCGGACTTTCCTCGCTACAATCGAACTCAGCGTGGCGGTTTCTGCTCAACCTGAAATCCCGTGAGACGGATCGCAGCAAGGGACCGGACCGCTGGTTTCCCGATCCGGGGCGGGTGCCGACCGATGCGTTCTGGCACCAATTCCGGGGGGAAATGGTTGGCAAGTTAGAGGGTCTTGGCTGGGAAGTGACGGTATCCGATTCCGTCGGCCACCGCGTCCACGAGGCGGATCCAGCAAACTGGGAGAGCTCGCTGGATGCAGGTGATGGTGGCTGGTTCAGCCTGTCCGTCGGCTTCGATGTCGGCGGGCAACGCTACGATCTCTTGCCGATCCTAGCCGGGCTGTTGGAAAATGATTTCCTCGAGGAAACCCTCGACCGGCCGGACAACGGCCATATTTACGCACCGCTGCCGGATGGCGACGCACTGAAGCTGCCGATCGGTCGAGTGCGGAAAATCCTCAATCACCTGTCGGCGCTGATCGACCCGAAATTCCCCGACAAGGCGCGGCTTCACGCGCTGGACGCCGCTTCGTTGGCTGGATTGGACGGCTTGGGAATCGACACTCCGCCACATCTCGCGGAGCTGGCCGCGAAGCTGAAGGATTTTTCCGGGATCGATCCCGTGCCGACGGCCACCGGCCTGCAAGCGAGTTTGCGCGACTATCAGCTCGCGGGATTCCACTGGATGCAGTTTCTCGCCCGGCACGGACTGCATGGGATTCTGGCCGACGACATGGGCCTTGGAAAAACCCTGCAAACGCTTGCCCATATTCTCACCGAGAAAAAATCCGGACACTCGCGCGGCTTGCCGACGCTGGTCATCGCGCCGACATCGGTAGTCCCTAACTGGCGGGCGGAAGCGCTCAAGTTCACCCCGGACCTGCGAGTGCTCGTGTTGAATGGACCTGAGCGAAAAAAGTATTTCCGATCGATTCCGCATGCCGATATTGTCCTAACTTCTTTCGCCCTGCTTCAGCGGGACATCGACAAGCTCGCCACGGTGCCGTTCCACATGGTGGTGCTCGACGAGGCTCAGTATATCAAGAACCCGCGCTCGAAGATGGCGCAGGCGGCTTGCAAACTGGACGCGCGTAACCGGCTCTGTCTATCAGGCACGCCGATTGAAAACCATCTCGGAGAACTCTGGAGCTTGATGAATTTCCTGGTCCCCGGATTCCTTGGAACGGAAGACGCGTTCAACAAGCGCTTCCGCACGCCGATCGAGAAGGATGGCGATATGGAACGCAATGCGATCCTGAAATCACGCGTCGCGCCGTTGATCCTCCGCCGCACCAAGGACCAGGTCGCCAAGGAACTCCCGCCAAAAACCGAACTGGTGCACCTCATCGAGCTGAACGTTGGCCAGAAGGATCTCTACGAAACCGTGCGCGCCACCATGAACAAGCGCGTCCGTGAAGCCATCGCCGCACGCGGCATCGAGCAGTCGCAGATCGTCTTCCTCGACGCATTGCTCAAACTGCGCCAAATCTGCTGCCACCCGAAGCTCTTACCGGAGGATTATTCGAACGATGTGGTGGAATCCGCAAAACTGGATTTTCTAACAGATCTACTCGCCGTGCTCATCGAGGAAGGTCGGCGGATTTTGTTATTCTCGCAATTCACCACCATGCTCGCATTGATCGAGGCGCACTTGGTGAAGGAAAAGATCCCGTATTTGAAACTCACCGGAGCCTCGAAAGACCGCGGTAAACTCGTCGAGGATTTTCAAACCGGCAAAGCCCCGGTCTTCCTCATCTCGCTCAAAGCGGGCGGCACCGGCCTCAATCTAACCGCCGCTGACACCGTCATCCACTACGACCCGTGGTGGAACCCCGCCGCCGAAGCCCAAGCGACCGACCGCGCCTACCGCATCGGCCAGAACAACCCGGTCTTCGTCCACAAACTGCTCTGCCAGGACACCGTCGAGGAGCGCATCCACAAACTCCAACAAGAAAAAGGCAAACTCGCCGCCGGCATCCTCGCCGATGCGGACATCTCGAATAAACTCAGCGCGGAAATGGTGCAGACGTTATTGGATGGGTAACAACAGTCGGCGTTTTCAACGGTTATCACTGTGGAGCGTGAGGTCACCTCACAATTTCGTTTAACAGACCGCGTGGGATTTTTTGCGGGATCCCCGCGTGGGATGGGTCGCCCTCAAGAGGCACGGGCCCGACTGTTCGTGACGTGGGATTGTTTTTGGGAGCGTCACACAAATCGGTTCCGTAATCGAAATTTTCACAAAATCACTGTTGGTAATCGTTTTGGAAGAATCGTAATCGAAAGGCATGCGTCCCGTCCAATCGAGGCGCTCCAGCGCGGAAAAGCCGGGCTTCGACCACTCCACCAGGCGGCCGCTCGATTTACCCCACGACTGGAGCGTGGGCGGCCGCTTCGCTCCCACCAACATCTGTCCTACGTGACCCTCCGCATGAAGGATGAGGAGCCGAGCTCCTGCAAAACCTTGAGCTGGAACCCGTCACGCGATCGCGTTATTGAAAAAGAACCCCTTTATCTTAAACAGATCTGTGCATTTGTGGATCTCAAATCCCAAATAATAAAAAATCTTACTGGATCATTCGCATCTAATGAGTTACATTTAACGTCCCCCTATGAAATTTTCCCTTTGTGGCGTTACTCTGGCTATTTGCGCTACCGCCCTCACCACCAGCCTCCAACTTCAAGCCGGCACGGTCACCAACACCGCCGATTCCGGCGATGGCTCGCTTCGCACCGTTCTCGCCACAGCCGAAAACGGCGAAACCATCGATTTCCACCCCACTTTGAACGGCGCTACCATCACGCTGACCAGTGCTGAGCTCTCCATCGATGGAAAACAATTCACCATCGATGCGTCGAGCCTGCCCTCCCGCATCAAAATAAGCGGTAACAAGAGCTCTAGAATTTTTTTAATTCAGGGAAATGCGAATATTTCCCTCAACAGCATCGACCTTTTGAATGGCGACACTTCTGAAGTCGGTGGTGGCATTCGCTTAATCGAGAGCAACTTGCAAATGTTTGACTGCGTCGTCACAGGCTGCTCCGCCTCATTCGACGGAGGCGGTATCAATCTGGCAATTGGCGCCACAGCAACCTTGGAACGCTGCCTCATCGTCGGCAACTCCAGCGATAAAGGGTTTGGAGGCGGTATTTTCATCGGAGGTGCCACCGCAACCACGATCCGCAATTGTGTGATCACTGGAAATTCCAGTCCCTTCGGCGGCGGCCTTGCTTTGCAGTTTAACTCCCTTGCCATCGTCAACTGCACCATCGAAGGCAACACAGGAGGTGGCATCTATTGCGTGTCAAACTCAAGCCCACAAATCATCAACTCCATTTGTTGGGACAACGGCGGCACCACTGCCGCAAAACAACTGAAAAGCTCCAATGACTCTCTCCCGGTGGTCTCCCACTCGCTCATCCAAGGCGCGGCCAGTGCGGCGAGCTTTGGAGCGGGCAATCCCGTGACCTGGGGCCCCGGCAACCTCAACGGAACACTCTCAGAAAACAATCCGAAATTTGTAGCGCCGGACGCTGACCTTCGTCTCCTCGCAGCTTCTCCAGCACTCGACGTCGGAAACAACTTGGCCGAACCAGGATCTTTGGATGCCGCGGGAGCCTCCCGGATTCAGAACTCAACCGTCGACCTTGGGGCCTACGAAGGTGGATTCACCACTTTTGCCGCGCTCCACCCATCCCTCGATCCCGCTGGTGACGGAAATCACAACGGAATTTCAAACCTTCAGGAATATGGCATGGGCTTCGATCCTGCGGCGGCGGCGGACCCCACCGCCCAGCCGGCTTTATCCATGGACGGCGCGGACCTCCTTCTCACCGTCAACCAACGCCCGAATACTCTCGATCTCTCACCGCTTACCCAAACCTCCACCACCCTGGACAATTCTTGGAGCGCCCTGATTGAAGATGTTCATTACAGCGTGTCAACCTCCACCCCGGTGAACCGTGACCGCACTCGGTGGGTATTTCGCCTGATCAAAACGGATCCCGAGCGCTTTTACCGCCAGGCATTTACGATCCTGCCTTGAGCCAACCGCTGATTGGCAGATCATCGCGAAAGGTGGCTCTGCGCCGCTTGGCTTGAAAGTAAATTAGAAGCCACGGATTGCAGGATTTTCAAGGACAGTCCGCGAGTTGCATGGATCGACTGCGACCGACCCCTGTGTGAGTTGGGACCATTTTCATTGTTCGCTCATAATCCGTGTCTTGCAATCCGTGATTCTCGTCTCTGAATTTAGGCTCAGAGATCCTGACCAACCCTCAGAAATCATTACACCACCTGTCCCAACTTGTCGGGAATCTTTCCACATGCGGAATCCCTCACCCTCACCAAATGAATTTCATTTGCATAATTCATTGAATATCAATAACTAATAAGCCTGAATTTCAGTTTGGTACGCTCTTTGCTCATAGAACAATGGTTGGGGCAATCCCGCAGTCCAACCAAACAGCAATCTACCAAGTTCAACGTTATGAAACCAACAAGCTACAAGCTGATCGGCACAGTCCTCCTCATGGTTGGGTTCGCCACAAACGCCCACGCCGCTTCCATCACTGGAGGCATTAACATCGGAGCCCTCTCCACCGTCTCGCTCGACAAGGTGAACAATACGGTGGCATTCACCCCGGACGCGTCACAGGTCAACGCGATCGTCTCTTTCAGCACTGGGAACCTCGCCGTGCTCGCCCCGGCCCTTACTTTTGGTTCCTACAAGGACTTCAACTACTCCCCTCTCTCTGTCGCCAACCCGATTTGGACGTTTGGTGGGGTTTCTTTCGACCTCACACAAGTTACCTTCATCAACGAATTGGGACCAGGACTGGTCTTGGGAGGAACAGGGATCCTCAAGGCAGGTGGCTATGATGACACTCTCGGCTCGTGGTCGTTCTCGGCCGACACCTCGGGTAGTTCGTTCAGCTGGTCTTCGACTGCCACGGCCCATGTTCCTGATGATGGCACCTCGATGAGTCTGTTCGGACTCTCGCTCCTGGGCCTCGCCGGCGTTGCCAAGAAACTCCGCAGAAAATAAGAAATTCTCGAGGATCTTAGGATTAACTCCTCATTCCCGCTGAATATCTCTCAGGCCGCCCAAGTCATCCGACTTGGGCGGCCTTTATCTTTTGCCGTCAGGCCCGGCCCGGCATGAGGTGACCATGGGATGGGCGAATGCGCGATTCGCCGGCTTTCCATGGAAACGGCGGACACGTTCCGCCGCTCCTTCCAAATCGCGCCTCCGCTGGGCCCGCCAACGTCCTCGTTGGCATGAAAATGGGGTGCCAACGGGGCGTCGTTCGCAGCTTCCTCGTTGGTTTTCCATTCGCAGTGCCGGCGGGGACGTCGGCGCTCCCGGCGCTGGGGTAAATCTAAATCGAGCTGCCTGTTTTGCGTTCAACCCCCGCGCCCTTTTTCAACCATCCCCGGACCCCCTGGCGCGACCCGGCAGGGTGGAAAAAATAACGACACCCACTCAAAAAAAGCGTCGAGTTAGCTTACATCGTGCCGAATGCCATTCGGGCGGGGAAAAAAATTTACCCACAA
>JBBECN010000152.1:0-11987 GCA_040881795.1 Akkermansiaceae bacterium
ACCCGGTCGCGAATTGATCCAAATTTGCCTTCGCAATCGGGATCGCGCCCGCCTCGCGCAACAGTCGCACGACCTCCGCATCCTGCTCCGCGATGTAAGAAAATTCCGGGCAAGCCGCCGTCGTCGGCCAGCCCGCGACATCGATGTTATCCTTCACCACGAACGGAATCCCCCACAACGGAAGGTTCTTGGGTATCGCTTCCACCGCCTTTGCCAATTCTAACAAAATATGCTCCCCGGGCAGATGGATGAAAATCGCGGGATCATTCCATGCCTCGATTTTCTGCCAGATTTCCCCGATCACCACCGAGGGGGTGACCCCTGCGGCGTATCGCTTTTTGAGTTCGCTGATTTTCATCGTTCCGTAAATCTTTGCTTTCAGGATCATCAGGGCCTTCCTTGTGCAACGCCGCCGCTTTTGAATTAGGCACCCGGCGATCATTCCCACATTCACGCCGAACTCCAGCGCAACTTCAATTTCCCGGATATGAAAGTGCACGACTTGTCGGCGGGCCACCGCCAAATCAAGCGTAAAACCGACCTATTACTTTACTAATTCACGCATCATAAATGAGTTGCATCATAGGTTAATGCGGAAATGTGCATTCCGTAAGCAAACTGAAGTTCCCGGGCTCACAGAAGCAGCCTTCCAAAAATCCTCAACCCTTTGATTAGAAGAGGGCCGAGTTTTAAATCACCCGATTGGTTGATTATATGAAAGAATCTTGCAATCATTCAGCTCCGGATCAGCTCCCTCTAAAAATACAGATCTTTTTTTATCCGTTTCCCTCACAATCCCACAAGACCACCGCCGTCGATTTCAAGAATAACGGCTGGTGCAATGGTGACCACGATGCACCGGGCAACAGTGAAACCAATGACAATGCTGAGAATGGTCCGGGCGATCGGCCGCCGGGGATCGTTAAGAAAAACGCTTCGAGTTCAACTTCTGCTGCCAGTGCGGATCCGATTCAAACCGAAACACAACGCCCGGGAACTGCAGCACTCGGAAGCAAAACCACGGCACCAGCGACCAAGGTCGTCGCGAGACGGGTGAAGTAACGCTTGCGAGGTCGGGAACTCACGAATCCACATCGCCGCGTTGGAAGGTGATGTGGAGAGGTCCCAGTATCCGCCACTTACGGTTTGGCAAATCTGCTGGCTAGCCATTGCTCAAGCAACGACGGCCACTGTTTCAAGTCACCTTTGCCATTCAGACCGTAGCCGTGTCCGCCGGACTCGAAGAGATGGAGTGACACCGGAACGCCATTGGCTTTGCAGGCGGCGGCAAACCAGAGGCTGTTGCGACAATCCACCATGTCGTCGGCGGTGGAGAGTAGGAAAACGGGTGGCGTTTGTGGGGTGACGGCGCGATCGGTGGAACACTTTTCGATGAGCTCGGCAGTTGGAGTCGCACCGAGCAGATTTTTTCGCGAGCCGCCATGAGCGAGCGCGCCATCCATCGAGATGACCGGATAGATGAGGATGGAAAAATCAGGCCGGCAGTTTTGTTGGTCGATGGGGTCGTTGGTTTCCTCAGGAAACGTATCACCGAAGCGGGTGGTGCAAAGGCTGGCGAGATGGCCGCCTGCGGAAAATCCCATGATGCCGATTTTTTTCGGGTCGATTCCCCATTCGGCGGCGTTGGCGCGGACGCTGCGGATGGCCCGGCGGGCATCGAGAAACGGGACGGGATACTGATAACCAAACGATGGATCGCCGCTGACGCGATATTTGACCACGATTCCGGCAATCCCCCGCTTGTTGAACCACTTGGCTAAATCGTGGCCTTCATGATTTGCCGCCAGAATTCCGTAGCCACCGCCTGGGAGAATGACCACTGCGGCTCCGTTGGCTTTGGTTTTTTCAGGCAGGTAAACCTGATATTGAGGAATTTCGATATGGCTGAGGCGTCCGCCTTCCCCGATCTTTTCGCTGCCTGCGGGGGGCTGTTTGGCCCCGGGTGCTTGCTGTGGCCAGAGGTTGGTCCATTCACCGGAGGCAAGGGAAACAAGCGATAACATGAGCAGTGGGATGCGAAACATGAAGCCGAGGCTACGGCTTCATGCAAAAGTTGCAACATGGATCACGACTCCGGGAGTTTGATCCGGGCCGGGACATCCTTGATTTCAATTCCCGCCTTGGTGAGGGAATCCCAGACGGTGAGGAGTCGCTCGAGCGGGAGTTTTCGATCCGCTTCAAGTTCGAGTTTCCGCCCCGGATTTTGTTTCTGATAGGCGGCGAGATAGGACTCCAGCAGACCTTCCGGGACGGCGAGGGAATCGAGCGAAATATTGCCGAGCGCATCCACGGCGATGATCGAGCGGGTGTCGGTCACTTGGTCGGACGGGATCTCGCGGACGGTGGGCAGCTCGATGCGCAGGATGTCGCGCGGCTTTTTGAAAGTGGTGGAAACGATGAAAAAGACGAGGAGAATGAACAGAATGTCGATCATCGGGACGATCGGCACTTCGGCGCGTTTGCGGTGGTGACGGTGAAAGTGCATGATGAAATCAGGCGTTGGGGCTGGATTTCTGGCAGGCGTGGGTGAGATCGGAGAGCAGCGATTCGAGGCGTGCCGTGAGCATTTCAATACGCCGCGAAAAATAGCCGTGGGCGATGACGCAGGGGACCGCGATGGACAGGCCGAAGATGGTGGTGTTGAGCGCCTTGGCGATGCCGCGGGCAATGGCGAGGTGATCAGTGGTTTCTCCAAGGCCTTGGAAAATGGTGACCAGGCCCGAGGCCGTGCCGAGAAGTCCTAACAGCGGGGCGATGGTGATGACGATGTCCAGCACGCCGATGCCGGCGTGGAGGTGGGCGGTTTCCTCCCGCGCGGAGGCTTCGACCGCTTGGGTGATCTGGCTTTGAGGTCTTCCGCGGTGGCGGACGGCGACAGCGCAGAGGCGGGCGAGCGTGCTTTCGCCCTTTTCGAATTCTTTGAGGATGGGTTCGACCCGATCGGTGGTGATCCGGTCTTGGAATTGCACCACTTCGCGAGCGAGCGACGGAGGAATGACGCGCTTGCTGGAGAGTGACAGGAATTTATAGAGGATGGCCATCAGGCCGACGACGGACGCGGCCAGCAGCGGGATCATGAAGACGCCGCCTTTTTCAAGGAATTCCCAAGCGACGTGGATGCTTTCGGAGCTGGTGATGGTGAGCAGTGGCGTTAGGATGGATATCATATCGGGAGTGTTAGAAGTAAAAGTTGAAGATGAGTTCGAGGGGATCATCGGCGTATTCCTTGCGCAGCGCCTGGGGCATGGCGGGAATTTTCGCGTCGCGGATGGAGTTGAGGGTGAAGCCTTTTTGGACCTCGCCGGTTTCCATGTCTCCTACAAATTGCACCGTGCGCACCCGGCCGCCGGGTTCGACGAAAAAACGGACGGTTAGAAATCCGGGAGTGATGAAATCCCGGTGCCTGACGCAGTTGCGCTGCCACTCCAATTCGACGGCGCGGCTGATGATGGCTTGGTATCGGCCGAGCGGTGTGTCCGCGACATTGAGGGCGCTGCGGCCGGTGCGTGAGATGGAACCCTGAATGGCGGTCTTGCGCTGGAAACCGCTGAAACTCGGGTCCTTGGGAGCGGCTTGTGGCGTAGGCCTCAGCGGCTCAGCGGGAGTTGGTGCGGGTTTCCCCTGTTTCGGGGTTTTCGGCGGAGTGGGTTTAATCTCCGATTTCGGCGGAGCATCGGGCGGGATCGGAACATCCACCGGATTCGGACCTTCCATGAGGGCCTCGCGGGGCGGTGGCGCGGACTTGATGTCGTCGGTGCCGGGGGTTTCCTGCATTTCGCCGGGGGTGGTGGTATCGGCGAGCGTCGGATCCGCGGCAAGTGCCGGTGGGGTCGGTATCGCGGGCTGGGATTCCTGCTGGGGTTTGCTGGTTTGATTGCTCGCGAGGCTGCCGTCCTGATAGCGACTCTCGGTGGTTTCGAGATTTTCCCTGTTTTTCGGTTCGATGCCTGACTGTGACGGTAGGGCTGGAGCGCTCGGACTCGGAGCGCGGTCACTGGTCGCTTGGGTGTCTCGCTCACCGATGAACGCCGGCTTCTCAGACGGCGGCGCGGCTTGGTCCTCGCTGGTCCGCGAAAACGCAGCCTTGGCGGGCCGCGCGGGTGGAGTTTCCGGAGATGGCTCGGTGGCGGCGGTATCAGGGAAAATCATCACGGTGGTTTCCGAAGAAGGGGCAGGGGAAACGGGTTGGCTGTTGCGGTATTTCTCGGATTTTAACGACGCAAAGCCCGCGAGCGCTAAAATGGCGACATTCAGCGACAACGACAGCATGAGCGCGACCGCCCAGAGGCGGCCGTCACCTTGGCGTGCGGTGGTTGCGGTGGCAGTCATTTCAAACATTGCAATTCTTGCCCGGAAATCGGCGGGGTGCAATCCGGGATACGTCACCCGCCCGAGGATTCCGCGAGGAGGAGCCACCGCGGGGGAGGGTTTCGCAATCATCTAGCAGTATCTGCCGGGTGACAGTTTTGCCATCGAAAAGCAATGTGTCTGCGGTCGTCACTGTCCAAATCGTCACGTCACAATTTGTCGCACGGTGATGGTGGCAAAACACCTCTTAATTTTTGCAAACGTTCGTCGCTCGCCGCGAGTCAATCAATCCGGCGCTCATTTCCAACCTCCATCAACTCCACATCCGCATGAAAAAATCAGCAATCCTAGGCACGTTGGCCTCGCTCGGCCTTCTCTCTGCCGCTTCCGCCGCCTCGCTCTTCGGGGTCACCGACGACAACCGATTGGTCAGCTTAGACATCTCGGTCCCGGCGACGTTTAACTCCTCAGTGGCCATCACCGGACTCTTCGATGCCGATGGTATCACACTCAACCCAAACGGCTCGATCGTAAACCTAACTTATAACCCGATGAATGGGAAGTTATACGGAATCGATAACAACGCGAATTTTTATCAAATCAATCTCGGCGGGGTGGCGACCCTCGTCAGCGCAGGATTCTCGCCAGCGGGATTCAGCTCGGGCCTCGCCTATGACCCTTTCTCATCGAACTTCGTCTATGTCGATGTCGATGACGCCGCCGGAAACTATACGATCACTCCTAGCGGCGTGGTGACCAGTAACCCAAACTTCACCTACGCAGGCGGTGGCACTCCGTCGATCTTCGCCCTCGCTATCGACCCGGACTTTAGCACACCTTACACACTCGACAGCCAGACGGACAGCCTCGCCGTGAGCACCGATCCGCTGTTCCCGCAAGGCAGCGAGTTGAACGTCGTGGGCAGCCTGGGCATCGATGTCACGTCCTTCGGTGGCCTTGTGGCGAACTGGGATGGCACTCTTTACGCCGCCCTCTCCACGGACGGACTCACTTCCGGACTCTACAGCATCGACTCAGTTACCGGACTCGCCACCTCACTCGGAAGTTTCGGTGGAGTCGGTATCGCATCCCTCGCCATTCCCGAGCCTTCCATCACCTTGTTAGGTGGTCTCGGTGTCCTCTTCCTTTTCCGCCGCCGCGCCTGATCTCCCCGCTAAACTATTGACCTACACATACCATGAAAACTACTACATCCATCCTCACCGGCCTCGCGCTGGCTTCCTCCCTGCACGCACAGGGTTTTAAAACCTCGGAGTTCCCGTATATGGCTGCCCAGCCAAGCGGCGACTTTGTTTACGAACCCATCGTCACGGTCGGCGACCGCGTCCCCCTCACCGGTGACCCTTCCAAGGAATTCGCCATGGCTGGTATTCCGGACGCTTCCGGCATCTATCGTGACCGTGTCACTGGCGAGATCATCCTCTTCTGCGCACATGAAGTGGGCCGCGATGCCCTTTCCACCGCCATCCCCGGTGAGACTCCTTTCCGCGGTGCTTATGTTTCCCGCTACGTCCTCAACAACGACGGCTCTGTGAAGAGCGGCAATGTGGCTTACACGCAAGTATTCCAAGAAAACGCGCTCTGGGGTAACACTCCTCGTTCTGGTGCCCCGAGTGCTTTCACCCGTTTCTGCTCGGGCTCATTCGCTGGCCCACAGCATGGATTTGACCGCCCGATGTTCATCACCAACGAGGAAACCTTCGGCTCCGCTCAATTCTCATCCGCAGGTGATAATCTCGGTGCTCAATCCGTCGCCATTTTCGACGGAAAAATGCACACGCTTCCTGCACTCGGACGGGTCGGTCGTGAGACCACCATCGTTCAGCCACGCCGCGATGCGAAGACCGTCGTAATCTCCACCGAAGATGCGGGTGCTCCTTCCTTCGTTTACATGTATGTAGGCACGAAGCAACGTCGCTCCAACAGCGGTCTCGACAAAAATGGCCTGACCAACGGCGAAACTTACGTTCTTTGCTCCAAGAACCAGCATGACAACGAGGGCACCTTCACCAGCGGCACACTTCCTGTTCAGTGGCGTAAGGTCACCAACGCGAAGAATCTCAGCGACGCTCAACTGATCGCCGCTGTCGATGCACTCGGCGCTTTCGGTTTCGTCCGCGTCGAGGATGCTGAGTTTGATCCTGCCGCACCCACTCGCAATTTGTTCCTCGCCACCACTGGCGGCGGCGCCAGCAATCGCCTTGGCCGACTCTATCAGTTGACAACATCGCAGTGACCAAGGATTTCATCGTTCTTCAAGAAGACCGTAACAGTCCTGCTGACGAAGTCTTCACCAAATACAACCGCAACGGTGCCATCTGGACGTTGGATCGTAACAATGGCAACCAAGCCAAACTGCAATCCACTTTCAACTACGCCCTGATCGAAGCGCGTGATGGCCACGGACCACTCACGGCAGGCCGTTGGGAATCTAGCGGCGTGATTGCCACCGACGAGTTCTTCGGCTCGGGTTCGTTTGTGACCTTCGTCCAAGCGCACAGCCAAACGAACGTGTATCCAGCAGGCACCACTGACAACCGCTCCATCCGCACTAACATCCCAGACGGCAGCGGCGGCTTCCTCACCCGTGGCCAGGCCCGCGTCAAGTTCTCGGAAGACGGCCAAATCATCATCATGCGTCCCAAGCCATAATGCGCCGCATGGTTTCACCTGTCCGATGATTTGAAACATACCAAGACCGGTCCGGCCCCCACCTAATGGGCCGGATCGGTTTTCCCCTTTTCCATCACTTACTGACTTCATGAACGTCCGGCGTTCCATATCCCTGCTATCGATTTTTCTCGCACTTGAGGCCATGGGTCTCGCGGTGGCTGCGTGGTGGCTTCCTGATGCGGACTTGCTGCCTGCGGCAGCATTGCTGGTTCTGCTCTCTGCTCTGCATGCGGGTGCTCCACTTTTTGGATTATTGTCAGGCAGTGTGGCGATCGGCGTTTTCCTATCAGGATTCATTCGCTCATCGATTGCGGAGAACGCCCCCGTGGCTTATGCCGTCGCACCCTTGATTGCGGGGGTTGCCTGTGCGTTTTTGGCGATCCTCCATCACCTCAAGGCGAGCCACGAGACACCCGCGCGCAAGAGCCTCATCCAGCTCGCCGTTTTTCTGCATTTTCCCATCGCCGGTCTCTTCATGGCGGACCCCTTCACGGATCTCTCCACCCGGCAGATCGCCCCATGGCTGCTTGTCGGACTCTTCGCTCTCGCAGCGGCAGACACGATCTCCAAGTTCATCTCACGCATTTACACACCCCAACGGCACTGGCACACACTCCCGGCATACGGTGCGTTTTTCTTCTATCGCTACCTCGGAAAGTCATTCAGCCCGCTGTTCCCTTCTGCTGCTGCCAACCATGACTCGCTGAAACTCGCGGAAATGTGGATGTGGCCCAGCGTCCGCAAAGCACTCCCCGCGCTGTTAGCGATGGCACTTTTTCTCACATGGCTCGGCACCGCCGTGCACGAGGTTGATTCCACACAACTCGGCACCCGCCAGACTCTCGGATCATGGGAAAGTCAAGATCTCGCCCCAGGCCTGCATTTTTCCGCACCTTTCCCCTTCGGCCAGGTAAGCAAGGTCGAGAGCGCGCGCATCCATCAGATTGTGCTCGGCTTCAAGACCGATCCCGGCCAGCCCATCCTCTGGGAGCGCGCCCACTACGAGGACGAGGAAATTTCACTCGTCGGCGGCGGCGATGATTTCCTCTCCATTTCCATCCCCATCTTCTATCGCATCGCCAGCCCGTCGGACTACCTTCGTGGCACCGACGATGCCGAGGGCCTGCTCCACAACCTCGCCGCTCGCATTGTCCAGCGGCTCACCGCTTCACTACCCGCGGCGGAAGTCATGACCATCGCCCGCGAGCCTCTCCGTGCCGAAATCCAATCCCTGCTCCAGCAAGATCTCGATTCCCTGAAATCCGGCTTAAGAATCGAAGCTGTCCATCTGCGTGACATCCACCCGCCCGTGAAAGTCGCCCCGTTCTACCAAGATGTCGTCGCCGCCATCGAGGACAAGGAAACCGCCATCCATAGCGGCGAGGACTATCGTAATGACAATCTCATCCGCTTCGCTGGCAATGCCAAGGCACTCGTCACCACCGCCGAGTCCACTCGGGAGAACCGGCTGCTCGCCTCCCAAGCCGAGACCCAGCGCTTCCTCATCCGCGCCCGCGCCCGCCAGCTTGCCCCCACGCTCCACGACCTGCGCGAGGGCTTCGCCGTCTTCGATGCCACGCTCGGCGGTGCTAAAAAAGCCATCTTGGACGACCGCATCAAAGGCACCATGCCCATGCACCTCGACCTCCGGAAGGTCCTCAATCCCGACCTCGTCGGCACCGTCCCACCCGTTCCCCAGACTCTCATCCCACGCCCCACCCGCTCGCGCGAAGCCTTCGACATGGAAATCGAAGGCTATCTTCGCTCCGACCGAGGCGAAGTTCCCGCCGCAGATTTCACACCTGTCGATCCCGACAACCTCCTCAAATCCGAATCAAAATGAGCGAATCCACCGAAGCTCCCTGCAACCGCCGCATCACTCTTGTCCGCACCCTTCTCATCCTCGTGGTGGGGCTGACGGTGGTCGTTTCCGCCTGCGGATTCATCCTCAGTGAGACCGAAAAAGCCATCGTCGTGCGTTTCGGCAAACCGGTGCGAACCCATGTAGAACCGGGATTCTATCCACGTTTCCCCGCGCCCATCGAGCGTGTCATCCGCATCGACCGCCGCCTGCAACACGCCGAGATCCGCCTCAGCGAGACCCTCACCAAGGACCAACGCAACGTCATCATCCCGATCTTCTACGCTTGGCGCGTCGAGCAGCCTCTCACCTACCACAACTCCGTTGGCAGTGTGGAGCTTGCCCATGAGAAACTCGATGCACTCATCACCTCAGCGCGGAATTCGATCATCGGCACTCACGCCTTCGCCGAACTCATCGCCCCCGTTGGATCACCCACCAACCTGCCTGTCATCGAGAGTGACATCCTCGCACTCGCCGCACCTGATGCGCTCGCCCAGCTCGGTGTGACGCTCCTCTCCACCGGCATCACCCGCATCCAGCTCCCCGAGGCGAATACCGAATCCGTCTTCCGTCGCATGCGCGCCGAGCGCAAACGCGAGGCCACCAAATTCCGCGCCGAAGGCACCGCGCAATCGAGTACCATGAAAGCCGAGACCGACCGCGAAGCCACCCGCCTGCTCGCCGATGCCAAGCGCCAGGCCGAGGAAATCCGCGGCAATGCCGAAGCGGAAGCCGCGGCCCTCTACGCCGCCGCCCATGGCAGTGATCCCGAGTTCTACCGCTTTCTCCGCGAGCTCCAATCCCTGCGCACCATCGTCGATAAAAATACCACCCTTGTGCTCGATACCAGCATCGCCCCGCTGCACTGGCTGAAACACTCGGAAAATCCTCAGGAAAAACCCACCCCCATGCTCCCCACTCCTGAAGTGGAAACGCCCTCAAAAACCCTCACCCAAAATCCTCTGCTCCAAGACGGCTCCACCGAGTGAATCTCAAACTTCGATCCCCGGCATCACCACCTCGTATCCCATTTCCCGCGCCGCTTCTGCTTGCCTCACATCATGCGTCATCAATCTTCTCACACCCAGCTCTTGCATCGCCGCCAAGTGCAGTCGGTCGAGAGATCGGCAATGGACTTGTGTCACCGCGTGTTGTGCGATCGCAGCGGAAAAGACCGTGCTCACCAACGGCCGCCGCACAAAAGGTTCACCGGCCATCGACTCAGCAAGCCGCTCGCAGGTGCGAATATATCGTGCCGACCCCATGTTTCCTCCGAGGCGACGCGCTCTCAATTGGACAACAGCTTCAAGCTCGGTGAGCGGAGTCACCACCACGACCGTTTCGGATTGAATCGCGGAAATCACCGATCCGGACTGCTCATCGAGGATAAACAACTTCAGAAGGCTGCTTGTATCGATGTAGATCAAAGATTCCTCCGTGGTTTCGAATCGGCCTTCGTGTCATTGGCAGATTGCTCTTCCTCCTCATCCAGCGCCGCCATGGCTGCCAGCGCCGATTCTGAAATCAGATCCCTATCCTCACGATCCTCCATCAACGGGGTAAGCGTGTCAAAAGTCTCGTCTCCCCACATTTCTTTCAGCCACCGCCGTTGCTCCTCCGGGTCAAATCTCTTCCTCGGGGGGTCCACCTCCACAGGAAGCAACCGCGCCACCGGCTTGCCATCGCGCGTGATCACAATTTCCCCCTCCTCCGCCAAGCGGCGCTCCGCTTCCGGCCATTTCTGCCGCACATCTCGCACCGTCATCGTTCTCATTCCACTTGTATAACATGTTTCACGCCATCGTCAATTTTTCATCTCCATGAAACCTCGCTCCATCCGCCAACAAGGTCGCGCGGTCGAGGCCTTGCTCATCCTGCTCAAGCACCTCACCGCCCACGCCCGCTGGCTCTTCGCCGCGTTGCTGCTCTTCTACGCACTTTCCGGCATCCGCACCGTCGGCTCGAACGAGCAGGCTCTGCGCCTGCGTTTCGGAAAAATCCAACCTCAAGTTCACGGCCCGGGATTGCTCATCGGCATGCCCGATCCCTTCGACCGCCTCGTCCGCTTCGAAACCGGCCGCGAATTCAGCATCACCCTCAATGGCTGGGCCACCGGCGGTGCGAAAATCAGCGACCCCGATGCCCACATCCCGCTCACCGATGCGGAACTAATACTCACCATGGGCCGCGACGCCGATGGCAATCTTATCGAAATCGAAAAACCCAAACCCACCGGCATCACCCTGGATCCCGTGGCGGATGGCTACACCCTCACTGCGGATTTCAACATCATCCAAGGCCGCTTCGTCCTGCGCTACCGCATCAACGATCCGTTCCTTTTTGCCACTGCTGGCGATGACATCGAGACCCTGCTCTCCCGCCTCACCTACCGCGCGCTCTCCAACCAAATCGGCACGCGAAATATCGACACCTCACTCACCGCTGAGCGCCGCGAACTCGCCGCCCGCGCGGCGGAATCCACCCGCGCCCTCGCAGCAGAACTCAGACTCGGCGTCACCATCTCCGGCATCGACATCACCGAACTCGCTCCGCCCAGCCAAGTCGTCGCCGCATTCGAAGACGTCTCCAACGCCCGACAATTTGCCAAGACCATCTACGAAAACTCCCGCCAATATCACGACGAGACACTCGAGAAACACCGTGGCGAAGCCGCTTCCATCACCTATCGCGCCGAGGGCCACGCCGCCACCCTTGTCGGCACCGCTGCTGGAGAGTGCGCCGCCTTTCAGCAAATGCTCGCCCAACACCGCCGCAACCCCGGCCTCGTTTCACAGCGAATCCTCAGCGAGACCCTCAGCACCGTGCTCGGCGGCGTGCAATCCCGCACCCTGCTCCCCGCCGACCAAGCTCGGCCCTCGCTCATGCTCGAGCCAGCCCCCGAGTTTTCCCGCTAACTTCATTTCCCATGACTTCCGACGCTCCACTCGATTCCGAAACCCGCCGCCGCCTCGGCCTGCTATTCGCTGCCACTGCTCTCATGCTCGCCTCCGTGTTCACCGGTTGGCTGCTCCCCGAGCACGCCCTCATGCGCCAATCCTTCGCCCTCGTCGCCGCACTCATCGTCGCTGTTCCCATCGTC
>JBBECN010000152.1:12087-21518 GCA_040881795.1 Akkermansiaceae bacterium
CATGCGCCAATCCTTCGCCCTCGTCGCCGCACTCATCGTCGCTGTTCCCATCGTCACCGGCCTCATCAATGCCATCCGCTCCACTGGCTTCGCCGCCACCCAGTTCTACATGGATCAGTACGTGGTGCTCGCCCTCGCCGCTTGCCTCGCCACTGAGAAATATCTCACCGGTGCCATCGTCGCCATCGTCCTGCTCTTCGGCCAAATGCTCGAAGAACGCACCACCGTCGGCGTGGAAATGGCTCTCGCCAAGCTCCGCCAACTCTCGAAAATCCGCGCCCGCCGTAAATCCGGCGATACCCACACCGAAGTCGAAGCCACCGATCTCCGCCCCGGCGATGAAATCCGCATCCTCCCCGGCGAGGCAGTCCCCGCCGATGCCATCATCCTAACAGGCCACGCCCTCATTGACCAATCCACCATCACCGGCGAGTCCGTCCCCGTCGAAGTCAGCCCCGGCTCCGACATCTTCGCCGGCACGAATAATCTCAACGGCGCCATCGACGCCCGCGTCACCGGCACTGGCCAGGACACCGTCATGGGCCGCGTCCAATCTATCATTGAGGAGGCAAAGAATTCCGAAGCCCCCATCATTTCCCTCGCCGAGGATTACGCCCGCTACTACACACCGCTCATTCTGCTCATCGCCGCCTCCGTCTTCTTTTTCACCCAGGAAATCGAACGCGCCATCGCCGTGCTTGTCGTCGCCATCCCCTGTGCCTTCGTTCTAGCAAGTCCCTCCGCCATGGTCTCCGCCATCGCCGCCGCTTCGCGCATGGGTCTGCTCATCAAGTCCGTCCGCCACCTCGAATCCGCCCGCCTCACCGACACCGTCGTCTTCGATAAAACCGGCACTCTCACCGAGGGAAAACTCGAACTCGAAGAAACCACCGTCCACTCTAACGAATACGACGCGACAAGTATCCTGCGCCTCGCTGCCGCCATCGAGAGCCAATCGAACCACCCCATCGCCCGCGCCATTTCACAGACCATTCCGGAAAATGAACGCCCAACCGTCTCCGCCTTCACCGAGCACCACGGCCTCGGCCTGGAAGGGATCGTCGAAGGCAAAACCATCCTCATCGGCCGCCCCAGTTTCCTCGAAAAATCCGGCATCACCCTCGCCATCGAGCCTCACCTCCACACCCGCCACTCGCTTGTCCTCATCGCCGTGGATGGCCAACACATCGGCACCTTTTTCCTTGCCGATCGCATCCGCCCGGAGGCCAAGGAAACCCTCGACCGCCTCCGCTCCCTTGGCATCACCGACTTCGTCATGCTCACTGGCGACCGCGCGGAAGTCGCAGAAACCATCGCCGCCCGCGTCGGCATCACGGATTTCAAAGCCAACTGCCTGCCCCAGGATAAGGTCGATCACATCCGTGCCCTCCGCGCCGCGGGCAAGCGCGTCATGGTCGTCGGCGATGGCCTCAACGATGCGCCCGCTCTCGCAGAAGGCGACCTCGGAGTCGCCATGGGCGCACTCGGCAACGACGTCACCGTCCACACCTCCGATGTCGCCCTCATGTCCGGCGATCTCCGCCGCCTCGCCGATCTCTTACTGCTATCCTCCAAGACCGTTAACATCATCAACCAAAACCTGCTCTGCGGCTTTGCGTTCATCATCATCGCCATCGCGCTGTCGTCGCTCGGCTTTATCAACCCAATCGCCGCTGCCTTTTTCCACGAGTTCTCCGCCTTCTTCGTCATCTTCAACTCCGCCCGCCTCCTCCGCTTCGACGGCATCGAGGAAAAATACAGCGCGAAAACTAACAAGCCCGCGCCCACAGAAATTCCTGCCACCGCATGAAACGCGCGCTCATTCTCACCACCCTACTCTGCGCCGTTGTCGCTGTTTTCATACTGCCTTCCGATCAGACAGATCCGTCCGAGCAGATAAGCCTAACAAAAAAGAGAAGCCGCAGCACCCCTATCGTGAGTCCCCACGCCCACGATCCAGAACCACCTCCGCTTCACCCCATCACTCCCGCCAACCTTGGCATTTCCGCGACGCTCCTGCCCGTCGACCCAGCGGATCTCATCACCCGAGCCATCGCCGCGCACGACCTAGCAGCCATCCAATCCGCCGCGCTGGCTTGGTTCCAGCGAGATCCAAGCGCCGCCCGTGACTGGCTCGCCAGCCAAGCCACCTTCGAAGACCTGCATCCCGCCATCAGCTACATTGCCGCCCATATCGGCGAACAAGGCGACATCCCAAACGCTCTCGCATGGGCCAGACTTCTACCCGAAGGCACGCTACGCGAGGATACCCTTTTCGGCATCCAAGCCCTCGCCATCCGCAACAAACACATCGCACCAGAAGAACTCATCACCGACGGCCTCCCGCCCGAGCGCATCGCCGACCTCCTCAGCGGAGCCGCCGGAGATTAGCCACCAACCACCATGAACCTCAGCCCCACCGATCCCACCCGCCGGGAATGGGTAAAACAATTCATCCTCGGCACCACTGCCGTCCTTTGTGGCTCCGGCGCATCCTCCCCCCTTCTTGCCGAAGTCCTCTCCACCGGCCCTGGTCCCGGTGTCCTGCGGATCAAATCATCCTCATTTCCCGCCCTCGCCAACCCCGGTGGCTCCGTGCAACTGCTCTTCATCAACTACATCGCCCCCTTGACGCTCAACCGCGTCGGTGCCGATCGCTTCATCACCCTCGACTCTGTCTGCACCCACGCTGGCTGCACCGTGGGCCGCTTCATCGTCTCCAGCAACAGTATGCGCTGCCCCTGCCATGGCTCCCGCTACGATATCGAAGGCCGCGTCTTCCGCGATGCCGCTGGAAATTCTACCGAACCCGCCGGCGACGACCTTGGCCGCTATGAAACCCGTTTCGACGCCACCTCCGGCATCGTTTCCATCGTCATCCCTGATCTTTCCCTGCACATTGAATCCATCAGTGTCCCTCAGCAGGGCGAAAACGGCCGGCTCCGGTTAAAGCTTGTCTTCCCTGCCACTTACGGAGCGGTGTATGAAATCAACTATCAGCCCGACCTCAATACACCACCTCAGGTCATCAAATACTCAACCACTGCCAACGATTTGGCTAACCAAAGCACGGTAGGCCCCGAAGCTTCCGGGAATTTCACCGCCTATGTCGATGCTACCGGCTCCTGGGGCTTCTTCAGCGTCGGCGTGGTGCTCACCGACATCCCTTGAGCCTAGGACGAATTTAGACTGTTAGCGAATATCTAGAGAAGGATTCAGCTCGTCTGGTTGGTTGTATGGTTTAGTTGGTTCTTCGCGGAATTGCGAGATGGAACGGAAGGGTGAGCGGAGCGAGTCCTGGAGTGGAATCCCGCAATTCCGCGAAGGCCGCCGGGAGGAGGGTGCTCATGATGCTCTCAGGTGGTCAAGGAGGTCGTTCTGGGTCTTTCCGGCTTGCTTCATGTTGGCAATCACTTTACGGTTTGCCGCACAGAGATGGCTGTGTTTGTTACTCACAGTCAGTTTTTTGTAAAACCAGGCTGGACGAATCCCCGCCTCTGACCATCTAACTTTTATTTACTAACAATCTGAAACTGCTAGACACAAACTGAGAAAAACCAACCATAATCCACTGATGAAACTGATAACACTCCTTGTCACCTCAAATACTTTTTTCCTGATGATCACTCCTGGCCTCGGCGCGGTGATTTACAACGAATCCATCAATGGTGACCTCTCCGGCCTCTTCGGGTCACCAACCACACTCAACTTAACGACGGGCGCAAATACCATTATCGCCCAGATGGGGAGCAATGGAAACACCGGAGCCACCAACGGTTCCGATGCGGACTATTTCACCGTTACTGTGGGTTCCGGTGAGTCACTGGTTTCGATCACGGTGGATTCGTATCTCTTTAGTCCGAACAATCCAGGAGTCAGCTTCGCCGGGTATGTTGCAGCACCCGTATTTGCGGGACAAACAGCGCAAAACATCAATGGTAGCGTGTTGTTCAACGCTTCATCAGGGAACATCCTCGACGATTTCACCGGTGGACCGGCCACGCTCGGCCCAGGAACTTACTCCTTCTGGTTCCAAGAAACCTCTGCGAATTTGATCAGCTACCAGTTGACCTACAACTTGGTTCCCGAACCATCTTCCGCGCTTATTGGAGCGTGCAGTATTGGGCTTTGCCTCGCCAGCCGCCGCAGACCGCAAACCCTCTAGTCAACATTGGTTTACCAACAAAATTGAGCGGTCGAAGCCTTGCTGATTTCAGTCATTTATGACACGACAAGAACCGGGTGAGTCCACCTTCTGAGGTGGACTCACCTGATTTATCATTGATTAATATCAGGCGCGTGGGCCGAGGGGGTCGGTTGCAGGAGTGACTTTCTGCGAGAGGTTAAGAGTCTGGTAGGAATTGCGCAGGATGCAGGTGGCGGCGGAGTCGATACGGGGATCCGCGGCGAACTGGTCGCTCGTATCGGAGCGCAGGATCCAGGTGTCCACCTGCGTGCGCTGCGAAGTCACATCGACTACCGAGTAGCCGTGATAGACGAGGTTCACGTCCCGAACCCATGCGTTGAAACTGCGTATGAGTGTCTCGAAAGAAGCGGTTGCGGGATTATCGATGTATCCTCCAGCACCGTTGGGGATGCGCTCGGCGACGCCTACGATTTCGTTGACGTTGTCTGAGGTGATGGAGGTGCAGACGAACTCGGTGCCAAGCGACAAGCTACTGGCGGGATTGTAGCCTACGGGATTCGCCGGAATGTCGCTGGCGTAGGTGGAGTGGATGTCCCCGGTGAGGAAGACGCAGTTTCTAATGGGATTTCCAGTGACTTGGCCGGAGATTAGGCCGAGGATTTCGAGGCGGCTTTGTGCGTAGCCGTCCCATGAGTCCGTGTTAAGGGAAACGGCTCCCTGGGTGCCGAGCGGGATTTGGAAGAACTGGAACAACAGGAACTGCGTTTGCTGGTCTAGCAGGGAAGGAACCACGATGACTGGGGCGATCTGGACGGAGTTACCCATGAGTTTCCAACGGGCGGTAGAGGTAAGGAGATTACCTTGAAGCCAGGCACGCTGTTGGGCACCGAGCATGGTGCGGCTCGGGTCGTTGATGGTGGCGGAGTCGGCGGGCGAAGCGGGCTGCTCGGAGCGGTATTGACGGAGGTCGAGCATGAACAGATCCACGAGGCTGCCGAACGAGAATTTCCGGTAAACCGGCTGCACCTCTCCTGCGGCGCCGGTGGCCGGAGTGGTGCGGATGGGCATCCACTCGAAGTAGGCTTTGATCCCCGCGGCCTTGCGGTCTGCCCAAGCTCCCTCGGTGCCTTCGGTGTGGTTCTCTGCGCCATCGCGCCAGGCGTTGTTAGCGGTTTCGTGGTCATCCCAAGTGGTGATGAAGGTGTGGCGAGCGTGGAGCTGGCGGAGGTCCGCATCCGCCTTATAACAGGCGTGGCGGCGGCGGTAGTCGGCGAGCGTAGTGATTTCCGTGGCGGGATCGTGGGCGCGGGTGGTGCCGGCGAAGCCCGCTGGTCCGTATGCGCCGTTGGCATATTCGTAGATGTAGTCGCCGACGTGGAGGATGAAATCCAAGTCATTGCGCTGGGCGAGGTGACGATAGGCGGTGAAGTAGCCAGCCTCGAAGTTGGAACAAGAGGCGAGGCCAAAGCGGACGGAGGATGGATTAGCGAACGCAGAAGGAGCGGTCCGCATCCTGCCGACTGGCGATTTCTCCCCGCGGACGCTGAAGCGGTAATAGTAGTCGGTGCCGGGGGAGAGGCAGGTGACGTCGATCTTCACGGTGTGATCGGTGGCGGCGCTGGTGATGAAATGGCCTGCGGCCACCCGCTGGGTGAAGCGCGGGTTGCGGGAGACTTCCCAATTACCACGGACTGGGGCACCGAGACCGGAGCCGGGGGTGGCGGCGGCGGAGGGGTTCACGCGGGTCCAGATGATGATGCGGTCGGGCAGTGGGTCGCCAGATGCGACGCCGTAGGAAAAAGTGTTGAAATAGTCCCGCTTTTTCTCCTTGGCCTCAGCCCGCGAGGAACCGAGCTGGAAGGCGGCGAGGAAGGCGATGGTGGCGGATCCCTTGGCAAGGAAATCGCGGCGTGGCATGCAGTCGCCGCGAGGGGCGAGAGTGTCCGGTGTGATGTAAGCGGTGCCAGCGGCATCTTCAGTGACGGTGTCCTCTGGGGAGACCGTGGCAAGAATGGCGGGCTTGAGTTGTGTGTTTCGTGGTTTTCCCATGGCCTAGAGATTTGATGATTTCTACAGACGTGTCTGAAATGAATTCGGGTGACAAGTCGGTAACGTGCAAGACTTCTTCAGGACGAAGGGAGGGACTAGCTTGCCCGCCGGCCCGGATAGCTTGTCCACCGCAAGAAAACTCTTATCCGACATCAGCCTGAGGATCTAAGGTGGATCCGGTCCGCTGCCTGCGGGAGCTCCCGCTCGACGATGACTCGGACTCCAGCGGCTTCAACCTCGGTTCCCCACCCCCTCATGGAGGGCGCCCACTCCGGCTCCGACCTCACCCACGTCAAGGCCAACAACCTGGCCGCCATCGCCAGCCTACAGCACCGGCTCGACACCCTCGATCCCACGGCGCGGATTGTAATGGATTGTTTGCTTTTTGTGAGATGAGCGATCCCTCAAGATGGAACATTGCGTAAATATGGGAATCTTCGACTGACTGAAGACCAACTTTTGAGAGGTTTGGCGGAAAAATTGCAATTTTCGATTGATTCGAATTGGATTCTGATGCAAGTTCAGACCTCAACCTGCATTTTTATGAGCAAAGAGCAAATGGACGGCGCACAAGCGCTTATCAAAACCTTGGACGACCTCGGGATCGAATACATTTTCGGTTATTCCGGCGGCGCGGCGATCCCGATCTTCGACGCGTTGGAGACCGTCAAGACCAAGATGAAGTTCATCCTGGTGCGCCACGAGCAAGGTGCGGTTCACATGGCCGACGGCTATGCCCGCGCCACCGGCAGGCCTGCTGCGGTTTTGGTGACTTCCGGCCCGGGTGCTGGAAATACGGTCACAGGACTGATGACGGCGATGATGGATTCCGTGCCAATGATCGTGATCACTGGACAGACGGTGACTTGGATGCTCGGCAAAGACGCTTTCCAAGAGGCGGACATTTTCGGCATCACCATTCCAGTGGTGAAGCACAATTACCTGGTCAAGGACACCAACGCACTGCCCCGCATCGCCCGTGAAGCCTATCACATCGCGACGACCGGCCGCCCCGGCCCGGTTCTGATCGACGTGCCGAAGGATATTTCCCAAGGCCCTTTCAGCGGCGACATGAACCCGACGTTCAATCTTCCCGGCTACAACCCGGAGGTTGCCTTCGACATTTGCCCAAACGCGGTCAAGGAGGCGGCGGCCCTTATCGCCAACGCCAAGCGCCCGGTGATTCTCGCCGGCCAAGGCTGCATGATCTCCCGCGCCGACAAGGAACTGATGTATTTGGCCGAAACTCTCGGTTGCCCGGTGACCTCCACGCTTCTAGGTAAGGGAGTTTTCCCGGAAAACCACCCATTGTCGCTCGGCATGCTCGGCATGCATGGCACCGCCTACGCCAATAAGGCGATGGTCGAGTGCGACCTGCTCATCAACGTCGGCTCGCGGTTTGACGACCGCATTATCGGCCAACCTGCGAAATTCTGTAAGGATGCCAAGGTCATCCACATCGACATTGACCCGGCGGAATCCGGAAAAATGGTGGTTCCCGATCTGATGATCGTCGGTGATGCCAAGGCCGTCCTGGCAGAGATCAACGAAAAGATCGGCCCGCTGGAAACCACCGACTGGCTTGCCAAACTCGATGGCTACAAGAAAAAGTACCCGCTCAACTACAAGAAACAAGGTGGCCTGCGGATGCAGCAGGTGATCGACGAGCTTTATCAACTCACCGAAGGCAAGGCCATCGTCTCCACCGACGTGGGCCAGCACCAAATGTGGGCGGCGCAGTTTTACAAGAACCACGAGTCCTACCACTGGCTCTCGTCCGGCGGTGCCGGGACCATGGGCTTCGGGTTTCCGGCGGCGATCGGCGCGCAACTTGCCTGTCCGGACAAAATGGTCATTTCCATCTCCGGCGACGGCGGTTTCCAAATGACTTTGTTCGAACTCGCCACCGCACAGATCCACAAGCTGCCTATCAAGATCGTGGTGCTCAACAACCACTACCTCGGCATGGTCCGCCAGTGGCAGGAGCTTTTCTATGAAGACCGCACCTCCGGCGTGGACCTCATCGGCAACCCCGACTTCTGCAAACTCGCTGGCGCTTATGGCATCCCATCCGTCCACATCAAGCGGCCAGCCGATGTCACCAAACAACTCGAAAAGGCCCTCGCCTATAACGATGGCCCGATCCTGATCCACGCCGAATGCGTGAAAACCGACAACGTTTTCCCGATGATCCCCGCCGGGGCCGCGCTCGAAGACATGATCACCGAGGCTCCCAAAACCCGGATGGCCAAGCCCGTCGGCTCCACGTGATTTGGATCGGGGATAAAGACTCTGGCGATTCCCCCCCGCCTCTATATCTCTTCCGTGCCCCGTCCCCCGTCCCCAATCTTCCATCTTCCATCTTCCATCTTCCATCTTCCATCTCCATGCCTTCCATCGTCACCACTGACACTCCAGTTCCGGCACCCGCCGTTGTTCGCGGGCCCTCGCACACGCTCTCCGTCCTCGTGAACAACGAGCCCGGAGTCCTGATGCGCATCTGCCAGGTCTTCTCGCGCCGCGCCTTCAACATTGACTCGCTCGTCGTTTCCGAAGGCCGCAACGCCAATTTCTCCCGCATGACCATCGGCATCTCGGGTGATCCCAAGGGCCTTGGCCAGATCATCATGCAGGTGAACAAACTCATCGACGTGATCCATTGCTCCGAGCACGACAGCGAAGATGCGGTGGTGAAGGAAATGATCCTCGTCAAATTCCTCGCCTGCGATGAGAAGCGCACCCAAGCCCTGCAAATTATCGAGCATTTCGGCGGAAAAACCGTCGATCTCACCCCGACCTCGATGATCGCCCTCATCTCCGGCAACTCGTCCAAAATCGACGCCGCCATCGCGATGTGCTCCCAATTCGAAATTATCGAAACCGTCCGCACCGGCAAAGTCGTGATGGCAAGAGGCGAACAGCCGACTTGATTGCGAGGTTGATTTCCGGGGTTTTTCAGACCGCGCCGGAAGTTTTTCGGTGTGGTGTCCGTGTTTACTCATCGGTCGAGGCCGCGGATGCATAGCGGAGCGAATTATTTTTACCGACTGGGTGCTTGCCTGAGTAAAAACCTGACCTGTTAATTTTCAGTAGCCTGCGAGAATTAGGAAGTCGCTTTTTCTACGTTCCGCAGCTTGGGGAGAAAAGGGTATGAGTGAATGGCACGAAGTTAAGCCGATCATCGGCGCATCGTGGCTGGAGCGTCTCGCCAGTAGTGTTCGGCACGCGGTTTGCT
>JBBECN010000153.1:0-3274 GCA_040881795.1 Akkermansiaceae bacterium
CACCGTCCGGCTGCCATCGACGCCCGCCTTGGCGGAGGAAAAATGCACAATCCCCTCGCGCAGCAGATGCGGCTGATAGATCACGTCGTCCGCCGAGCCTGCGACCGGCACGAAGATTTCCGTCACCCCCGCGCCCACGACCGGTCGCGCGGCTCCGGTGGATGCGGGCGCGGCGCTCATGCCCGGCATTGCCATCGGATTGTTAGAGCCGGAGACGGGAGCGGTTCGATTTTCGAAATCACCGCGTTTTGGATCCATCAACGTCTTGATCTGGGTGCGGGTGAGCGGTCCAGTTAGATAACTCATCACCCAGCGGACGTGGAACAGGACCGGCGAGTCCTCATGCACGTTGTTCATCAGGAAAATGCGGTTGCCGAGGCCGGAGAGCAGGCGCTCCATGCTGGCGCGATCAAACTTGGCGTTCTGCGATCCGGCGGCTCCTTCGAGGCCGTCGAGCACGCGGAGTTTGTCGCGCTCGGTTTGCAGGCGGCCGAGAAACCAGGTGCCGATGTTGGAAAGTGCCTTGTAATCGAGATCCACCGGATTCTGGGTGGCGAGCAGGCAACCGAGACCGAAGGCGCGGCCTTGTTTCAACATCGTCATCATCGGCCGCTTGGACGGCGGATTGGCACTGGGAGGGAGGAAACCGAAGATTTCATCCATATACATCAAGGCGCGCAGCGAGGTGGTGCCATTTTGCGTGCGCATCCAGCCGAGCATTTGATTGAGCAGCAGGCTGACGAAGAACATGCGCTCGGCATCGCCAAGGTGGGCGATGGAAAAAATCGAGATTCGAGGTTTGCCGGCCGGGGTGTGGAGCATTTTTGCGATGTCGAGCGGCGGCCCTTCGAGCCAGGTGGCGAAGCCGGGCGATGCGAGCAGATTGTTGAACTTGAGCGCGAGTGTCTGGCGGTTTTTCTCGGGCATGAACGAGTCCAAATCGATCACGCCGACCTTGTCGAAGGCCGGTTTCTGGATGTGGCGGATCAAGGTTTCCAGCGTGATGTTCTGCTCCGCCGCCCAGGCGTTTTGGAAGATGGAGGAAACCAGCACGGCCTCGGGACTTTGAATGCTGTCCGAACCCACGCCAACGAGCGAAAGCAGCGACGATACGGTGCTCTCGATCCGCTCGCCTAACAATTCCGCGTCGTCCATGATTTCAAACGGCGGCACTTCCAATGAACTGAGAATGGAAACCGGGATCCCCGCCTTGCTGCCGGGGGTGAAAACATTGATGTCCACTTTGTCGCGCAGGGTGGCGATGCGTTGTGGATCCTGGCCCCAATCGGCGAGGCCATTCTTCCACATGGTGGCGGTTTTTTCCGCGTGTTCGTCGGGGGTAATCCCCTTTTTCGCCGCATCGTCCTCATTGATCCACGGGCGAAAGCTTTTACCATCGAGGTCCGGGAACGTGAGCAGCAGGTTCGCGATGTCGCCCTTCGGATCGATGACGATCGCGGGGATATTGTCCATCGCCGCTTCCTCCAACAACGCGAGGCAAAGCCCGGTCTTGCCCGAGCCGGTCATCCCGAGCACCACGCCGTGGGTGACGAGATCCTTCGAGTCATAGAGCACCAAATCGTCGGTGACCTGCTTGGCCTCCAGATCATACTCACGCCCGAGATAAAATTGTCCGAGTTTTTCGAAGTCCGAAGGGGAAATGCTCATGTTCCGCGCATGTTGGAAGGGCTGTGGGGAAAACTCCAGCAGGAACATTCCGGCATTCCTCGGCGGGCAATTCATTTTGGACTCCCGGAGCCCGCAGGTTTCCGAAGCAAAAAAAACGGGTGGCCCGCAAGAGGGCCACCCGCTGGAGGAAGAATTGTCAGTTCGCTAACAACTCAATGTTCGTAACCTTGTTCGCCATGCTCGGCGAGGTCGAGACCGAGCTCTTCATGCTCGGCAGTTGGACGCAGGCCGATGACGGCTTTGACAATGAAGGTGATGATCAGGGTGGCCACAAGGCTCCAGACAATCGTCAAACCGCAAGCCTTGAGTTGCTCACCGACGAGGCCGGGCATCAAGTCCATGCCGCCTTTGCCAAGCACCGGATGCACATTCTCATTGGCGAAGACGCCGGTGAGAATCGCACCGAGCGTGCCACCGACGCCGTGAATGCCGAAAGTGTCGAGCGCGTCGTCATAACCGAGTTTGCGCTTGAGGAACTCGACCGCGAGGAACGGAATGATCCCGGCAAGCGCGCCCATGATGACGGCCGAGGTGGCGCTGACAAATCCGCAAGCGGGAGTGATTACGACGAGGCCGGTCACGATGCCGGAGCAGAGGCCAAGGACGCTGGGCTTGCCTTTGAAGAACCACTCGATGCCACCCCAGAACAGGCCGGCGGTGGCGGCGGCGAGCGTGGTGGTGGTGAAGGCGTTGGAGGCGATCGAGTCCGCACCAAGAGCGGAGCCAGCGTTGAAACCATACCAGCCGACCCAGAGCATGCCGGTGCCGACCATACAAAGCACCATGCTGTGCGGAGCCATTTGCTCACGGCCGTGGCCGCGGCGCTTGCCTAGCAGGATACAAAGCAGCAACGCGGACCAACCGGAGGTCATGTGAACGACCGTGCCACCGGCGAAGTCGATTGCCTTAATCCCGGCATCTGCGTTGAGCGGGCCGCACATGAAGCCGCTGCCAGCCCAGACCATGTGGGCGAATGGGAAATAGACAGCGAACATCCAAAGCACCACAAACGCAATGACGGCGGAAAATTTCATACGTTCCGCGATGGCACCGACGATCAGCGCAGGGGTGATGATGGCGAAGGTGAGCTGGAACATCGCCCAACTGCTGTCCGAGATCCAAGCAAAGCCTGCACCGACATTGCCCGGCTCGACGCCCTTGAACATGGCCATGCTGAAGTCACCAAAGAAGGAATTCCCAACACCGAAAGTGAGACTGTAGCCGCAAAGCCACCACAACGGGGTGACGACGCAGGCAATGCCAAGGCACTGGGCGAGCACCGAAAGCACGTTCTTGCGGCGGACCAGGCCACCGTAGAAAAGCGCGAGGCCGGGCAGCGTCATGAAGAGCACCAACGCGGTGGCGACCATTTGCCAGGCATTGTGACCCGGGCCCGGTCCTTTCACCAGCGACTCGGCACCGCTGGCTTTTTCCGGGCGTGCCCCGTTGTTCATGTAGGCCTCGATATCAGCCAGCCGCTCTTCAATGCTCGGCTGGGTGGGCGGCGCTTCAGCAACCGATTCGGCTGGCGCGGGCGTTGGGTTTTCTTGGGCACTGGCGAGGGGCATCACGGCCCAAGTGGCCA
>JBBECN010000154.1:0-21201 GCA_040881795.1 Akkermansiaceae bacterium
CAGGTTAATGCCAGTTCAGACTAACAAGCATTGCTTCGAGATTTGCGAGTTTGGATTTCCACGACGGGTATTCATTCACCCTGCGGATCGCCCGGGTCACATTGCCCTCGTGTCCAATTCCGAGACGTTGCCGTTGACCACCACCGCCTCGTAACGGCTCTAGAATCGCGAATATCAGCGGAAATTCTCGTGTAACTCGGAATGGAAAGAGAGGTCGGCACTTTGTCAGCACAGTAAGACTTGTTAGGGCTCTTAAATTATAAGAGACACCCAACCCAAAAACACGTGACGAGGGATCACGTGTGCTGAAATGGCAGGGATGGACCTCCGGGCCGTCCGGCGAATGAGTTGGGAATGGGAATGCCGATCAAAAGCCGGAACGTCGTGCCATCGTCCATCAGTCACTTTCCATTCGCGTGGCCTCCCCCGGAGGATCGGTCCCTGCCGACAAACTCAAATGTGCAATGGCTTTATCGGCCGTCTGCTGGCGGAAGGCGAGGAAGCCGCCGGAGCCACGGCCGAGGACTGCCAGCGCGAGACCTCGGAGAAGGACCGGGAATACGACGCCACGGCATCGGGAGCGAGACACTCCTTGCTTTCCGTTTAACCATGATAGGAAAGTGGCAACAGCAATCCCGGCCATTTTAACCACTGGCAGAGTATGAAGGATTATGGGAGAAACAGGCGCTGTGCAGCGGCTTTGATTTCTTCTAACTTTGAGCGATCCGGTGCGGCACCTCGTGCCTGGTCCGGCTTGCCACCGCCTTTGCCGCCGCCGATGGCGGCGAGGTCGCGGAGGAGGTCGCCGGCTTTGAGGCCGGCTGTTAGGGCTTCCGGGCCGCAGTGGGTGGCGAGGTGGAGTTTTTCTCCGTCATCAACGATGAGCAGGGCGGGGCCGGCGAATTGTTTTTTCTTGAGACCGTTCTGGAGTTCCTGGAGGAGAGAGGCGTCGGACTCGAAAGAGGCGATGATGGGTTTCCCATGTTTAGTCGCTGAATCGATGAGTTCGGCGAGGGACTCGTCGGCGAGGGCGGCGGCTTGGGAGGATTGGATTTTTTTGATGTGCTTCTCGGCTTCGATGGCCCCCTGTTGGGTTTCTTCAAGCGTGCGGTGGCCGTATGCGAAGGTGGCGTTGATTTCGCCGATGTCGGCGCGGCCAGCGAGCATGGCTCCCATGATGTGCGGGAAATCGTTCACCGTGATGGCGGCCTCGCCGAGGGCGGTGAGTTTTTCGTTGGCAGCGGCGAGCTTGGCGCGGGCGGCGGTGAGTTCGGCGTCCCATTTCTCGATGGACTCGTTCAGATAGGCCCAAGCGGCTTCTCCGCAGACGGCTTCGATGCGGCGGACGCCGGAGGCGATGGCTCCCTCGGATTTGATCTTGAAAAGCCCGATCTTGCCGGTGTTGCGGACGTGGGTGCCGCCGCAGAGTTCCATGGAGTAGCCGTCGAGGGCGTTGCGCTTGCCGCCGATTTCGACGACGCGGACGAACTCGCCGTATTTGTCGCCGAAGAACTGCATGATGTCCTTGCGGTCCTTGATGTTGGCGTGTCGCACTTCGGTCCAGGAAACTGCCATGTCCTGTTTGATCGCGCCGTTGACCATTTCCTCCATCATCGCGATCTGTTCGGCGGTGAGAGGGGCGCTGTTGAAGTCGAAACGCAGGCGGTGTTCATCGACCGACGATCCCTGCTGCGCGGCGTCCTTGGAAACGACTTCGTGCAGCGCCCAGTGGAGAAGGTGGGTGGCGGTGTGGTGGGCTTCGATCGGGCGACGGCGTTTTTCGTCGAGGCGCAGGATGACTTTGTCGCCGATGGAGATTGGGGATTGGAGATTGGAGATGGAAGATGAAGAGATGATGTGGGCGCGGGCTTTGCCGATTTGTTGGGTGCCGGTGATGGGAATTTGGGCTAGGCGGTTGGAAACCGCCGCCACGGTGCCGGTGTCGCCGGCTTGGCCGCCCATCTCGGCGTAGAAGACGGTTTTGTCGGTGATGACGAAGAGCGTGTCTTCCTGCGGGTGGATCTCGAGGATGGTGGCTTCGGTTTCGTCGGTGTCGAAGCCTAGGAATTCGGTGACGGCTTCGGTGGAGATGTCGAGGGCGCGGACGATGTTGGATTTTTGGGCGGCGCGAGAGCGTTCTTGTTGTTGCTCCATGAGTTTTTCGAAGCGTGGCATGTCCACCTTGAGTCCGCGCTCGGCGCAGAGGAGTTCGGTGAGATCGATGGGGAAGCCGAAGGTGTCGTAGAGCTCGAATGCGATGTCGCCGGAGAGGTCGTTATTGCCAATACCGACCATTGCTTCTTCGAAGCGTTTGAGGCCGCGGTCGAGGGTTTGGTTGAAGCTCGCTTCTTCTTGTTCGAGCGTGCCACGGACGGCGGTTTCGCGGGTTTTGAGTTCGGGGAAAACTCCACCCATCTCTGCGACGAGTGTTTCCACCAGCGCCCCGAAGAACGGTTTTTCTCCGGAGAAACCGAGTTGGCGGCCGTATCTAACGGCGCGGCGGAGGATGCGGCGGAGGACGTAGTTGCGGCCGTTGTTGCCGGGCATGATGCCGTCGGCGATGGAGAATGAGAGAGTCCGCAAGTGGTCCGCGATGACGCGGAAGGCAATCGCGGTCTTCATTTCCTCATCGAAGAGGGAACGGTCGGCACCGAGTTGCGGATAGATGTTGACGTAGGTTTTTCCGCTGAGTTCTTCGAGCTTGCGGAAGATCGGTTGGAAGACGTCGGTGGCGTAGTTGGAGGGCTTTTTCGAGAAGTCGGTGAAGCCCTTGGTGTTTTGGATGATCGAGCAGGCGCGCTCGAAGCCCATGCCGGTATCGACGTGTTTGGCGGGGAGTTCGCGGAAGCTGCCGTCGGCCTCGGCGTTGTATTGGATGAAGACGAGGTTCCAGATTTCGATGCAGAGGTCGGAGTCGTTGTTGACGAGGTTGCGGCCGGTGACGGGATTGCCTTCGGGTGTTAGATCGACGTGGAGTTCGGAGCAAGGGCCGCAGGGGCCGGTTTCGCCCATCATCCAGAAGTTGTCTTTGACGTTGCCGTGGACGATTTGCACGGCGGGATCGCAGCCTTTGGAAACGAAGAGGGCGGCCCAGATGTCGTAGGCTTCCTGGTCGAAATTTCCGGGATCACCTTCTTTCGGCGCATAAACGGAGGCGTAGAGGCGGTGGGCGGGAAGGCCCCAGCGCTCAACGACGAGTTCCCAAGCCCAGGCGATGGCCTCCTTTTTGAAGTAGTTGCCGAACGACCAGTTCCCGAGCATTTCGAAAAACGTATGGTGGTAGGTGTCGTAGCCGACATCCTCGAGGTCGTTGTGTTTGCCGCCGGCGCGGATGCACTTCTGGGTATCGGCGGCGCGCGGTGGCGAGTAGGGGGCTTTTTCGACGCCGAGGAAATAGGGGACGAAGGGGTTCATCCCGGCATTGGTGAACAGCAGGCCGGGCGACTGCGGGAGCAGCGAGGCGGAGGGGACGATGGTGTGCTGTTTTTCCTGGAAGAAATCGAGGAAGCTTTGGCGGATCTCGGCGGATGTCATGGTCGCAGTTTTGGAAAGATGAGTCGGGGCGAGACGCCCCTGGCACGGCCTGGAGCGAGACACTTCAGCCACTTTGGATGGGCGCGGGAAGATGGCGGAGGGCCGGGGGCGGTGTAAAGCCTCGCGGATGGGAGATTTTAGCGGGCGACGGCGGAGCTCACGGGGCGGCCTCGGCGGTGGGGGTGGCGGGCTCGGTGGCCGACGCTGACACGGTCAGCATGTCTTTGAACTCTTCGCCCCATTCGCGGGCCCTTGGATGGGTGATGTTATTTTGGATGTGGGCGAGCATGCGCATGGCGGCACCGCTTTCGTCGCCACAGCTGAAGAGGTCTTTCTCCATGGTCCACTGCATTTGCGGGACGGCGTCGATGAGGAATCGTTCAAATTCGGGAGAGGTGCGGCCTTTTTTGCCGCCCCAGAATTCATGGCGGATACCTTCTTGTTGGATGCGCTTGAGCCAGGCGCTCCGCAGGGCGTTCACTTCGCTGGGGCTGCGGAGTGGGGGGAAGATCAGTTGTTCGTAAATTTCGCCCAACTGGGCGGGGGCGAAGGGCCAGTTTTCGACGTTGACCTGGTTGATGTCGTAGGCGCGGGCGAAGACGGAGCCGATGACGGATTGTTCGAGGAGTTGTTCTTGGGAAGCGAGCGATTCAGCATTTCGATAGATGGCGTCCATGATGGATTCGGCCTGGGATCTGAGTTTGGGGATGTCGGGTTTCTCGGCGGCGGCTTGGAGGGTGAGGACCAGCCAGCTGAGTTGATAGCGGAGGGCGCTGCGGAGTGCGGGATCGGCGAGTTTTTCGGCTTCTTTGCGCTTCCAATCGCGGAAGTCCTGGGATTTGCGGTCGTGGTCGCTGAAGTTCACTTTCTCGGTGCACTTTAGATAGAGCTCCATCGCCTGGGCGTCGTCCGCCATGGCGCTGCGGTAGGCGGTGAGAGCGCTGCGGTATTTGCCATCCAGCTGTGAGTAGGCTTCCGAGCGGAGTTTTTCCAGATTCTCCAACAAGGCCTCGCGGTCGGCATCGGAAAGATTGTCCGCGCGCGCGCTGTTGAGGGAGATGGCGGCAATGGCGAGGGCAATGGGTAGTTTCATGGGTTCGGGCGATGGAGAAACCATTCGTGCGCGAAAAGGTTGTGGGATCCAAGCATGACCCGCAGGGAATGTGGATCTGAAATTTTCCGGACTTGGATTTTGGGGATTCGCGGGCATGCTCTGACGGCAGTCACCCACCCTTTTGATGAACCGCGCTTTTCGACGATTATTGGCCCTTGTTGTTGTTTTCGTAGCTGCCTTTGTGGCGGTTTCGGCTTTACGGACTTGGCAGGCTGGCGGGGATTTGCGCGACTTGCTGCCATTTTTCTCCAAAAAATCTGGGGAGTTCCGCCGGGTTCCCGGCGATTTGGCGGACAAACCGCCGCTCGAGCTGAGTGATGTGGAGTTGCTCTCGCGGCTGAATGGCGAGTATTCGCGACTGACCGAGGCGGTGGTCCCGTCGGTGGTGAGCATCGACACGGCGGGGGTCCGCACCGAGCGGCTGCTGGACGTTTGGGGCCGGACGCGGATTCGCAACTACCCGACGCAAGGGCAGGGGTCGGGTGTGATCGTGACCTTCCAAGGGCATGTCATCACCAATCATCACGTCATCGCCGGCCAACAGCAGATCCGGGTGACGCTGCACGGCGGGAAAACCTACGCCGCGCATTTGGTCGGCGAGGACACACTGCTCGACATCGCAGTTTTGAAAATTGACTCGAATGAAACCTTCACGCCGCTCAAGCTGGGAGATTCATCGCAGGCAAGGGTCGGGCAATTGGTCTTTGCGGTGGGCAATCCATTTGGCCTCGGCGAGACGATCACGCAGGGCATCATTTCCGCGAAAGAGCGCTCGCTGTCCGACAACCAGCGCGACCTTTTCCAAACGGACGCCGCGATCAATCCTGGGAATTCCGGTGGTCCGCTGGTGAACCTGCTCGGTGAAATCATCGGAATCAATGTTGCGATTTTCTCCCCGGACAAGGAGAACCCCGGCTTCCAAGGGGTCGGGTTTTCGATCCCTTCCAACGATGTGAAGGACGCGCTTTCCCAAATCCTCGAGCGCGGCCGGCCGATCCGCGGCTTCCTCGGCGTGCAGATGCGCGACCTTGATTCCACCGTCCGCAACGCGCTCGGCTATGAAGGGCAGGACGGCGCGGCGGTGCTCGGCGTTTCACCGGGATCGCCCGCGCAGGCCGCCGGACTGAAGCCATGGGATGTGGTCATTTCCGTGGATGGCAAGGCGATCCAGGCTTCGTCCGAACTCTTTGCAATGGTCCAGCGCGCCCTCGTTGGCGATGCGATCACTCTGGCAATTTGGCGCAAAGGCGAGCAGCTTGAATTGAAAGCTATCATCACCGAAAGCGGTGCCGAACGCACCGCTCCCCAAGCACTGCCAACGCCCGGCTCCCAGGGCAGAATCCGCGATCCGGAAGATGTTTTGCAAACCCTCGGCATCCAAGTGCGCGACCTCTCAGTGCCTGAGCGCATGCGCGGCTTCCGCGGCGTGGTGGTCACTGGGCTCACGGGCACCGCTTTGGCGGGAGATCTGATGAAACAAGGCGACCTCATCCTCGCCGTCAACAACTCACGTATCGGCAGCGCCACCGAGTTTTTCCTCAATCTCGCAGCCTCCGCCGCCGTGCAGGACACCACGCTCCACCTCATTCGCGAAGGCAAGGCCCTGCGCGTCAATCTTCCCGCACTTCCCCGCGAAGAATGATCCCGTGGTGGGTGAAATTTATGCCTCCCGATCCACGTTTAAAAGTTTCCTTCATGCAACGATCCAGGCTTCCCTACTTTTTCCTCAGCCTTGCAGCGGTGCTCGCGGTGGCTTCCATCGCGATGTTGGTCGTTGGCCCGAAAAAAACGTTGAGTCCACTGCCGGCAACTACGGCACCTGCCGTAGTTCCAGTCGAATCGCCGACCATCGCCGGCCTAACAGATCCGATCAAGCCCGAGGATCCCGCCACCGTGCTCAAGAACCTTGGCGTGAGATACTCCGCCGCCGATCCCGCCGATCTCGTCGCCCAGATCGCCGCGGCGCTCGAAGCGGGGGATCTGGTCAAAGTCGGACAGCTGATCGGTAAAGACGCACTCGATCCCGCCACCATCGAGCGGCTCAAGGCGCTTTCCTCCACCCCGCTCAAGCTTCGCCAGCCGGATGGTGTCCGCGAGGTCGGCGAAATGGAGCTCAACGCCCGCTCGCGCTGGTCCCTCGAACTCGCCGACCAGGAACCCGGGCGTGATCGCATTTTCCTCGATCTCCGGAAGCTCGATGGCAAGTGGACGGTCGAGAAAATCACCCTGCCGCCCGCGCCCGGCGAGCCGATTCCCAGGGCGGTCTTCGCCGATTCGTTGGGCGTCGCTGATGCGTTCCTGCAGGCCGTGCTCAGGCAGGATTTCGAGTTTGCCCGCGCGTTTGTCGATCCCACGAAAGTTTCCGATGCGAAAATCGCCGGGCTTTGCATCCTGTTTGAAGAGGGTGAATACCGGCTGCGCAAATCCAAGCCGCTGCGCTCGATGTTCCAGCGCCCCGACACCGTCGGCTACCTCGCCAACGTGGAAACCGCCGATGGCTCGCAAACCGCCCAATTCGCCATCACCATGAGCCAGCCGCCCGCGCCATCGAATTGGATGGTTTCGGAAATCAACCTCAACCAATTACTCGCCGACTACGCCCGCCGCGTCGCCGGCGGTGATCTCTACTATTCCCCACTCGTCAAGAACCCCTCCGGCGGCGACACCCTGGCGCTCTACTTCGAGTTTGACGAGGACGAGATGAATCCGCGCACCCGCCGCCAGTTGGAAATCGTCACCCTCATCCTGCAATCCGATCCCGGCAAAAAAATCACCCTCAGCGGTCACACCGACTCACTCGGCGGCAAGGACTACAACAACAGCCTATCCACCCGCCGCGCCAAGGTCGTCCGCGACTACCTCACCAAAGCCGGCGTCGCGGCCGGTCAAATCGTCACCGTTGCTAAAGGTGACAGCCAGCCCCGACGCCCGAACGTTACCGAGACGGGTGATGACAATCCGGATGGCCGCCGTGCCAACCGCCGCACCGAGATCTATCTGGATTTCTAACCGGCCAACAGCGGGTGAATTGTCAGCTCCTGATCCCAGTCAGGGGGGGGAGCTTTTCCCCTTCCTTTTTCGATAGAGTCTGCTGCTTCACCCGGGCACAAGAACAAGCAATGAACCGCTCACGATTTCTTAGACTCATCCTTGCCGCCCTCGTCTTCGCCGGATTGGGTGCCTGCGTCGGGCCATCGCCGATGGTGCGCCAATCGCTTTCCCTGCCTCAGGATTGGAAAAATGCCGGCGGATTTCCTGTCGCCTCGCCGTCCCGCGACTTGTCTCGCTGGTGGGGCCGCTTCGAGGATCCGGTGCTCAGCCGCTTGATCGGCGATGCGCTCAAAAACAGCCCGGACATGGCTTCGGCGTCCGCGCGTGTTAGGGAGTCCCGCGCCCGCCGCGATGCCGAGAGAGCCTCGCTGTTTCCCGCGCTCGGCGGTTCCGCCTCTTCCAATTCGCGCGCGATCGACAGCGATCCGGGCGGGACTAACAAAAACACCGATTACTCCGCTGGGCTGGACGCGTCATGGGAAGTCGATCTCTTCGGAAAACGTCGCAGTGCCGTCGAGGCCGCCTCCGCCAACCTCGGAGCCGCCGGGGAAAACTACAACTCGGTGCAGGCCGCGCTCGCGTCGGAAATCGCCATCGCCTACACCACCCTGCGCGCCACCGAGGCCGCCTTGCAGGTCCTGCTCAGCAACGTGAAAACCCGCGAGGAGACCTATCAGCTCGCCAGTTGGCGTCAGCAAGCCGGTGAGGCGGACTCGCTCGAATCCAGCCAGGCGCTCAGCAGTTTTGAGCAAGCCCGCGCCGCCATTCCCTCGTTGGAGCAAATCGCCTCCCGCAGCCGCAATCTGCTCGCCCTTCTATCAGGCCGCGAGCCCGGCAGCCTCGATGGCATGCTCGCTTCCGGAAACAAAGGTATCCCGGATCCTCCGCGCAGCCTCGCCGTCGGGATTCCCGTCGATACGCTGCGCCAGCGCCCCGACGTCCGCATCGCGGGCTATCAACTGCTCGCCGCCGCCGCCAGTGTGCGTGCCGCCGATGCCGTGCGCTACCCGTCGCTCAATCTATCAGGGTCACTCGGGCTCAACGCCTTGAGCTCCGGCAAACTCTTCAACCCGCAAACCGCCAGCGCCGGGATCATCACCGGCATCTCCAGCCCCATTTTCGATGCCGGGCGGATCCGCGCGAACATCGAGGCACAGAACGCCGTCGAAGAACAAGCCTATCAGGGCTATCGCTCCACCGTTCTAACCGCCCTGTCGGAAACCGAGGACGCACTCATCGCCTGCCGCCGGACCGCAGAGCGCCTAGCGACTTTGGAAAAGGCCACGGCCGCCGCCCGCGAGGCGGACACCCTCGCCCGCCAGCGTTACGAAACCGGAGAAATCGATTTCCTCTCGGTGCTCGATGCCCAACGCTCGCTGCTCAATTTGGAAGACAACCTCTTCAGCACCCGGACCGATCGCACCATCGCCTACATCCAGCTCTACAAGGCGCTCGGCGGTGGTTGGTCCGCTGCGTCCTGACATCCGCCATCCCACTTTCATGAAATCTCCCGATTCATCCCAAGATCTAACCGCCATCGTCCGTGGCGGCGCCTCACGCCCGATTCGCAAGTGGCTGATCATCGCCCTCGTCGTCGCCCTCATCGCCGGAGCAGGGTTCTACTACCGCGCGAAGAACGGCTCCGCCGAGCAGGGCCCACAATTTGTCACCACCACGGTGAAGCGCGGTGCGATCTCGCTCGAAGTCACCGCCACCGGCAATCTCGCGCCCATCAACGAGGTCATCATCGGCAGCGAGCTATCCGGCACCGTTCAGGAAGTCTATGTGGACACCAACGATGCGGTGAAAAAAAGCCAGCCGCTTGCCAAGCTCGACACCAGCAAGCTCATCCAACAGACCGAGCGGACCCGCGCCACCCTCGCCTCCGCCAAGGCCCGTGTCAGCCAGGCGGAAGCCACCCTGCGCGAGAGCGAGGCCTCGCACGCCCGGATTGAGGAACTCCACCGCCTCAGCGGTGGTAAAACCCCCTCGCGCGCCACCATGGAAACCTCGCTCGCCACCGTCGCCCGATCCAAGGCGGACCTCGAGAGCGCCAACGCCGCCGTCTCCGGTGCCGAGGCCGAAGTGCGTTCCGTCGAGCGTGATTTGGAAAAAACCATCATTCGCTCGCCGGTGGACGGTGTGGTTCTAACACGCACCATCGAAGTGGGCCAGACCGTCGCCGCCTCGTTCACCGCGCCTCAGTTATTCACCATCGCCGAGGATTTGAAAAAAATGGAACTTCGCGTCGCCGTCGCCGAGGCCGATATCGGCCGCCTGTCACAGGGCCAAAGCGCCCAATTCAGCGTCGATGCCTGGCCGTCGCGGGTTTACACCGCCTCGGTGAAAAAAGTCTCCTACGGCTCCGTCATCACCAACAACGTGGTCACCTACAGCACCGAACTGGAAGTCGCCAACGATGATCTAACACTCCGTCCCGGCATGACAGCCACCGTGGACATCGCCATCGCCGAGGCGAATGATATCCTGATCGTGCCCAACACCGCGCTGCGTTTCGATCCCGTCGCCGCTGCGGAAATCGGCAAGCCCGACGACGAGAGCCGGACGCTGGTGCAAAGCCTTTCCCCCGGTGGTGGCCGCCGCTGGGGCCGCGGCGGCTCGGCAGCCCCCAAGGGCAGCCCGAGCACCCATGGCCCGCGCATCTGGACGCTCAAAGATGGCCAGCCCGTCGAAGTGCTGGTGAAAACCGGCCTTACCGACGGCCGTTTCACCGAAGTTTCCGGCGATAATCTAACCGCAGATATGGAGGTCATCGTAAGCATCAAACCCGTCGTCGTCCCGTGAGTGCGGAATCCCTCATCGAGCTGCGCGGCTTGACGAAAACCTACGGTCGCGGAGACGCCGCGTTCCAAGCACTGGCCGGTGTGGACCTCAGCATCGCACGTGGCGAATTTGTCGCCGTCATGGGCCCCAGCGGCTCCGGCAAGTCCACCCTGATGAACTTGTTAGGCTGCCTCGATACGCCGAGCTCCGGCAGTTATCTTTTCAAAGGCATCCCCGTGGAAACGCTCAACAAAGACCAGCGCTCCTTGATCCGCCGCCACGCGCTTGGATTCATTTTCCAAGGTTTCAACCTGCTGGCGCGCACCTCGGCGTTGGAAAATGTCGAGCTGCCGCTGCTCTATCGCGGCTATTCGCGCAAGCAGCGCCAACAAATGGCCCGCGCCGCCCTGTTGAGCGTAGGCCTGCCGGAAAAAGAGCGCAACACGCCCGCCGAGCTTTCCGGCGGGCAGCAACAACGCGTCGCCATCGCCCGCGCCATCGTCACCAATCCGGACACGCTCTTCGCCGACGAGCCGACCGGCAACCTCGACTCAAAGACCACCAAGGAAATCATGCGCCTGCTCTGCAAACTCAATTCCGAGCGCGGTATTTCCATCATCATGGTCACTCACGAGGACGACGTCGCCACCTACGCCAAACGCATCGTCCGCGTGAATGACGGACTCATCGAGTCCGACATCAAGAACGCCGACCGCATCGCCAAACACCCGATCGCCCTGGCCGGCGAGGCGGCCCACTGATTCCCTAACAAATGTTTATCAACGCCTTCATCATCGCCCTCCGGGAGATCCGCAGAAACCTGACGCGGGCGTTTCTAACCGTGATCGGCATCGTTATCGGTGTTGCCGCCGTGGTCACGATGGTGACTCTCGGCCGCGGTGCCACCGAGGTGGTGAAATCGCAGATTTCGAACCTTGGCAGCAACCTGTTAGTCCTGCGTCCCGGCCAAGGCTGGGGTTCCCAAGGCGCGCCCCAATTCAGCAAGGCGGACGTCAAAGCCATCCAGGACCAAGTGCCTGGGATCCAGTCTGTCGCGCCCATGGCGAATACCAGCGTGCCTGCGGTCTCCGCAGAGGAAGTGCGCAACACCGATATCCAGGGAACCACTCCCGAATATTTTGCCATCGCCAATTGGAAGCTCAGCTCCGGCCGATTTTTCACTGATACGGAAGTCGTCGAAGGCGCCGCCGTCTGCGTCATCGGCGAGACGATTCGCAAAGAACTCTTCGGCCCGACAGTGGATCCGGTGGGGAAAAAAATCCGTCTTCTCAGCATGTCGGTGGATGTCATCGGCGTCACTGCGGTGAAAGGCCAGGGCGGTTTCGGTGATGACCTCGACGACAATATCCTTACCCCGATCACCACCTTGCAACGCCGGCTGACCGGGCAGCTTTCCCAGCAAAACATCAACCAAATCATGATTTCCGGCGCAGAGGGTTACCCGAGTGCCCACATCGTCGCGGGTGTCACCTCGCTCATGCGCGAGCGCCGCAGCGTCGGTGCGAATCAGGCGAACAATTTTTCGGTGTTCGATTCGCTTCAACTTGCGGATGCCGTCAGTTCCAGCACCAAGGTGATGACATCTTTGTTAGGTGCGGTCGCCGGAGTGAGTTTGCTGGTCGGTGGCATTGGCATCATGAACATCATGCTGGTTTCCGTCACCGAACGCACCCGGGAAATTGGCATCCGTCTTGCCATCGGCGCGCGCGCCCGCGAGGTGTTGCTCCAGTTCCTCGTCGAGGCCGTCACGCTCTCGTGCGTGGGCGGCATCACCGGCATCATCGTCGCCTACGGGCTTTGCACCTCGCTGGCCAAAGTCGTCGGCGCACCATTTTTGTTCGATCCGAAAATCAATCTCATCGCCTTCATTTTTTCCGCCGCCATCGGCATCATTTTCGGCTTCATGCCTGCCCGCCGCGCCGCCAGCCTCGATCCCATCGACGCGCTCCGCCACGAGTGACCGCCACGTGTCACACTAAATGGGAAGATGGGCGACCACGGAATACACCGAGTACACGGAAAAAATGGTGAATCCGACGACTTGATTGGAGCGCAGGTCTTCAGTCCGCCAGTTGAGAATGGTGAATGCTGGGAAATACGAAGATTACCGCCGTCTTTGTTTTTGTCGCAATGATCGGAGCTGTGATGGCTCTACTCCCAACCCTTCGAGGAGCACCTCGGCCTATGAATGAAATCAGCGAACAAGATTAGATGGGGGCAGAGTAATCGGATTCACAATTTATCCCGATTTCGCTTTCCCAGCGGTTCGATTTGGTCGTCGGATTGTTCTTAAATAGGGTCAGGGAAAGCGCTGGGATAAACCGGCTTGGAATAGAGAATGAAAGAGTCTTATGAAGGACAACGCGCCATTGACTTCGGCCACAAGCCCGCCGCCCGGAGCGGTGGCGCTGCGGGCGTGACATGAGTGCGTGGAGACCCAGCCCAGCCATCGGCTTCCCTTCCGCTCCACGGCACGGGTGTCGCCGCCGCCTGGAGAACCCGCCTCAACAGTGCGTGACAGTCCCGTCGCGGTTGTCCATCTTTCAAGACGTGAGCCCGATCACCATTGCCGCCGTCAAGGAACAAGCCGGAGAAATCCCCGTTCACGCGGCGATCCATGCCCAGCTCCAATCCCGCGCCACTCGCAGCACCAAGACTGGAAAACCCTACCTTGAGCTTGCCTTCGCCGACTCCACCGGGCACTTCGGGCTCAAGATCTGGTCGGACTCGCCGGTCTATCAGCAAGCCGACGCGCTGCCCACCGGCGAGGTTTTCCGGCTTGAAGGCAAGTGGACCCAGAACTCATACGGCATCGAGGGCCGCGACGTGGAGTTCCATCAGCCGGACGAGCAGGCACTCACCGATTTTTTCGCGGGCAGCCCCATCATCCGCGAAAAACAGGACCGCGATTACGCCGAGATCCAACGGCTCTGCGGTTCCATCGCGGATCCCCGGCTGCACGCGCTTTGCGATTTATTTCTCAGCCAACTCGGCGACCGCTTCCGGCGCACGGCCGCGGCGAAGCGCAACCACCACGCCCGCCGCGGCGGACTCGTCGAGCACGTGGCGCAGATGATGCGCTCCGCCGCCGCGCTCAGCCCGGTCTATCCGGATCTCAACCGCGATCTGCTTCTATCAGGAGTTTTGTTTCACGATTGTGGCAAGCTTTGGGAGAACTCCTATCCGGAACATGGTTTCACGCAAATTCTCAGTGCCCACGGCGAGATGATGGGCCACATCCCGCTCGGCATTGAGCTGGTGAACAAACTCTGGCGCGATCTGATGGAATCTCCCGAAGCCGCCGCCTGGACGGATCTCAAGCCTGCCTCGGAGGACACCCGCCTGCACCTGCTTCATCTCATCGGCAGCCATCACGGCGAGTATGCGTTCGGCTCACCCGTGCTCCCGCGGACGCCAGAGGCCTTCGCGCTCCATTACATCGACAACATGGACGCCAAGCTTGAAATGATCCGCGACGCCTACACCCAGACGCAGGAAATCGCACCTAACATTTATGAGCGGGTGTTCCCGCTTCAGACGAATCTGGTGAGGCCGCTGCAACAGTTTGCCGGTCCAATGGAAGACCACGAAGGCGCGGATACACCCGAGTAGCGCGCCACTTTTGGGCTTCGCGGTATGAAGCCAAGGCATCCAAATCGTATCAAGTCTGGTGCGTTCACAATCTGCCATTTGCATTCAATCCCATGGCGGTGTGACCATCGGGTCGCCTGGAGCAAGGGCTTGGAAATGCCGGAGATTCAGTGTGAAAAGCTTCTGGCATCCGGCAACGCGGGCACCGACGAGGTGCAACGCGTCGTAAATGGCTCCGCTTGATAGGTTTTTCGATACCGTGAGCACCATCGCATCCTGATATTCCTGAGGTCCAAGAGGAATAAGCGTGAAGTGGCTTAGCACGGATCTCTGGATGAGAAGTTGGACATCGGTAGGGAGCAGACGGGGCTTCAGGGGCAATGCAGTGAGCGTCGCAAAAAGTTCCGCCAGACCGTGGGTGGTCAGGTGCCCATGCATCGTTCCATCATGAACAGCCTTCAGGCGGGGAAATGCGACCGCATGGTGAGGATGTTGTTGAAGCAATGCGGCAACCAACGTGGATGTGTCGAAGCAGGCGTTCATGGTTCAGAGTCCGCCAATTTCGCGACTGCGTAGATCACGCTGCCCGTCGATGAACGCGCCGATGTCCCAAGTGGAGGCCGGAACCTCGCTGCAGCAAACGAGAACTCCATTTTCTTCGGAAATGGGCGAGGAGGGCTGCATGGGGCGGAGCCTGATGCCGTCGGCTTCGAGGGTGACTTCAAGTTCGTCGCCTGGCTTCAGGGCGAATCGATCGCGCAGCCCTTTTGGAACGACCAGTCGACTCATTTTATCGAGCGTAAGTTTCATGGCAATGAAGATGCCATTTGGCAGATTAAATGTCAAGTTGGGGATTTCGGTTCCTTTCCTTCAGTTGCGGACTCGCAGATTGCCAAGCATTGAACTAACTGTAGATGCGGACTCCGGCGTTTTCCAAGGCGCTGCGGATGGCCTGCAGCAGGGTTGCGGCGTGGGCGCCGTCGCCGTGCACGCAAAGGGTTTCAAAGCGGCCGCTGGTGGCGAGATCGAGTGCTTGTGCCACCGCTTCATCCGGGTTTTCGATCACCGCTCCGGGTTGGCTGCGGGGTTGCAGCGAGCCGTCCTGTTGGTAGCGGCGGTCGGCAAAACCCTCTGATCTAACAGTCATTCCCGCCGTGCGGGCTGCGGCGGCGAGTGCGCCGTCCGGTGGCGCGTAGAGCAGGAGCCCGGGTGAGATTTCGAGCACGCCTGCGATCACCGCAGCGGCGAGCGATGCTTCGCGGTTCGCTTGGTTGTAGAGTGCTCCGTGGGGTTTTACATGATGCAGATAGGTGCCGATTTCGCGCGCGTGGCTGGCGAGTTTTTCCACCTGCCGCGCCACCAGATCGGTGATCGCTTGGGGAGGCAATTCGAGTTCGCGTCGGCCGAAGTTTTCCCGGTCCTCATAGCCAGGGTGTGCGCCGATGGCGACGCCGGATGCGACGGCGTGGGCGAGCGTGCGCCGCATGATGTCATCGCTTCCCGCATGGCCGCCGCAGGCGATGTTGCACGAACTTACCAAGGCGAGCAGCGCCTCATCTTCGGTGCCGCCTTCGCCGAGATCGGCGTTGAGATCGATCCTGCGCATCATGGTTTTGATTTTAAAAGCTCCAGCCCGGTCCGCAACCACGCAAAATCCCGCCGCTCCCGTTTCTGGAGTTGCTGCGCTTCCTGCCAGGTCACTTCCCGAAATTCGATCCGGGTGCCCGGCCACGCGCGGGCGAGTTGTGGCAAATCGACGGAGATCACATGGCCGATTTGCGGGTAGCCGCCGATGGTCTGGCGTTCGGCTAACAGAACGATCGGTTGGCCGTCGGGCGGCACTTGCACCGACCCGCAGGCGACCGGTTGGGAAAGCATTTCCCGGGGCGATTGTAAATCCAGCCGCGGCCCGGACAGGCGTGCGCCCATGCGGTCCGAGTTGGGTGTTAGCTGATAGGTTCCAGTCCGCAACCGGTGATGCGCTTGTTCGGTGAACTCGTCTTGTTGCACGCCGGGCAGGAACCGCAGCTCGATGCGGGCGTCCCGGCCGTCGCGCCCGACATGCCAATCGCCGGGGGTGGGAATGGTTGTCGCGGGTCCGAAATCCAGCCAATCGCCGGCTTGCAGGGCACGCCCCGCATGTCCGCCGAAGCCGGCGCGGAGGTCGGTCGCGGCGCTGCCTAACACCCGGTCAGCTTGGAAGCCGCCGGCGATGGCAAGATAGGCGCGCGCGCCGTGGGTGGGTTTTGAAAAATCCACGGTTTCGCCGGCTTTGACGCGGCGTGGTGAGCCGCAGCCGTCGATGAAGGCGACCACCGCGTCCGCGTGAAACTTGAGCAGCGGCCCGCTGAGGCAAATTTCCAAGGCCGCAGCGCCCTCGTCGTTTCCCACGGCTAGATTCGCGGTCCGCACCGCCCGCCGGTCCACCGCACCGCCGGGGGAAACGCCGCACGCTTCGTATCCCGGCCTGCCGAGGTCCTGAATGGTGGTTAGGCTGCCGGGATGCACGACTTCGATCCTTCCGGCATGGGGAGCGGGCAGGTGATTCCGGTGGGCGATTTCCAAACGATCGACCGCACGGAATTTCACCCGATCCCCGTGACGCAGCAACGCGGGCCGGCTTTGCGCGGGATCGAAAAGCGGTATGCCCGTGCGCCCTAACACATGCCAGCCGCCGGGCGAGGTGAATGGATAGATGCCCGCTTGTCCGCCGCCGATCGCCACCGAGCCGGCGAATACCGAGAGCCGCGGGGTTTTCCTGCGTGGCAGCCCGAGGCGCGGCGGCAGACCTGATAGATAGGGGAAGCCCGGCGAAAAACCGACCGCCGCCACGGTGTATTGCGCGCCGCTGTGAAGGGCGATCACGTCTTCCACCGACATCCCCACTTGGGCGGCCACTTCTTCCAAATCCATGCCGTCGTAGCGGACGGGGATTTCGATTTCCCGACCGGTGGGGTATTCCTGATGTTTTTGGTGCATCGCGGTTTCGAGCCAATCGCGGATTTCGAGGGCGTCCACGGCTTCGAAGTGGACTGCCAGCGAGGCGAATGATGAAACCACGTCGAGCACGCCGGGCGGGCGGTTTTGTTCGAGGGCGGCGACCATGCCGAGCACCCGTGCGAGCGGAGTTCCGGTGGGGAACTCCACCAACCATGCGGCGTCGCCAAGCGGCTTGAGGGTCATGCGTGGAGCCTTGCCAATCGGCGCGATCGCGGCAAGGTGGAAGCAGCTTCATGAAATCCTTGCTGATCACCGGCGTGCTTTGTCTCGGTTCGCTCGCGTCCTGCGAGGAACGAGAGACCACGCCTGCCATGAGTGAGAGAATAAAATTGCCCGGCAAACAAAGGGCGGCCGCCGCAGCCGCCGCGGTGCGACCGGCGCTGGAGCGGGATTTGGAGGCGGCCGGTTTGAAATACGGCGATCCGGTTTTCCTCCGCGCGTTCAAGGAGGACATGGTGGTGGAGGTTTTTGTCCGGCATCGCACGAGCGGGAAATTCAAACTTTTCCGCAGCTATCCGATCGCTGGCAGCTCGGGCAGGCTCGGCCCAAAACTTGCGGAAGGGGACATGCAGGTGCCGGAGGGATTCTACGATGTGCCGCCCTCGGCGATGAACCCGCAGAGCCAATATCACCTTTCATTCAATATCGGCTATCCGAATGCCTACGATCAGGCGCGGCAGCGGACGGGTAGCGCGATCATGATTCATGGCAATCAAATCTCGATCGGCTGCCTGGCGATGACCGATGAGAAAATCGAGGAAATTTACACACTTTGCGCTGCAGCTCATGCGGGCGGGCAGAAATTTTTTCGCGTCCATATTTTCCCATTCCGGATGACTGACAAACGGATGGCCGTGGCGGTAGGCCAGCGGTGGGAGGATTTTTGGAGGAATTTGAAGGAAGGTTATGATGCCTTTGAAAAGGACGGAACGCCTCCCGAAATCGGGGTGGAAAATCAGCGTTACGTGGTTTGTCCCAATGTTTCAGGAGTTGCCGGGGAATCGCGGTAATTAAGCGAGGTTTACAATATCCGCTTGCAGGTCGGCCGATTTGGGGTATCCAAAAACCGATGAAATCACTGCTCCTTCTCACTCTCGCGACCTCCGCTGTGCTTCTCAGCTCCTGCAACACGTTCATCGGCCTCGGCCGCGACATGCGGATGGGCGGAGAAGCGATGGAAAACACCGCTAATAAAGCCTCCGGTGGCGGCGGCGGCGGTGGAGATACCTCGGGTGCCCCGGTTTACTGAGGCTGCGCAAGCCTCGAAGCCCGATCAATACGCCCGCCAGAAGGCGAAGGCGCAGACGAGAACGGCGAGGCCGTAAACGAGACCAGCGCCCGAGACGAGCGTCCAACGCGTCTGTTTTGCGGTGACCCAAGTGACCGCGTCGCGAAAAAGGTAGGGCATCCCGACGAAAAACAGTGAGGCGGTGAGCATCGCGTAGGCGAAAATCGGCACCAACAGGCGCGACTGCGGATCCTTGAGAAAAGCGGCTTCCAAAAGAGGGGAGGCCGCCATCAGTCCGACCAGCCCGAGAGCGCGGACGGCGAGGAAATCCCGCACGCTGATGGTGACGAGCACCAACGCGACTGGCACCAGCAGTCTCAGCATTCCCTTGGCGGCGTTGAATTCGCCGAGATCCATCGAGAGCGCGCTGAGCCGGCCCATCCCGGCGGGTGCGATCAGCAGCCAGAACCACGCCAGGCCGATGCCGAGCAGGATTTGGCCGAGAAACTGGTTGCGGGGGAATTTTTTCAAGAACTCCTGGGTTTGTTTTGGTCGGGCGAGCATCACGGCGTGCGCGCCGATCAGCCAGATGGCCAGCACAATGCCGGCGGTGAAAAGCGGCAGGTGTTCGTAAGGGTGCCTTGGATCCATGCGGGACAGGGACTAGTGCCGCACGCCGTAACATTCAAGCGCCATCTTGCGCTGGAAGGATTCACGGATTTCTCATGCAAACTCCATCAAAGTTTCATTTTGGCCTGATTTCATGCCTCCCATGCACCTGCGCCAACTCATCCAGCCCGCCCCGGATTGGTTGGATGCGCCCACCCCCCGGCGTGTGGTTTGGGTGGCGCTCACGGCGGTTGCCGGGCTGGCGCTTTACGGCTTCACCGCCGGTTTTTGGCGGGATCCGCTGATGGGGGTCTGTGAAACTGTCTGGCGTTCCATCGAGCAAATCACCGGCGGCTTCGGCGTGCCCGCGCTTTCCGTGATCGTCCTCATTCTCGTTATTCCCATCGCCCAAGCCATCCTGAAAAACCACTAAACCACCCCGAAACCCTGAATCCATCCGACGTCCAACCGCCACCGCTCGAAGCACCACTTCCCGCAAAACTCGATTTGAAAACCCTCTTCGAAGCGCTGCTCCGTCGGCCGGACGCACTCGTCGCTCGTCTCGCCGATGGCAACCACGGGGCCATCGGGCGGTTTGCGATCATGGCGGTCGTTTCCATCCTGCTGTTAGGTTTCGCTCCCGTGGTGTGGATCTTCGCGGAATCCACCGACTCGTTGGGATTCATGGGTATCCTGGCGATCGGCTCGTGGATCATCGCCGTGCCCATTGAAAGTCGATGAAAAGCGGCTTGCCTCTGCCCATCGACACCTCATGGGCTTCGGCGGATCGGAGTCCACCGCTCCTTGATGCTTCGAGATTCGGTGCTGTTATTTTCTGACACCGCATGATCAGTATCCAGAATCCCACCGCCGTATACGCTTGAACTAACAAATAGGGCAAGCTTTGTGAATCCGATTACTATGACCACATTCACAATGGGAGGATCCCGGCTTCAAACTCCGACCCTGAGATCCCTGAGGCTCCACAGCACTCCCTTCGCGCCTTTGCCGCTGCCCTTCATGGTCCGCGCCCCGTCTTTCCGCTTCGGCCCGAATCGTTCCCGCGCATTCGCGAACGCCTCGTTCACGAACTCCTTGCTGCCAATCACCGCGCCGTCTGTGAAGTAACGCACCCGGCAGCGCAGCATCCTTGCGATACCCAAGTCCTTCAATACCGTTTCGTTATCCTCGTTTTCCAGTATCTCCGCCGTGTTCATGGTGGTTTGGCCCAGCTTGCCCCCGATTCCCGCCACGCTCGCGCGCCCCGGTTTCCGGCCCAAGGCGAGCCCCATCAAGCGCCGATACAAACGCGAGACATCACGCCACTTCTCCGCATCAAAACCCACTCCCTGATCGCAAAAATAAGCTCTCACCAAACCCTCGCGCGCCTTTTTGCCATTTCCCTTCGCACCGCCGCCCACCGCCTCGCCGTAGCTGCTCCAACGATAATCCGCCGGATCTTCGACCATGCCCGCCCGCACCGGATTCAGATCAATGTAGGCCGCCATTGTCCGCGCCGCCAAGCCGCTTTCCACTATCACGCTCTTGAACCGGTCTTCCCACAAGGTTCCGGAACGCGAATGTGTGCGGTTGAACCATTTGGTGAAGCGTTCCAGCAGGGATTTCATGAACTCGCTCAAATCATGCATCCGCCGGGTATAGCGGCTGCGGATTTTCTCCAACCGTCGCGCCGCTTGCTGCTTTGCCATTGCAAGCTCCTGAGCCGGCGTCAGAGGCACCCCGTTCTCATCCACGGGTGGCATTTCAAACTCACCTCGCGGGCGCACGAACGTTGCATCCTCCATCTCCGTCGCAATTTCTGCCACCTGCGCGTCGCTATAGAACACGCCCAACCGCTCGAGTAACACCTCATCCGAGATCCCACCCTCCGGCATCGGAGGCACCTCCAGCAGAATGTGGAAGTGATTGGACATCAAGCAATAAGACAAGACCCGGCAACCCGTGAACTTCTCGCACATCCGCATCAGCATTCGAAAATGTTCACGTTCGTTCACCTCCAGCACAAAGTCCCGCCCCACCACCCGCGAGATGCAGTGGTAAATCGCAGGCTTCGTCGCCGAATCCTTCCACGGCACAATCCAGCGCTTTCGGTTGTTCATGCTCATGACTCGCGGAGCTTACCCGCCAGAAGATGAATGGCAAGTATTTTTGTTTAAAAGTCTGGCTTTCTATATAAGATGCAGTGGTAAATTAAGATGCAGTGGTAAATCGCAGGCTTCGTCGCCGAATCCTTCCACGGCACAATCCA
>JBBECN010000155.1:0-21127 GCA_040881795.1 Akkermansiaceae bacterium
GGTAGCGCGAATCGGTCCGCGGGTAGGTGATCATTTTGTGCTTCTCATAGAGCGCTTGGGCGATCTGAAGCGTGCCTTTGGCGGAGAACGGGGCCTCGCGCTGGAGGGTGGTGAGGTCGTAAAGCTGTGGGGAAATTTGCGTGTTCGCTTTTTTTTCCTCGGTGACTTTGCCGGTTTTGCCGGTGCAGCGGGCTTGGATGGCCTCGGCAGTTTGCTGGTCCCAGATCCGCTCGGGTTTGGAAAGCGGCTGGGATTCGTCCTTTTTCCAAGATTCGTTGATCCATTTGCCGATGTATTCGCCGGCTTGCACGCCGAAGGTGGCGTGGACTTCGAAATAGGGAGTCGGCCGGAAAGCGCGGATCTCGGCTTCGCGCTGGGCGAGGATGGCGAGCGTCGGCGTTTGGACGCGGCCGGCGGCGGTGATGTTGAATCCGCCGTGGCGGGAATTGAAGCAGGTGAGGGCGCGGGTGGCGTTGAGGCCGACCAGCCAATCCGACTCGGAGCGGCATTTCGCGGCGTCGGCGAGCGGTCTCATCGACTCGCCGGAGCGCAGGTTTTTCCACGCTTCGAGGATCGAGTCGTTGGTCATCGATTGCATCCAGAGTCGCTTGACCGGCTTGTCGATGTGGCCGATTTCCATGATGTAGCGGAAAATCAATTCGCCTTCGCGGCCGGCGTCGCAGGCGTTGACGATGGCGTCCACATCCTTGCGTTTGGCGAGTTTGAGCACCTGCTTGAGGCGGGCCTCGGAATCGGGGATGGGATCGAGATCGAACTTGTCCGGGATGGCGGGCAGCACGTCGAATTTCCACGGCAGCTTCTTGCCATTCGGGCCCATCGGCATGCGCAACTCGACGAGGTGGCCGACGGCGGAGGTGATCACCGCTTGGTCGTTTTCAAAAAAAACATCGCGCCCGGCACCCTGTTTTTCGAACTTGCCGAGGACCTTGGTGAGGACCTTGGCAAGGTCGTTCATGACGCTGGGTTTCTCGGCGATGATGAGTGTTTTTCCCATAATAAAAGCAGGCCGTTGAAAGGCTGTGGGTTGAGGGACTAGGCTTGAGAGGGCGGACTTTGCAAGCGGATTGCTCAGTTTTCGTCAATTTCAAAGGGATTCCGACGCCTCGGAAGGGTGGCCCGGCTGTTAGGAGTGGCCCCTGAATACAGCACGCATGCCCAGCGGAAATGGCGGGGCGGGCGATCAATCCGGCAGCTCAGGCGCGCATTTTGGAATAGGCGCGGAGGTAGCCGACGCACTGGGCGATCTCGGGGAGATTGTTCTTCCAGTTGTGTTCGTATTCGACGGTGACGTTGCCGGCGAAACCGTGTTTGCGGACTTCATCGAGGATGGCGATGTTGTCGATGACGCCGGTGCCGAACGGGCGGTCGTGCGACCACTTTTCAATCGATTCGCGGTCTTTCATGTGGAAGGAGAGGACGCGCGGCGCGATTTTTTTAATCACGGCGACGGGGTCGAGACCCGAGCTGGCCCAGTGGCCGATGTCGGCGCAAAAGCCGAGGTTCGCGTGGCGGCCTTCGAGCGCTGCGGAGATGGTGTCCGGATTCCAGAGTGCGGTGGGCTTCGGGTGATTGTGAAAGCAAACCTTGATGTCGTATTCCTTGGCGAGCTTTTCGAGGGTGTCGATGGAGCCGAGCGCTTCGGTGGTGAGGCCGTAGAGGTTGAATTTTTTGGCGATTTCGAAAAATTTGCGGGCGGCGGCCTCTTCTTTGGGGATGGGAACGACGCCGAAATTGACGGCGACGAGGTTGTTCTTTTTCAAATGTGCGAGGATGGCCTCGATTTTGTCATCGGGCAGATTTTCGCTGAAGACGACGTCGCCGTGGTCGGCGCCGAGTTTCTGGCCCTTGTAAACCTCGACGCCACCCATCCCGGCGGCGGCGGCCATTTCGATGGCTTGGAAGAGAGTGAATTCCTTGAGCGACCAGCATTGCAGGGAAATGGCAAAGCCGGCCTCGGTGAGGGTGGGCGCGGCGATCGGCGCGCCATTCGAACGAAGGGCGAGCAGGGCGGAGGCGGCGGGGATCATGGTGAGAAGGGAGCGGCGTTTCATAAGTTGTGGTGGAAAGGTTCAGCGGGGATGCGGTGAATTTCAATCATCGATTCGGGCAGCGATTTTCAGGCGTGGATTCGTGCGAGCCAGAGGGCGGCGTGGATTTTGAAATCCACGAGGATTCCTTCCGCCTCGCGGGCGGCGAGCCAGACGCGCAACTCAGGAAGCGGCACGTGGTGGACGGTGATGTTCTCGCCACCCACACCGCCGCCGGAGTGCTCGTGGACGAGATCGGTGGCGTGGAAAAGGTGGACAAACTCCGAGCTCATGCCAGCCGAGGTGGGTGAGGCGATGAGCGGGGTGACCGTGCCGGCGCGGTAGCCGGTTTCCTCCAACAACTCGCGGGCAGCGGTGGCGGCGAGCGATTCGCCGAAGTGTTCGGGTTCGTCGCCGACGATGCCGGCCGGCACTTCGATGACGCGCCGCTGCATCGGAATCCGGAATTGCTCGACGAGGATAATCTCATTTTCCGGGGTGATGGCGAGGATGCCGACGCAATTTTCCGATTGTGGGCGACGCACGAAATCCCAGTGGCCGGTGCGATAGAGGGCGAGCCAGCGGGTTTCGAAAAGTTTCTCAGGTGTGGGCATGGGCGGAATTTGGCGACAAGAAACAGTGGCATGCGCGCGTAAACAAGGCTACTTCAACCGTCCCCTGATGTCCCGCCACGATTTCCAAATTCCCGTCAGCTTCAAGCATCGTATTGTTTTCACCCGCGGTGCCTTTTCTACCGGAAACTCCGAATTGGCGGAAATTTTGAGCGAAGGCGGGGGGCGCCGGGCGGTGGTTTTCCTAGAGAAAACGGTGGCCGCCGTGTGGCCGGATTTGGTGAATGAAATCCAAACTTACTTTTCGACGCTGGACCTTGAGTTCCGCGGGATATCGATTTTCCCCGGCAGTGAAGCGGCAAAAGCGGACGATCACTTGGTGCGGGAAATCTGGGCGGCGATCGATGCGGTGCATCTGGATCGGCATTCCTACGCCATCGTGATCGGCGGTGGGGCGTTTCTCGATGCGGTGGGATATGCCGCCGCGACGGCCCACCGCGGCGTGCGGTTGATCCGATTTCCGACGACCACCCTCTCGCAAGACGACAGCGGCGTGGGGGTGAAATGTGCGATCAATGCCTTCGGTAAAAAAAACTGGGTGGGGGCCTTCGCGGTGCCCTTCGCGGTGATCAACGATTTCAGTTTCCTCCACACCCAAGACGAAAAAACCCGGCGGGCGGGCTTGGTGGAGGCGCTCAAAGTGGCGCTGGTGAAGGACCGCGCGTTTTTCGATTGGATCGAGGAAAATCTAACCGCTCTGGCGGCTTTGGAACCGGACATACTCGAAGCCTGCGTGGAAAAATCCGCCCTGCTCCACGCCCGCCACATATCAAGCGGCGGCGATCCGTTCGAGACCGGCTCCAGCAGACCGCTCGATTTCGGCCACTGGGCGGCCCACAAACTGGAGGCGATGACGTCCTATCAGCTGTTTCACGCCCCGGCGGTGGCTGTGGGACTGGCGCTCGACACGTTGTATTCCGCGAGGTCCGGGTTGTTAAAATTTTCCCTCGCAGACCAGATCCTGCGGGTGCTCGACGGACTTCAACTGAGTATCTATCACCCGGCGCTCGATTGGCTGGATGACACCGGCCGGCGCAGGGTGCTGGACGGCATCGATGAATTCCGCGAGCACCTTGGCGGTGAATTGACGGTGCTCCTGTTGAGTGATTTGGGCGTCGGCGTCGATGTCCATCAGTTCGATGAAACGCTGCTCGGCGACTGCATCAACGAGCTCCGGACGCGCTGGGAATGCCGCGGCTGAGGGCTTTCATCGCGCTTGCATTCCCACGGAAATCACGCGTAATTTCAGGAATGCGCCTGCGACCCTTATCCCACCTGCTGATTTTGTCAGCGCTCACCCTGTCTCTGAACGCGGCAGTCTCCTTACCATCGGACAACTCGGCCTCGCTGCCTGCCGATGTCGAAGGTCCGGCCAAAGCAGCGATGGATACCTTCCAAGCCGGCCGTCACGCCAAGGGCGTTGAATTGGCCAAACCGCTTGCCGAGCAAGGAAATGCCGAAGCCCTCTATCTCATGGGATTCGCCCATGAGTCCGGCCAAGGTGCCGAGGCGGACAAGGAAAAAGCCCTCGAATTCTACCGCAAAGCCGCCACTGCCAAGCACAAGGACGCCGTTTACCGCCTCTCGTTCATCCTGCTTGCCTCGGAAAAGGAAGACGAGCGCGATCAAGCCCGCCTCGCTCTCGAAACCGCCGCCAAGGACGATCCCTCGGTGGCCGCCCGCATCCTCGGCGAAGCCTATCTCCGCGGCCGCCTCACCCCCGCCGCCGATCCCGACAAGGCGGTCTTCTGGTGGAAACGCGCCGCCGATGCCGGCGACATCCCGTCGTTGCTGCTAATCGCCCGCTTTTATGAAGGCCAGTTTGGTTTCCCGGAGTTGAAGGACACCAAAGAAGCCCTCGCCAACTACGCCAAAGCCGCCGGCCTCGGAAATTCCGGTGCCATGGCCGCCCTTGGCTCGCGCCTGCTCAGCGGTGATGAAAAAACCCGCGACGAGAAAAAAGGCCGCGAGTGGCTCAAAAAAGCCATCGAGGCCAAGGAATACTCCGCCTACCTCGCCCTCGGCGACTTCGAGGAAAACGTCAAAAAGGACCTCAAGGCCGCACTCGCCGAATACGAACGCGGCAAGGATGTCGATCAAATCGACTGCATCCTCCGCACCGCCGATTTTTACATCGAAGGCAAAGGCGTCGAAAAAGACACCGCCCGCGGCCTCGCCCTGCTCGATAAAGCCGCCGAAGCCGGAAACCCGATCGCCAGCTTCCGCCTCGCCGTGCAATCGCTCTCCGGTGAAAAGCCCGACCTACTCGTCGGCTACGGCCACTTGCTCAAGGCCGCCACCGGTGACCTCGTCGAAGCCCAAAACGAGCTCGGCCTGTTTTATCTCTCCGGCAAGCTGTCCACCGCCGATGCCGCCGCCGGCGTCGCCTGGCTCACCCGCGCCGCCCAAGGCGGATTCGCCCAGGCCCAAAACAACCTCGCAACCTTGTATGAACGTGGTGCCGCGGGCGTCACCCAAAACCTCGAAAACGCCGGGCAGCTTTACTCGCTCGCCGCCAACCAAGGTCACGGCCCCGCCACCCTCGCGCTCGCCCGCCTGATCAACGAAGGCACCGGCACCAAGCCGGATCCGATCAAAGCATGGGCACTCGCCACCCTCGCCGCAGAGCGCGGCACCGAAGACGGTAAAAAACTCGCCGACGAGATCGCCGCCAAGTTCGACGACCAACAACGCCTTGCTGCCCAAAAGGAACTCAGCGACATCAAGTCCGGAAAAACCGCCGACCAACCTGCCGAGGCCCCAGCACCCAAGCTGGCCACTCCCGAGAAATAATTATTCCCAGCCACTTTAGAAACCCGCCCCGGATCTTTCCGGTGGCGGGTTTCTAGAAATCCGCGAACAAATCCATCTGCGGCGGGTTGGGCTTCGGAAGGGTGTCTTGGACGGTGTTTTTGGCTTTGGGGCCTTGGGCTTTGGCTTCAGGTTTCACGGAGTGAAGCTCAAGGTGGGAGAGGATGGACTTGGCGCGCTCGACGACGGATTTGGGCAAGCCGGCGAGGCGGGCGACCTGGATGCCGTAGGATTTGTCGGCGGCACCGGGCAGGATCTTGTGGAGGAAGATGATTTCCTCATTCCACTCTCTAACGGCAACATTGTAGTTGGCGACGGCGCTCTTGGTGTTGGCGAGGTCGGTGAGCTCGTGATAGTGGGTGGCGAAGAGGGTGCGACAGCCGATGGCGTCGTGCAGATGTTCGGCGACGGACCAGGCGATCGACAGGCCGTCAAAGGTAGCGGTGCCGCGGCCGATTTCGTCGAGGATGACGAGCGAGCGGTCGGTGGCGTGGTTGAGGATGAGTGCGGTTTCGCTCATCTCGACCATGAAGGTGGATTGGCCGCGCGAGAGATCATCGGAAGCGCCGACGCGGCAGAAGATGCGGTCGACCAAGCCAAGGCTAGCGGCCTCGGCAGGGACATACGCGCCGATCTGCGCCATCACGGCGATGAGGGCGATCTGGCGGATGTAGGTGGATTTACCAGCCATGTTCGGGCCGGTTAGAATTTGCAGGCGGGCGACGTCGGGATCGAGTTCGGTGTCGTTGGGGACGAACTTGACGTCGGTTAGGGTTTGTTCGAGCACCGGATGACGGCCGTTGGTGATGAAAAAGGCGCGGGATTCGTCGAGGACGGGACGACAGTGGCGGTGGAGCTGGGCGACTTCTGACAGAGCGCAGAGCACGTCGATTTCCGCGATGGTGGCCGCGGTCTGTTGAAGGCGCGGAAGGTGGGTGATGACTTGCGCACGGAGCTGGGTGAAGAGCTCAGCTTCGAGTTGTTTCGAGCGTTCCTCGGCACCGAGCACTTTGTTTTCCATTTCCTTGAGCGCGGGCGTGATGTAGCGCTCGGCATTGGACATGGTTTGCTTGCGGGTGTAGTCATCGGGGACTTTGGCCAAGTGGCTGGTGGTGATTTCGATGAAGTAGCCAAAGACGTTGTTGAATTTGATTTTCAACGAATCGATGCCGGTGCGCTTGCGCTCGTCTTCCTGGAGCCGGGCGATCCAATCCTTGCCCCCGCGGGCGGCGGAGCGGAGTTCGTCGAGTTCCGCTGACCAGCCGTCACGGATGATGCCGCCGTCGCGCAGATTCGACGGGGGTTCATCGGCGAGGGATGCGGCGAGCAGGGTGGTTAGATCGCTGAAATCGTGGAGGTGATTGCCGAGTGAGGATCGAGGATTTCTGATGGTTGATTGGAAGAGGGTGGAAAAATCCTGCTTGAGGGCGGGGATGTGGGAGAGGGAAATGCTGAGCGACTGGAGGTCGCGGGCGTTGCCGGACCCTTGGGAAAGGCGGGAAGTGGTGCGCTCGATGTCGCGAATGCCCTTGAGGGATTCGCGGCACTTGGACAGCAGGAATGGTTCTGCTAGGAATGCGGCGATGATGTCCTGGCGTGCGGTAAGGGCATTGAGATCGCGCAGCGGGTGCAAAATCCAGTCGCGAAGCAGCCGGGCGCCCATTGGCGTGGCGGTGCGGTCGAGCACGCCTAACAAGGTGTGTTGTTTTCCAGAACGGGAATCGACGAGGTCGAGATTTCGCTGGGAGGCTGCATCGATGAGGACGTGGTCGGCATTCTCCCGAACTCGAGGGGTGTGGAGGTGTGAGCAGTTTCTCCGGAGTTGATGGATGAGGTAGTGCATCACGGCTCCGGCGGCACCGCTGGCGGCGTGCAGGCTGGCGCAGCCGAAGCCGTCGAGCGAGTGGACATTGAAATGATCCTTGAGCAGTTGGGTGGCGTGCTCGGGAAGGAAGCAGTAGCCCTCGTAGATGAGGCAGTTGGTGAGCGCTCCGAACTCGGCGGTCTGGTGGTCCGGAATGAGCAGTTCGGACGGGCAGATGCGGGCAAGTTCGTCTTCCAATTGGCCGTTGTCCGCATACTCGGCGATGGTGAACTCGCCGGTGGTGTGATCGATGCAGGCTAGGCCGAGGTTTTTGCCGTGGCGGAAGACGGCGGCCAGGTAGTTCGGGCGTTGGTCGTCGAGCAGGGTGAGATCATCGATCGAGCCGGGTGTTAGAATGCGGGCGATTTCGCGGGAGACGAGCTTGCCAGCGACGGCTTCGGAGGTTTGCTCGGCGATGGCGACGCGTTTGTTCGCCTTGAGCAGGCGGGCGATGTATCCCTGCGCCGCATGATAGGGCACGCCGCACATGGGCGTGCCGCCGCGCTTGGTGAGGGCGACGTTCATGATCGGCGAGGCGGTTTTTGCGTCCTCGAAGAACATTTCGTAGAAGTCGCCGAGGCGGTAGAAAAGGATAACGTCGGCAGGCAGGGATTTCCGCATGGCCTGATATTGGGCCATCATTGGGGTCAGTGCGGGCTCGGACATGGGCGGAGACTGATGGGCTGGGTTGCAGGAATCAAGACGCGAGGAACCCGCCGTGCGAAATGACCCAGGACCTGCGGGGAATCAGGAGGCGGGATTGGCACGATCGTCATTTTCGGCTCCGACGAGGACCCATGTGGCGATTCACCCACCGGGCCGGTGGCGTGGGATACCTCAGGGCCGCAGCTTCAGACGGTGGCGGGCATGACTTTGGGACAAAACGGTCCAGCCAGTCCATCCGCCGCGTAAGAAAGCTCGGGAGAGCCGACAATGATGAACCGCGTGCGGGTGTAGTCCGCGCCTGGCGCGGCGGGTGCTTGAAGTTTCGAACTCCGGTCCAAGGGGCGGCGTGGAAGCAGATAAGAGATGGCAAGCTCACTTCCGCCTGATCCAGCCCCGGACCCGCGACGGCAAGGGTGGGAGCCAAGGTAGAGGTCACTAACAATTGAGGGAATTTGGCCATGCGCCATCCATCCACCCATTCGGTGAAACCTTGATGAAGGAATCATGAAATCGCGGTGCAGACCGGAATCGCATCGGCGTCCCGCACACGCTCGCCGAGTGAACTGAGAAAGTCATCGTATTGGATCAATTCCATCCGCCCGTCATGGTGCTCAAGGATGGCGGTTAGGCTCTCCACCCAGTCCCCGGAGTTGAGATAATGGATATCCCCCACTCGTTTGTCTTCCGGCGTGTGGATGTGGCCGCAGATGATGCCGTCGCATTTCTTGAGGCGTGCGAGGTCTTGCAGCAGCTCCTCGTAGCGATCGACGAAGCTAACCGCGGATTTCACCTTGGCCTTCACGCGCTTGCTGAGGGAGAAATACTCCTTGCCGCGCCAAGAGCGATAGAGGTTGTAAATCCGGTTTACCTTGAGCAGGAAATTATAGCCCACCGCGCCGAGTGAAGCGATCCACTTGTGATTGGTGGAAATGCTGTCGAAGCCATCACCGTGGACGACGAGGTAGCGTTTTCCGGTGTGTGTGGTGTGCACATGTTCCTTGGTGAACCTGAGCCTGCCGAATGCAAGCGGCAGAAAACGCTCCAGGATGTCGTCGTGATTTCCCCGCAGGTAGATCACATCCGTTTCATCGCGTTCCATGATTTTGAGGATCTTGCGGACCACGCGGCTGTGGCGGGCGCTCCATTTTCCACCGCGTTTGAGGGCCCAGCCATCGATGATATCGCCATTGAGCACCAGCTTCCCGCAGCGGATGTGTTTGAGAAAATCCACCACCTCGTTCGCTTTACTGTCCGGCGAGCCGAGATGAATGTCTGATAGAAAAACCGTCCGGCAGGAAAACTTCAGGCGCTTGGACAACTTCTTGGAAGCAGGGGATGGTTTGACCCCGGCGATCAACTCGAGCCGACGCTCAAATTCACCGACCACTTGATCCCATCCCAGAGCCTCCGCCGTCTCGCGGGCGGCGATGCGCAGGTGATGGTGGGGGCGGATGGCAAGCGCGTCGATGGCGTGTTTGATGAGTGCTCCGGCATCGCCTTTCGTCGCCGTCAGCCCGTTCACACCGGACTTCACGTGCTGCGCGGCAGCGGCGTAATCGTAGCTCACCGTGGCCAAGCCGCTGGCCATGGACTCCAGCAGCACGTTTCCGAAAGTCTCCGTCTCACTGGGAAACAACAACACATCGGCGGACGCATAATGTTTTGCCAGATCTTCCCCGATCCGCATTCCAACAAAATGGATCCAAGCATGTTTTTCCGCCAGCTTTTCGCGCAACGGGCCATCACCGACGACGACACATCGCATGTCGGGCACCGCATGCCGCATTTGTTCAAAAGCCAGGATCACGAGGTCGAAGTTTTTCTCCGCGGCGACTCTTCCAACGATGATCGCCACCGGTGTCCCCGGGCGGGCACCCCATTCGGCACGAAGGGTTTCACAGCGTCTTTCCGGCGAATAAAGCCCGGTGTCCACGCCTCGACCCAGCAAATGCACATTGGTGAATCCTTCTGCCAGAAGTTGGTTCACCACATCCCGGGAGGGTGTTAGAGTGCAGTCGGCGCGTTGGTGAAAACGCTTGAGATAGGCCATCGCAACCGGTTGCAAGCCACCCATCCGGTATTGCTCCATGTATTGATGGAAATTCGTGTGGAAGCCGCTGGCCACCGGGATGCCGAGCGCGTTGGCCGCCTTGAGCGCCGACTTGCCAAGCGGGCTCTCCGTCGCCACGTAGATTGCGTCGGGGCGCTTCTTCAGCCAGCGTGTGCGCAACTTGAACGGCTCCGGCAGGCCGACGCGCACTTCCTTGTAGCCCGGCAGTGGCAGCGAGGCGGAGCAGGTTTCACCCAGCTTGGCAACTTCGCCGGTGTGGATGACATGCACGCGGTGGCCGCGTTGCCTCAGACCATCTGTCAGCTGCCCCAAGGTCATCGCCACGCCATTCACATCCGGCGCGAAAGTATCCGTCACGATGTCTATTTTCATGAGTTGCTGCGGTATTGGCAATTACCCACGAACCCACCATGCCCGGCTGGTTTTTACCCTCGCGATCGAGTGCCGATTTCGTCACATCATTTCCACAGAATACCTGATGAGCAAAATCCTGCCGCAACTTGAAGCCGGAGCTCCGGTGGACGATATTGAAGGCGACAAACCTTCGTTCGCGCCCAATGACGCATGGCCGCGATTATCGCTTCACGATCACCGCTTTGGTCCGCTAGCGTGCGGCGTCCCCGCATCCCCGTCCACCCATGAAGCCTCTCCTTTCCATTGCCGAGCCATCCGCCATTCTGTCGTTTGATTTCGACGGCACGCTGCATCATCCGGCCGAGGTGCCGTCGGTGCCGCCCGCATTTTTCGAGCTCATCCGCAGTTTGCGCGAGGCGCATGGCGTCGTCTGGGGCATCAACACCGGCCGCGCGATGGCGCATATGGTCGAGGGCTTCAGCGAGAGCCGTTTCCCATTCCTGCCGGACTGGGTGATCGCCCGCGAACGCGAAGTTTATTACCCGAACGCATTCGGCCGCTGGGTGCCGGAGACCACTTGGAACAAACGCTGCGATAAAGAAATCCACGGGCTTTTCAAACAGACGAAAAAATTACTCGCCCGCATTCGCCACGCCATCGAGGAGCGCACCGGTGCCCAATGGATGGAAATGGACGGCGAGCCTGCCGGCATCATCTCACGCACCGAGGAGGAAATGGAATGGATCATCGATCACATCACCCCGCTCATCGAGACTGAGCCGCACTTTTCCTGGCAGCGGAATTCTATCTATCTGCGCTTCGGCCACCGGGATTTTCAAAAAGGCAGCAGCCTTAGCCACGTCGCCAACCACTATCAGATTCCCATCGCACGACGCTTCGCCATCGGTGACAGCCACAACGATTTGGAAATGCTCGATCCCGCGAACGCCGGCATGACCGCCTGCCCCGCCAACTCAGTGGCCGAGGTGAAGGCGAAAATCCTCAGCACCGGCGGCATCATCACCCGCGCCGCTCATGGCCACGGTGCCATCGAGGCGCTGCAACATTATTTCCACCGTCCGGAAGCCGGTTGAGAGCACAAAGCGATGGTTTGGTTAGGTAATTTGCCGCAAGCTTTGATTGCTTCTGGGGAACAATGGGAGTGACACTCGCGCATGGATGCTGCTCTTGAAACGCTGATGCTCGCCTTTGCGGCGGACGACGGGATTCCCGTCCCTGCGCGGGCGCTTTTCATCGGCGCGCAGCCGCATCCGGCTATGAAAGCGTGGCCGCAGGTCATTGGGTGGCAGCCGTCCAAGCCGCGTGCCACCGCTTGGGAAGACGCCGGCTTCTCGCGGGTCAACCATCTCAACGAGGAAAAATGGCCGCTGGTCATGCTGCTGCCTGGCAAGTCGAAGGATGAAACCCTCGCGTGGTTCGCCATGGCCAGGGACCGCCTCGCACCCGGCGGCCAGCTGCTCGCTGCGCTGCCTAACACCGCTGGTGCGGGTCGTTTCGAAAAGGAACTCTTCCGAGCCGCCGGCAACATCACATCGATCCAAAAACACAAATGCCGCGCCTTCCACGCCACCCTCGATGCCGCGGATGAATCCATTTTCGACGCCTGGCGCGCCCTCGGCGAGCCCCGCGAAATCTCAGGCTTCACCGTGCTCGCTGGAATTTTTAGCAGCGACCACATCGACCCCGGCTCACAGCTTCTCGCCGATCACCTGCCCGCCCACCTGCGCGGCAACATCGCGGATCTCGGCGCGGGCTGGGGGTTTCTATCAGACGCGGTTTTGAAACGCTGCCCGAATATTTCAAAGCTCGATCTGTTCGAAGCCGACGCTCGCGCGCTTGATTGCGCCCGCCAGAACCTCGCGTGCCACCAGCCGCAGGTCGTGCGTCTGGCTTCCCCGCCATGTGCTCTCGAAGATGAACCGAAAATCCATTTTCACTGGCACGACGTCACCACCGGCCTGCCCGGCACCTACGACGCCATCGTCATGAACCCGCCGTTCCACACCGGTCAGGCGACGGATGTCGATCTTGGTCGCACGTTTCTCAAGGTCGCCTTCGCCTCGTTGCGCCGCGGGGGGAAATTGCTGCTGGTCGCCAACCGCCAGCTCCCCTACGAAGCCGTGCTCGAAACCAGCGGCCTCGCCTGGCGCAAAGTCGCCGAGGACAAAATCTACAAACTCCTCTTCGCCGAAAAGCGCTAACAAAAAATTTATGAAACTCGTCAAACTCCTCGCCAACCTCGGTTACGGCTCCCGCAAGGAAGTTCAGCGCCTGATCAAGTCCGGTGCCGTCACCGACGACGCCGGCCGCGTGCTTGGCGAAAACGAGGTGCCGCCGCTTGAGCAGATCCGCTTCCGCGATGAGGAACTCGATCCGCCCGCGCCGTTGGTGATCATGTTGAACAAACCGGACGGCTACACATGCAGCAGTGAGGATCCAGGCAGCACCATTTATGATTTACTGCCCGAGCGCTTTGCCCACCGTAACCCCGGCCTCAATCCGATCGGGCGCTTGGACAAGGACACGACCGGCCTGCTGCTGCTGACGGATGACGGCAAACTGCTCCACAAAATCATCCACCCGAAGTCCAACTGTCTGAAAATCTATCTGGCTGTGCTCGACCGACCGCTCGAAGGTCACGAGGGCGCACTTTTCGCCTCCGGCACTCTCATGCTCAACAGCGAAACCCGCCCGTTGCTTCCCGCCAAGCTGGATGTGTTAGATGAAAAGCAGGCGCTTGTCACTCTGCACGAGGGCCGCTACCACCAAGTCCGCCGGATGTTCGCCGCAGCGGGCAACCATGTGCTCGGCCTGAAGCGGATCTCCATCGGCGGCCTGCAACTGCCTGATGACCTCGAAGAAGGCGAGTGGCGCATTCTAGAGCCGGAGGAAATTGTGAGTGTTTTCACCTGACGACGTGAGCGACATTCAGGCAGATATGTATACTTTCCAACTTGGTGCGAAGTCACCTTGGTCATTCAGTGGCTGGAATGTTTCCATGTTTGCCGAAGTCGGCTGGACCGAAAACCATGACTCGCTCGATAACGCCCCTCCGCTCTTTGGCAACGAGGATGCGGATCTCGATATCATTTCCCTCGCTTTCAAGGTGAAATTCGACCCGCGCAAAGCAAGCGCTTTCGGTGGATCACTTTTTTGGCATTGAAAGAATGTGCTGCGGACGGAGGTATTTTGGCACCACCAACCCCGGTTTTGGCCACATCATGAAGAATCCGCTTTCATCCCTGCTGCTGCTTGCCGCCACCGTTCCAATCCACGCCGCCAGCTTCCTCGTCGAGGCCGAGCGGTTTTCCGACAAGGGCGGCTGGGGAGTGGATACCCAGTTTATCGAGTCCATGGGCTCGCCCTATTTGATCGCTCACGGCATCGGAAAGCCGGTGGGCGATGCAAAAACGGAAATCTCCGTGCCCGCCGATGGCACCTATCGCGTTTGGGCGCGAACCTTGGATTGGACACAGCGCCTCGGCCGCCCGGACAGCGCCGGAGTCTTCGCCATCTCGGTGAACGGGAAAAAACTCGGCTCCGAACTTGGCAGGAACGACAAGGCTTGGACTTGGCAACTTGCTGGCGAGACTGAACTCAAGGCCGGCAAGGCATCCCTCGCCCTCCACGACCTGACGGGCTTTGACGGACGCGTCGATGCCGTTCTTTTCAGCAGCGATCCAGCTTTTACGCCTCCGGTCGTGGGCAGCTTGGAGGAAAGAGTCACTTGGCAGATCCCTGGCACGCCCAACCAAGTCGAGCCGGCCGGCGATTTCGATCTGGTCGTCATCGGTGGCGGCTACGGTGGACTCGGAGCGGCCATTTCAGCCGCACGGATGGGCATCAAGGTCGCCTTGATTCAAAATCGCGACCTGCTCGGCGGTAACGGTTCCTCCGAGATCCGGGTGTGGGCGAAGGGCGAATACCCGCCGAGTGAATACCCCATCGACCAGATTATTCGCGAGATCGAGGATCAGGCGAAAGCCTCTCCGGCTCCCGCGGAGCAGTTCGTGGATGACAAAAAGGAAAAGGTCGTCCGTGCCGAAAAAAACATCAGCCTGTTCCTCGGCCATCATGTTTACGGATTGGAAATGAAAGACGGCTCGATCGCCACCGTGAAAGCTCTCGAAGCCACCACTGGCAAGATCAAGCGTTTCAACGGTCGATTGTTCGCCGATTGCACCGGCCACGGCTTCATCGGCCAATGGGCCGGCGCGGATCTCACCATGACCGAGAAAGGCCGCATGGGCATGAGCAACATGTGGATGTGGGAAAACACGGATGCTCCGGTCGAATTTCCTGAACGCCCGTGGATGCTTGCCTTCGACACTAAGAGCTTCCCGTATCCGCGTCGGGGCCACGCCGAGTGGTTCTGGGAAAGCGGCTTCGACAAACATCCGGTCAGCGACCTGGAAATCACCCGCGATTGGAATCTCGTCGCCTCATTCAGCGCATGGAGCGCGATGAAGAACCGCAAGGCACACGCCGAGCGGGATCCCGACGGTCACGCCAAGGCGCAACTGTCGTGGCTCGCCTACGTCGGCGGCACCCGCGAAACCCAGCAGTTGTTAGGCGATGTGATTCTCACCGGTGAAGATATCATTTCGAAAAAGGAATTTCCCGATGCGGTGGTGCGCACGACCTGGAGCATCGACCTGCACTATCCTCAGGAGGAATACATCGACGCGCTGCCCGAGCACCCGTTCATCGCCCGCGCCGTTCATGGCAAAGGAGTGAATCGCGCGGTAGGCTATCCGATTCCCTACCGCACATTCTATTCGCGCAACATTCCTAACTTGTTTATGGCAGGCCGTAACATCAGCGTCGAGCGCGAGGCTCTCGGCACCATCCGCGTGATGAAAACCATCGGCATGATGGGAGTCACGGTGGGGCGCGCCGCCGCACTTTGCGTCGCCAAGGATGCCACACCGCGCGAGATTTATTCCAAACATCTCGACGCCGCGAAGCTGCTTTGGAAGCTGCCCGGCAACAGTCGCTTTGAAAACGCCGATGAGTTGCGCAAGTCCCTCAAAGAACCGTCCGTCCAGCCCTGATGGCAAGCGCCGCTGGCAGCGCGTCGCGATGGGCACCTTCCGCCTCGGAGTCCTCTTCGCCGCCTTCGCCTGTCTGCACGCCTTGCCGGAACGGGCACTCACGCCGGATCCAGACCGCTTGCTGGAAGCGTCCCGCAAGTGGCTGCCATCCACCGTCAGTCTCGGCGACGCCAGCGATGGGATGTTTCCATTGTTGGATGGCGCGGGCGTAACGGTCGGCTGGGCCACGACCACCTATCCACAAGCAGAAAAAATCCTCGGATACGCCGGCCCGACGGAGCTTTTGATCCTCTTCGATGCCTACCGCAAGGTGAGGTCCGTCAGCTTGCTCAACAGTGCGGACACCGCCGGCCATGTTGCGAGAATCCAGGGCGACCCCGCATTCTGGGATCAATGGAAAGGTCGTCCCGAGGCGGCCCTCGGCGCGGCCCCTGCCACAGGGATCGTCACCGGGGCCAGCCTGACCAGCGAAGCCATAAACCGCGGGATTGCCGCGCGTTTCGGCGCGGAAGGCATGGAGCAATGGTTTCCTGGTGAACTTTCCCCAGCCCAACTGACGCGTTGGTTTCCGGATGCGACCCTCATCGAACCACTCAAACAAGATGGAATCTATCAGATCTGGAAAAATGACCGGAAACTCGGAACGGTGCTCCGAAGCAGCCGCATGGGAGTATCCGCCCGCGGTTTCAATGGCACTTCGGATGTGATCGTTTGTCTCGATTCGACCGGCGGAACCATCCTCGGCGTCGGCTTGTTAGGCAGCCGCGACAACGAACCCTACATCAGCGATGTGGCGGACGAGCTCAAATACGCGGACGGCTTCGCGGGAAAAAAAACCGCTACTCTATCAGGCTCGGAGCCGCACCTGATTGTCAGCGGGGCGAGCGTGACCGCGGAAGCCGTGGTTGAAAGTGTTGGGGAAATGCTGCGCCGCCACCAAGCCGCCGAAGCCACGCGCGGTTTTCCCTGGAGCCAGTTCATCGCCCTGTCATGGATCGCGCTGGGCGTGGTGGTCGGATTGGTAAAGTGGGGGAACCGTCGGCGCGTCCGCTTCGCCTTCGCCCTCGTCAGCGTCGCCGCAGGGGTGACGCTCGGCTGGTTGGTTAGCCAGGATCAATTGATCGGCTGGTCCCGGAATGGCCTGAATGTCGGCGCGGTGTTGCCGCTGCTCGTTCTAACAGCAGTGGCGCTGGTCATTCCCGCCTACACCGGCAAAAACATCTACTGCAACCGCATCTGTCCGCACGGGGCGGCGCAGACCTTGCTCGGGCACGTCGTGAAAAAGCGCTTCGCACTGCCGCCCAAGCTTCATCATCTGCTGCGGCGCGTGCCCTGGCTCACGCTGCTGGCGATCTGGGTGCTGGCATTTGCATCCATGGGTTTCCCCTTTTCCCACATCGAACCATTCGAGAGCTGGAGCAGTGGTTTTCAAGCGGTTTTGCCCGCCATGATTTTCACCGTGGGGCTGATGGCCGCGATCTTCCTGCCACAGGGTTATTGCCATTACGGTTGCCCCACGGGTGCGTTGCTAAAGTTTCTAACACACGCGCCCGGCCGCTGGACATCCAAGGACACCGCCGCCTTGGTGCTCGTGGCGCTTGCCGGAGGGTTTGTCCTGTTCCGATGAAACGCGCGCTTATCATCATCGGTTTCGTGACGCTGCTCGCCATCGTCATCCGCAGATCCGCTCCAGCCTCCCCGCCGCGCGAGTTGCACGGCTCCGCGATGGGCTGCGGCTGGGCCCTTGCGTGGCGCGGCGATCCCGCCATGCCGGATGTCATGGAAAACGAGGTGACCGCCGTGCTGGAACATTGGGAACAGGTGCTCAGCCAATGGCGCGAGGATTCCGACCTCTCCCGCTTCAACCGCGGGGAGCCACCCACCGCCGATCTTACCCGCGCCCTAACAGCCGCTGACGAGGTTAGAACAGCCAGCGCCGGCGCATTCGATCACCACATCCTCGAAAAAGTCCACGCCGCCGGTTTCGGTCCGGCGGGGAGGGGAGTGGACCTATCATCCATCGGCAAGGGCTTTGCGGTGGACCGCGTCGGTGAACGGCTGAAGGAATTGGGCGTCCGTGATTTCATCTTCAACCTCGCGGGTGAGGCTCTCGCCGGCGATGGCGGGTGGTCCATCGGAATTGAGCTCCCCGATCCGGCTGGGACCATCATTTCGGATACCATCACCCTCTCAAATCAAGCCATCGCCACCAGCGGCAACTACCGCCAGTTTCATCTAAACGCCGAAGGTATCCAAAGCCATATCATCAACCCCCAAACCGGGCTTCCCGTCATCCGCCCGCTTTCTTCCGTCACTGTCATCGCTGGTGACTGCGCCACGGCATCCGCGTGGGCGACCGCGCTTTTTGTGATGGGTCCCGATTCAGGAAAAGCGCCGCCAGGCATGAAAGTCCGGTGGCAGCTCCTCCCGCGCCCCCCTCCGTGAAGGAATACTTTGATTTAATGGCTGCGCGCATCAAGGGCGAAAGCCCGTCGATGCGCTCGAATTTCAATTACTCGGCAAATCTCACCAAGATACTTCTGTTAGAAGTGCTGGCTCAACGTTGCAACAGCCGCACTCACATTTCCGGGAAGGTCAATTCCAAATCGTCCCTGCTGCTGCCCGGCCTGATCGGCCCGGTGATGCTGAAATCCCCGGTAGCCGCCTCCTGCGAACTGGGGTGAATCACCGGGGTGAATTGCATATATCCGTCTTTTTGGATAAATGTGTCGATGCCTGACCGTATTCCACGGGGTCCTTCTCAGATGTCCCGTGCAAACCTTCCCTGTCATTTCTAACATTCTTGCTGGCTGTGCGGTTTTTCTCGGGATCTCTCTCAGCGGCATGCCAGCGGCAGTCGGCGATCCGGTGCAAAACTTGGTCACCTATGAAGCATTTGGCGCCGTTGGCAATGGGGTGGCTGACGACCTGCCCGCCATCCACAAAGCCCATGCCCACGCCAACCAGCACGGCCTGCCTGTCCGCTCGAAACCTGGCGTAACCTATCATCTAGGCCGTAAGGCACTCACCGCTGTCATCGCGACCGATACCGACTGGGGAACCTCACGCTTCATCATCGACGACAGCCAGGGCGTCGAGAAGCACAGCAAACCACTTTTCGAGGTTTGTTCCATGTTGAAGGCTGTGCCACTGAAGATTGAACGTCTCTAAAAGGACCAGCCCCGCCTGGATCTGCGCCCGGCCAGCGATTGTCTGGTTTATGTCGAGAACAAGAACCACAAGATCTTCATCCGGCGCGGACTCAACCAGAACGAGGGCACCACTCAGAAGAAGGCGTTCATCCTCCGTCGTGACGGATCGATCGAGGGGGGAATCGACTGGAACTATGACGTCATCACCCGCGTCAAGGCTCAACCGATCGATCCGAAACCCTTGTTTCTGCGCGGCGGAATATTCACCAATATCGCCAACCGGATGAAAAACGAGAAGGGATCCAGCTACTGGGCCCGCAACATCGTCATCAGCCGCTCCAAAACGGTGGTGGATGGCGTGACGCATCGCGTCACCGGCGAGACCGATGTCGGCCAGCCCTACGGCGGTTTTCTGAGCGCGCGGCAGTGTGCCAATATCATCCTGCGCAACTGCGTCGTCCATGGAAGAAAGACCTATCAGAAAATTGGATCTGCTGGTAAAACCGTCTCGATGGGCACCTACGGATATCATGGCGACCTCGTGGTGGATTTCCGCATGATCCACTGCCGGATGGGCAACGACATCAACGACCGCAGCCGCTGGGGAGTGGTGGCCACCAACTTCATGAAAAACATCCTGGTCGAGAACTGCGTTCTTTCCCGGGTGGATGTCCACATGGGGTTTCCGGAGCCTACATCATCCGGGGCTCGACGCTGGGCCACGCGGGACTCAATGCGATCGGCAGGGGGCGTTTGGTCGTCGATGACTCGAAGCGATCGGGAAACTACCGTGGAACTACTTTCTTCAGCGATCCCATCGGCCCTTCGCGCAACAACCGTCCGTTTCCCTATCGCTTGACGGAGCGGCTGGAGATTCGTGACCTGAAAACCGCCAGCGAGCTGCCACCACGCGTCAGCAAAAGTCCGCAAGTGGAACAAGCCGTCATCGTTGTTAGGTAGTCCGCCGGAGAAGGAATCCAAGATGATTCAATCCTGACAGATCGATAGTGGCCCCGGCGTATCGAACCCTCGAAAATCTCATGAGAAAACGAACAGTCATTTGCGCTTTGGTTACGATGCTCCTTGTGGGTGCCGGTCTGATAGGTGCGGCACCTGCTTCCGGAGGGAGAACATGGACCGATACCGAGGCCGCACTCCGCGAAGACCCGGATTTTGCCATCTAGAGAGAATACCGCAGCACCGTAGGCGCTTCCGCTATGGGCGCGAAGGTGGTGGCGCTCGGCAGCGGACGTTTCGACGTTTATATCCTCGATGGCGGCCTGCCCGGCGCCTGATAGGCACCCGCGAGGTCGCGCACCCGGCTTAAAGGAGGGCGCAAAGCAGGCAAGATCACCTTTGGAGATGATGCCGGCAAAACCACTGCCATTCTCGAAAACGATCTGTCTTCACTAACAGCGGTCGACGGCAGCAAGCACGCACTTTCACGCGCCGACCACCAAAGCCCCACTCTCGGAGCCAAGCCATCGGAAGGTGCCGTCGTAATCTTCGATGGCACATCGGTGGATCAGTGGGAGAACGGTAAAATGGAGAACGGCGACCTGCTCGCCACTGGATGCGCCAGCAAGCGGCAGTTTGCCGACTACAAACTGCATCTGGAGTTCCGTACGCCTTACATGCCCGGCGCCCTCGGCCAGAAGCGTGGCAGCATCTTCATCTATCACAGCAGTCGTTGGGAAACGCAGATCTAAATTGTAAGAGACATAAATAATCAAATTCTTGCTTGCGTTCGGGGTCGAAATTGGGTTTTGTCGGACATGGCGCATGTGCGATGGATTGTTCCCTGGGCGGATTCGGAGACGAAGCCGGCGATCTACCATTGCATCGCCCGGGTGGTGGACAAGCGCTTTGCGTTTGAGCCCGATGACAAGGAGCAGTTCCGCATTTACATGCGCATGATGGAGAATTTTTCCGGGTGTCGGGTGCTTTCCTACTGCGTGATGTGCAACCATTTCCACCTGCTGCTCGAGGTGACGCCAAGGCCGAAGGGGCTGCTGACCGACGCGCAGCTTCTCAAGCGGCTTGGCGGTCTTTATTCCAAGGCGTTTGTCGCCACGGTGGCCAAGGAGCTCGCCGATGCGCGCGAGGTGGTGGCTCAGGGGCTGACCGCGGATGGGCAGGCCTATGTGCAGCGCATTCACGAACGCTTCACCTACCGAATGCATGATTTGTCCGAATTCATGAAGACTGTGCTGCAACGGTTCACGCGCTGGCACAACAAGCGGACCGACCGGCGCGGCAACTTGTGGGAGGAAACCTTCAAGAGCGTGGTGGTGGAAGATGGTCTCGCCTCTAAAACGATGGCGGCTTACATCGACCTCAATCCGGTGCGAGCCGGTATGGTGACGGATCCCGCGGAGTATCGATGGAGCAGTTATGGCGAGGCGATGGGAGCCACCGGCAGGAGCGGGTCCAAGGCTAAGGCCGGCTTGGTGC
>JBBECN010000156.1:0-3251 GCA_040881795.1 Akkermansiaceae bacterium
ATGGGCGGCCACCGCTTCGCGTCTTGCGCGGCTCGGGGCGACGGCGGCTCACCGGTTTTGGCAAGGCGGCGGGAGATTTTCCCCGCCACCTTCGCTTTTTCAACGATCCCGCCCCAGCCAGGTGACCGCCGATTTCGCCGCGCGCGTGCCGGTGGCAAAGCAGCCTTGCATCAAATATCCACCGGTCGGAGCTTCCCAGTCGATCATCTCACCGGCCACAAAAATCCCGGGCAGCTTTTTCAGCATCAACGCAGCGTCGATCTCCCCCCAACAGACGCCGCCGGCGGAGGAAATGGCTTCATCGATGGGCCGCGGATTTGTTAGGCGAATCACACAATTCTTCGCCTCACTGGCAAGCGCCTCGACATCCGCATAATTCTTTCGCGAGAGAATCGCATGCGCCGGATCACTGAGCTTCCAGCGGACGCGAGCTTCAGCTAGGAAATCGCGCCGCACCGATTGCATCTTGGAGACGAGCTGCGCATGGGTGAAGGTGGGCTTGAAATCGATCACAATGGCTGGCTCCCGCATCGCACGAAGCGCCGCTCCCAACTGATAGATCGCGCCACCTTCCAGCCCGTAACGCGTGGGCATCAGTTCACCGATGGCGGTGGAATCTCCCGCGCGGACGTGCAGGTTTTTCAACGGTTTGCCTTCGGCCGCCTCCAGAATTTCGGGAGTCCATGCGTGCTCCCACCCACAATTCGCCGGAGCGAGCGGACTGACGGCAACGCCCAGCCTTTCAAACAAGTCCACCCAGGCCCCATCTGAGCCGGTTTTTGCCCAAGACCCGCCGCCAAGCGCGAAAATCACCGCATCGGCGGTGACCGATTGGCCATTTTCAAACCCAAGCCGGTAAGGCGCGCGGTTTTCCAAACTGACCCAGCGGTGGTTCATTTCAAAACGCACGCCATAGCCACGCAAGCGTTCGATCCAGCGCCGCAGCAGCGGCGCGGCTTTGAGCGCCTTCGGATAGACCCGGCCACTGGTCGCCTGAAACGTCTCCACGCCAAGGCCCGCCGCCCAATTCCGCAGCGATGCGGGATCAAAATCCACAAGCAGATCGCTCCAGACACCCGCCGGTTGCTCAGACCCGGAATAACGGGAAGAAAACCGCTCCATCGCCTCGCCGTGGGTGAGATTCAGCCCGCCTTTTCCCGCCACCAGGAATTTGCGGCCCACGGAAGGCTTCGCGTCGAACAGCGTCACCTCGAGGCCCGCCGCACCACAAAGCTCCGCCGCACGGAGCCCGGCAGGGCCGCCGCCGATGACTGCGAGTTGGCTGTGAAAAGTCACGGTGCCGAACCTGCATGCTGCCGCCCGGCAGTCAATCCCGGGCGCACACCCTCCGCCATCAACCGCGCCACCACCACCCCAGAGTCACGGGATTCATTCTCCTGCCTACCGGCGGGGCCCACATGTTCGCATGATTCTGTTTATGCGCAGATTCAGTTACAGTGATCCGCAAGGCCAGTTTGCTACAGGGCGCGAGTGGGACGCTTGTAGCGGCGTCTCTATGAGCGTCGATGCCAATGGGAAGCGCGAAGCCTCTTCATTCGCTTTCCCCTTCACCACACGGCCACTAGGCCAGTTAGCGGCGCGGTCATAGACGCGCCGCTGCCAGGCGCCTGATCGGCCACGCAACCACCGCACCACCAAATCGCTACCGGGTGGTGAATTTGAGATGCTTACGATGGGGTTTCGGATGGTGACACTGTGGAAGGGGAATGATGAATGGCGGCGAGACGCCACCAGCACGGTCTGCTGCGAGATGCAGCAGCTACGTTGAGCTTCGCTTGACCAAATAGCCGCCGGCCCTTGTTGGACGGCGGTTCTTCGCATGCATCAAGGGCTTCACCAGCCGAGAAGAGCGGCCACCGCCGCGCGCAGGGCAGCTTCGAGGACGGCGGCTTCTCCGTGGGAAAGCGGGATGGCAACTTTCCGGAGTGATTTGTCGGTGGCGTCCTGCCGAGAGATGGCCAGCATGTAGGGTGCGCGCTCGGGATCTTCGCGAAAGGTCAGTTCCAAGGCGCTGCTGGCCTTCTCGGATTGATGAAACAGCTTGGCCTGAGGAACCCGCCCCTGCAACACCGAGAGCGCGGCACCGATGTCGGAAAGCCCCCACTTCATGGTGATTTTTTGATCCCAATCGAACTGCTTGTCGCCGGATTGGGCGGCGGCATCGACGAAGATAGCGGCTTTGAAACGATTCAGACCGAAGCGCACAACGCCCCCTGTGCCACGGGAGTTGGGCTTGTAAATCGCATAGTATTGGCTGCGCTCCCCCGAACGTTCGGGGGAGCATTCGGGGGAGGAGCCTTCGCTGCGGGAATGGTGGGATTGGGCCGATTGGGGGGAGCTGTCGGATTCAAGGATGGTGTCTTTCATGGGGGATATTAGGTTGGATCGAGGTGCTCATATGAGCACTCTTTGGATCAGATCGCAAGAAAAATATACTCATAAGAACACCTTTTTTTGAGCCATGGCGTGAGCAGTAAGAGCCACTTCGAATTTTTTGCGGATTTTGGATTTCATGCTCCGCTCGGCGCATGCTTTATCGAGGAGATCCAACAATTCTGCAAATCCACCTGCGACGTCACTTTTTCGAACATGGAAAAACTGAGTGTGAAGGGAAAAAACCAGCACAAGCTTTATGAAGGGCTCACGGGAAAAGACGGCACCTTCCCTGGCGACGTGCGATGGAATTTTGGCAAGTTCCTGATCGGTAGGGACGGCAAACCGATCTCCCGCTTCGAGCCGACCACCAAACCCGACAGCCCTGAAGTGGCGGAGGCGCTGGACAAGGCACTCGCGGTGGCGAAACCCTGATAAAAATCAGCCCCTGAGTCGCGCATCCAGCCCGGCCAGGACGGACTCGTCCACCACCGTCGTTGCGGTATCCGCCCATCCTGCGGGCGGCTCGGGTAGGGTCACCCAGCTGCGGCAGCCGCCGTGGCATTTCTGATAGGGAAATTCCCATGGCTGGGCAAGTTTCCGGATCCGGACGAGTGCGACGTGGATGCTGCCGGAGGCCATGCCTTTTCCCTCCCAATCGAAACGATCACGCACGGTTTTTTCCGAGTAGATGTGAAGTGGCTCCAGCGCGGCGACCGTTTCCCAGTCTGGCAGCGTCAGCGCCCACAGCGCCTGCGCATGATGGGTGATTCGGATGACGTCGCCCGGTTGCCACTCGGGCATGACTTTCACCTCGCCCTCGCGGACTTGCTCACCTTGGGCATGGAAACGGGTGG
>JBBECN010000157.1:0-21054 GCA_040881795.1 Akkermansiaceae bacterium
ACGATGTTGATGGTGTAGCCTTCCCAGAGAATGGCGGTGTTCTTTGCCTTGATGGTGATGCCTTTTTCACGTTCGAGATCCATGGAGTCCATGGCGCGCTCGGTGGTGGCTTGGTTTTCACGGTAAGTGCCGCCCGCTTGCAGGAGTTGGTCAACGAGGGTGGTTTTCCCATGGTCAACGTGGGCAATGATGGCGAGATTTCGAATTTTCAGAGACATTGGAACGATTGGATAAGATGCGGCCTCCGTGAGAAGGGGAGCGCGCTATGAAGGTTTTTTTCCGCCCTGGCAAGGCGGGATTGGGATAAATCCCCGGAAACGTCCATTCGGCCTCAGAAATTAGAATTCCAAAGGGCTTTCCTCCACCCAAGGTTTCACTCAAACCCCAGTTTTTAGACAAGCATTGTCCCCCTGAAACTTTTGGAGAATTTCCAGCCATGAGTGGCGAATTGATGCCCTCCCGTCCCAACAGCACTTGTCGCCTATGGATCATTTCATTTCCTGCCGCCTACCACGGGTGGATCGGACAGGGGCTGAACGTCTTCGAAGCTCGCCGTCGGCTTGGCACCGTTGGAAATATAGCTGGCGCGGTAAGCGGACTCATAGTCTTGGTAATCCAAATCCTTGCGGTTGTATGGCTCATTGCGAAAATTTTCACGCCAGTAGGCGTCTTCCGCCATCGGATCCAAGCCTTCGGCCACCTCGTGACCCACCAATCCACCGGCCACCGCGCCGATCACGCCACCCACGGCCATGCCGATGGGACCGCCGAGCGCGCCGACCGCCGCCCCGGCTGCGGCACCGCCCGCCGAGCCCAGCCCGGTGCGAACCGGGTGGGAACCGGGTTCTCCGGTGATGGGATTCCGATTCAAATTTTGGCTGCGGGGGGCCATTGCATTATTTGTGTCATGTTGAGTTTGCATCGCCTGCGTCAACCAGCAAGCAACATACCACGCAGTCCACGGCACACTCAGTCTTCGAGTTGTTCGAGTAAAAGATTGAGCAGTTTTCTTGCGGAGTCTGGGATGACGGTGCCGGGGCCGAAGATGGCGGCGGCTCCATTTTGATAGAGAAAATCGTAGTCTTGGGCGGGGATGACGCCGCCGCAAACGACCATGATGTCCTCGCGCCCGAGTTCCTTGAGCTCGGCGATGAGCTGGGGCAAGAGCGTTTTGTGGCCGGCGGCGAGGGAGCTCATGGCGACGATGTGAACGTCGTTTTCAACGGCTTGTTTAGCGGTTTCAGCAGGGGTTTGGAACAGCGGGCCGATATCAACATCGAAGCCCATGTCGGCGTAGGCGGTGGAGACGACTTTGGCACCGCGGTCGTGGCCGTCCTGGCCCATTTTGGCGACCATGATGCGGGGGCGGCGGCCCTCGGCGGCTTCGAATTGTGCGATGAGTTCGGGGATGTCTTTCATATCGCCCTGGTGGTTGAATTCCTTGCCATAGACGCCGGAGATGGAACGGATGACGGCGGTGTAGCGGCCAAAGTGTTTTTCCATGGCATCGGAGATTTCACCGAGCGAGGCGCGGGCTTTGGTGCACTCGATGGCGAGGGCTAACAAGTTTCCTTCGCCGCTCCCGGCGCAGTCGGTGAGGGCTTTGAGCGTGGCCTGGCAGGCGGGTTCGTCGCGCTCGGCGCGGAGTTTTTTGAGGCGCTCGATTTGGGAAAGCCGGACGGCGGTGTTGTCCACATCGAGGATATCGATCGGGTCCTCCTTGGTGAGGCGGTATTTGTTGACGCCGACGATGGTTTCCTCACCGGAATCGATGCGTGCCTGGCGGCGGGCGGATGCCTCCTCGATGCGCATTTTGGGAATGCCGGCTTCGACGGCCTTGGACATGCCACCGTATTCGGCGGCTTCCATGATGTGGGCCCAAGCGCGGTGGATGAGCTCGTGGGTGAGGGATTCGAGGTAGTAGGAACCTCCCCAAGGGTCGATCACGCGGCAGAGAGAGGTTTCGTCCTGAAGAAAGATCTGGGTGTTGCGGGCGATGCGGGCGGAGAAGTCGGTGGGCAGGGCGATGGCTTCATCGAGCGCGTTGGTGTGCAGCGACTGGGTGTGGCCGAGGGTGGCGGCCATGGCTTCGATGCAGGTGCGGGCGATGTTGTTGTAGGGATCTTGTTCCGTTAGGGACCAGCCGGACGTTTGCGAATGGGTGCGAAGCGCGAGCGACTTGGGGTTTTTCGGATTGAAGGTCTTGACGATTTTCGCCCAAAGCACTCGGGCGGAGCGCATTTTCGCGACTTCCATGAAATGGTTTTTCCCCTGTGCCCAGAAGAACGAAAGGCGGGGGGCGAAGGCGTCGATATCGATGCCGGCGGCGATGCCGGTGCGGAGGTATTCCCAACCGTCGGCGAGGGTGTAGGCCATCTCGAGATCGGCGGTGGCACCGGCTTCCTGCATGTGATAGCCGGAGATGGAAATCGAGTTGAACTTCGGCATCTTCTGTGAGGTGAACTCGAAGATGTCGGCGATGATTTTCATCGAGGTGGCGGGCGGATAGATATAGGTGTTCCGCACCATGTATTCTTTCAGGATATCATTTTGGATGGTGCCTGCGAGTTGATCCAAGGTCGCGCCTTGTTCGAGGGCGGTGACGATGTAGAAGGCGAGGATGGGAAGCACCGCGCCATTCATGGTCATCGAGACGGAAACCTTGTCGAGCGGGATGCTGTCGAAGAGCACCTTCATATCGAGGATCGAGTCGATGGCGACTCCGGCCTTGCCGACGTCGCCGACGACGCGTTCGTGGTCCGAGTCGTAGCCGCGGTGGGTGGCGAGGTCGAAGGCGACGGATAGGCCTTTTTGTCCGGCCGCCAGATTTCTCCGATAGAAGGCGTTGGATTCCTCGGCGGTGGAGAATCCGGCATATTGGCGGATGGTCCACGGTTGGAAACAATACATGGTGGCGTAGGGGCCGCGTAGGAATGGGGCGATGCCGGCCTGATACTTCAGGTGCTCCATGCCCGCGATGTCTTCTTCGGTGTAGAGCGGCTTGACGGGGATTTTTTCCATGGTGTCCCAGACGATGGAGCCGATGGGCTTGCCATGTTCTTTTTCGAGGGCGGCGCACCATTGTTCATACCCGGTTTTGGCGGGTGGGGTGGTGTGGGGGATTTCTGCGAAGCAGGGACGGCTCATGGGAGATGGTGGTGTTGGATGGAAGATTGCGGATGGGCATGGCGGTTGGAAACCGCCGCCACGGTTAGAGGACGCCGGCTTTTTTGAGGAGCTGGGCATTGAGTTCGTAGTTGTTGCTGCGGACGTTGACGAAGTCATCGACGCCGGCGGCGCGCCAGGCGGCTTCATGATCGCCGGGGGCACCGGCGACCAACAGGGTGACGTCGGGCTTGGCGGTTTTGACCGCGGCTGCGAGCGGGGTGACGGTTTCCTGATAGGTGGCGTCGTCCGAGGTGATGACGGCGATGGTGGCCTTGCTGGTGGTTAGGGCGGCAATGGCGTCGTCGGTGGTGGCGAAGTCGCGGACTCCATCGACGGCGAATCCGGCGGCTTCGAAGAAGGAGGCGGTCCAGTCGGCGCGGAGGCGGTAGCGGCCGGACGGGCCGATGTTGAGTTGCAGGATGGCGGGGGCTGCGCCGGTTTTTGCGGTGAAGGCGGCGGAGGCGTCGCGCAGGGCTTCGTATTCTTCGGCAGCGCGGTGGGGTGCGAGGGTTGGGATGGTGATAGCGGATGCCGTGGGATTGCAGGCTGCGGCGATCTGGGAGATCGTGGCTCCGGCGAGGGCGGCGGTGATGGCCTGCTCGACGAGCGTGGATTTTTCAAACGCGGGGAGGGTTTCCGCAGCGGGCTGAGCGGGGGATTTGCAGGTGGCCGCAGTTTTGATTTCGAGCTTTTTGCCTTTGAGGTCGGGATACATGTTAGATCCGACGATCTTGTCCTTGCGACGGCGGATATTTTGGACTTTGGCGTGGCAGACGGCTTCGACGGCTTTTTGGACAGAGCCGTTTTCGAGGCAGGCGAACATGCCGCCGGATTTTTCGATGTCCTGGAGGATGCCCCAGCTTTTGGCGGCGATTTGGTCGGTGAGCCACTCGATGTAGGTGGATCCGCCGGCGGGATCGATCACGTGGTCGAGTCCGCATTCCTCGCGGAGGATGATGTGGAGGTTGCGGGCGATGCGACGCGAGAATTCGTCGGTGTGTCCGGAAATTTCATCGAAGGGGCCGATGTGCAGGCTGTCCACCCCGGCGACGACGGCGGCGAAGGCTTCGGCGGTGACGCGCAACATGTTGGTGTGGGCGTCGTAAGTGGTTTTATTCCACTTGGAGGTATTGGCATGGATGTGGACCGGCGCGTTTTCCACGCCATAGGCGGCGGCCACCTTGCTCCAAAGCCAGCGGGTGGCGCGGATTTTCGCGATTTCCATGAAGTAGTCCGAGCCGACGGCGAGGCGGAGCCGAACGTGTGGCAGGACGCTCTCAGGTGAGAGGCCGCGGGTTTTCATTTCCTCAAGATAGGAGACCAAGGTGGCGATGACGTAGCCGAGTTCCTGGGTGGCGGTGGCACCGGCGTTGTGATAGATATCACCTTGGATGGTGGAGGTGCGGATGCCCGGGGTGTTCTGTTGCGCGTAGGCGGTGAGGGCGGCGATGTGATCGAAGCGGGTGGCGAGGTCTTGCGCGGTGTTGCCGTGGGTGAGGAGGTCGGCGAACGGGTCGTTGTCGAAACAACCGCGAAGGTTTTTCAAATCGATGCCGCTGTTGCCGGCGTCGGCGAAAAACAGGGCGGCCAGGGGAAGGCTGTCGGCACCTGAATGCCAATAGGTGGAGATGGCGGCGGTGTTGATGCCGTTGAAGGCGGTTTTCAGGTCGGTTAGATTCTGAATGGCCAATTCGCCGCCGATGTTGAGCTCGCTTTGGCCGCCGTTGAGTCCTTCATGGGCGATGCGGTTGAAGGTGGCCGGATCGGTGGCATTGAGTTCCTGGGAGACTTCCCATCCGGCTTGGAGGAAACCCTCGGCATGGCTGCCGCGGACGAGCGAGTCCGAGCCGGGGAATTGTTTCCGGTGTTCGAGATGAACGATGTCCTGTTGCCGATAGATCGGCTGGATGGTGATGTCTTCGTAAGTCTTGCTGACGAGGAGTTTGTCGAATGGCGCTCCCTTGAGAAGCGCCTCGGCGGCAGCGTGCCACTGCTCGTAGCTGTGGGCCGGGAATTCGGAGAGGAGTTGTTCCATGGGGGTAAAAATGTTTGGATTTAAGACGCAAGACTTAAGACTTGAAGACGCAAGAGAGAAGGGAAAAGAAGCCGTATCGCTTGTGCTGATCGTGAGTTGATATCTTCATCTTGAGTCTTGAGTCTTGCAGTCTTGAGTCTCTATCAAAACTTCGCTTTGCGCATGTCGCCGGTTTCGAGGAAGCACTCGTGGAAGGAGAAGGCGGAGCGGAAGGATTGCGGGGTGTGGCCGCCGGCGGTGAGGTGGAAATAATGCCAGAGCAGGTCCTGATAGGATGGATCGACGCAGTTGCGGATGATTGTCTCCGCGCGTTCGCGGGGGTCTTTGCCGCGCAGGTCGGCGACGCCGTGTTCGGTGACGAGCACTTGCACCGAGTGCTCGCTGTGGTCCATGTGTGAGCACATCGGGACGATCGCTGAGATGTTGCCACCCTTTGCGGTTGAGGGGCAGGTAAAGATGGATATATAGGCATTTCGGGTGAAATCTCCCGAACCACCGATGCCGTTCATCATTTTCTGGCCGAGCACGTGGGTGGAGTTGATGTTGCCGAAGATGTCGGCTTCAAGTGCGGTGTTGATCGAGACGATGCCGATGCGGCGGACGATTTCCGGGTTGTTGGCAATTTCCTGAGGGCGCAGCAGCAGGCGGCCGCGGTAGTTTTCCAAGTTGTCATAGATCCCTTGGAGGACGGGGTCGGTGAGGGTGAGCGAGACGCCGCTGACAAATGAGCAACGGTCCTGATTGAGCAACTCGATGACGGAATCCTGGATGACCTCGGTGTACATCTGGAAGCGTGGGATTTCCGGATGGTCACCCATGGCTCCGAGAACCGCGTTGGCGACATTTCCGACGCCGGATTGAATGGGCAGGAATTCCTTGGGGATGTGGCCGTTTCTCAGTTCCGCCGCGAGGAAGTCCGCGACGTGGAGACCGATGCGGGTGGTGACATCGGTGACGGGGGTGAAGTCTTTGACTTCGTCGGGTCGGTTGGACTCAACGATACCGACGATTTTTTTGGGATCGACCCAGACGCGCTGGGTGCCGATGCGGTCGTCGGCGGCGCAGATCGGAATGGGACTGCGGTGGGGGGGTGATTTGGGTTCGTAGATGTCGTGGAAGCCAAGCAGCTCCTTCGGATGGCGGCTGTTGACTTCGATGAGGATTTTGTCTGCTTGAGTGAGGAAGGTGGGGGCAGCTCCGACGCTGGTGGTGAGGAGGATTTTGCCATCGGCGGAAACGTCGGCGGCCTCGACGATGGCCCAATCCATTTTCCCGAGGAAGCCGTAGCGCAGGTATTGCGGCAACAGGGAAAGGTGCATGTCGAAGAAATGCGTTTTACCGGCGTTGATGCTTTCGCGCAGGTCCTTGTCCGACTGATAAGGCGTGCGGAATTTGATGGAGTCCGCTCTGGAGAGTTCGCCATCAAGGGACGGTCCGGTGGAAGCGCCGGTGATAACGCCGATTTTGAATTCGCGTTCCGCTGCGTGCTCAACGCGGGCCTTGGCGGCGATGGCGGTGGGGATGACTTTGGCGGCGCCGGCGGGAGTGAAGCCACTGAAACCGATGATTTCGTCGTGGTGGATCAAGGCGGCTGCCTCGTCAGGAGTGAGGGCGTGGTAGGGGCTCTTCATGGTGATGAAAGTCGGAAGGTCCGAGGTGTGATTATTTGAGAGTTGAGAGGAAATATCCAGCGGCGAGGGCGCTGCCGATGACACCCGCAACGTTGGGGCCCATGGCGTGCATGAGCAGGTAGTTGGTGGGGTCTGATTTCTGGCCGACATCTTGGGAAACTCGCGCGGCCATCGGGACGGCGGAGACGCCGGCGGAGCCGATGAGCGGGTTGATCTTGTTTTTGCTGACGACGTTCATGAGTTTGGCCATGAGCACGCCGGAGGCGGTGGCCACGGCGAAGGCGATGATGCCGAGCAGGAGGATGCCGAGTGTCTGGGTGTTGAGGAAATGGTGTTTGCCATTTTCAAAGCCACCCATTTTCAGGCCGACGCAGATGCCGAGGAAGATGGTGACGATGTTGATGATTTCGTTTTGCGCGGCTTTGACCAAGCGTTCGGTGACTTTGCATTCGCGCAGCACGTTGCCGATGAAGAGCATCGAGAGCAGCGGTGCGGCGTCCGGCACGACCAGGATGCAGAAAACCATGACGACGACGGCGAAGGTGATTTTTTCAAACTGGCTGACCTTGCGCAGGGTTTTCATCTTGATTTTGCGCTCCTTGTCGGTGGTGAGCAACTTCATGATGGGCGGCTGGATCAACGGGACGAGGGCCATGTAGCTGTAGGCGGCCACGGCGATGGCACCGAGTAGATGGGGCGCAAGGCGGGTGGCGGTGAAGATCGAGGTGGGGCCGTCGGCGCCACCAATGATGCCGATCGAGGCGGATTCCCGGAGGTCAAATCCGAGCAGCGGGGCGCAGATGAAGGTGGCGAAGATGCCGAATTGCGCGGCACCGCCTAACAGTAAAGTGCGTGGATTGGCAATCAGCGGTCCGAAATCGGTCATCGCTCCTACACCCAGAAAGATGAGGGGTGGATAGATCTGGAGGATGATGCCTTGGTTGAGATACCAGAACAGTCCGCCCGCCGCCTTTAGGGTGCCATCCGGATTGTGGACCGGGGCGTTCATGATGATTTCCTGGATGGGCAGGTTGGAAACGAGTGCTCCGAGGGTGATGGGCACCAGAAGCAGCGGCTCGAAGCCCTTGACGATCGCGAGATAGAGGAGGAACGCGGCGATTACCCACATCGTTACCATCTGCCATTGCAGGCTGGCGAAGCCGGTGGTCAACCAGAGTTCATAGAGTTTGTTCATGGGTATCGTGGTAGAAATCCATCAACCGATGGTGTAGAGAACTTGGCCTTCTTCGACAGCATCACCGATTTTCACATGGATCGCCTGGATGGTGCCGGTGGCGGGGGCGTTGATGGGAGTGAACATTTTCATGGCCTCCAGGGTGATGACGAGATCCCCCTCGTTGACGCTGGCTCCGACGGCGACCTCGATGGCCTGGACGATTCCGGCGAGCGGGCTGGTGGCATCACCCGCTCCGGCGGATGCGACGGCGGCCGGCGCAGGGGCGGCGAGCCGTGAGGTGGCAGCAGGCGCGGAAGTGCGGACGACGGGTGCATGGGTGGGGGCGTGGTCGGGCTCGTCAGCGTCAATTTTCTCAACGATGACATCGTAAACTTTGCCTTCAACGGTGATGCGAAGATGTTCCATGGTATTTTTGATAGGTTATCGGATTCTGTGAGAGGTGAGGACGGATTGGCGGCCGGCTTTTTCCCATGAGGTGCTCTGGCGTCTGATGGAGACGATGCGGTGGGAAGGACCGATGAAACAGGCGACGGCGGCGGCGATGGCGGTGATGATTTCCGGAGGCGTACCCTCGTCCTCCACTCTGCTTTGAACGCCGGGCATTGCTGCCAGCCTCGCCGGAGCGGGTTGCGGGGTGGGCTCGGGCATCAAGATCTGGATCAGCTTGGCGGTGATGGCGCAGACGCCCCACAAGGCGGTGAGGGTGACTAAAACCATCACCATGCCGCCCAAATGCGGCAGGGCATCCATGACAGTAGTGGGAGGTGTTTGGGCGAGAAGCGGCATGAGGTTCATGGATTCTATCAAAGGGGAATGTTGCCGTGCTTTTTCGGTGGACGTGTTTCGTGTTTGCCCATGATCCCGCGGAAGGCGAGGGCGAGGGTGCTGCGGGAGACGGCAGGATTGATCACGTCGGTGATCATGCCGCTGCTGGCAGCCTGATAGGGCGACGCGAATTTCTCGGTGTAGGCGGCGCGGAGTTCCTTTTCCATGGTTTCCGGATCCTCGGCTTCATCGAGTTCTTTTTTGTAAAGCACTTTGATCGCGCCTTGGGCTCCCATGACGGCGATTTCCGCAGTGGGCCAGGCGAAGACGAAGTCCGCACCCATGTCGCTGGAGCACATGGCGAGGTAGGCACCGCCGTAGGCTTTGCGGCAGATGAGGGTGATTTTAGGCACCGTTCCGGAAGCCCAGGCGAAGAGCATTTTTGCGCCATGGCGGATGATGCCGCCGCGTTCCTGGGCGAGGCCCGGCATGAAGCCGGGGACGTCCACCAGCGAGAGTACCGGGATGGAGTAGATGTTGCAGACGCGGATGAAACGGGCGGCTTTGTCGGAGCTGTCGATGTCGATGCAGCCGGCCTTGACCATCGGTTGGTTGGCGATGATGCCGATGACGAGGTTTTCGAGTTTGGCGAATCCGACGAGCATGTTGGGTGCGAAGTCCGGCATGATTTCAAACCAACTGCCGGGATCGACGAGACGCTCGATGACCTTCTGCATATCGAGCGGCGCGCGGGGATCGGCCGGGATGAGATCGTTGATTTCCAAATCCTCGGTGATGGCGATCTCGTCGTTCATCTTGTGCGGTGGATCGCTCAGGTTGTTAGATGGAAGGTAATTCAGCAGTTTTTTGGTGAGCTCGATGGCGTGTTCATCATCCTCGGCGATGAGGTGGATGTTGCCGCTCACCTGGGCATGGGCATCCGCGCTGGCAAATTGATCGAGGGATGCGGTTTGTCCGGTGGCGGCGCGGATGACGTCAGGGCCGCAGATGAACATGTTGGAGTTCCTCCGCGTCATGATGATGAAATCGGTGAGGGCGGGGGAGTATGCGGCCCCGCCGGCGCAGGGGCCGGCGATGATCGAAATTTGTGGGACGACTCCAGAGAGCAGGACGTTGCGGAAAAAGATCTGGCCGTAGCCTGAGAGGGCGTCGATGCCTTCCTGAATGCGCGCGCCGCCTGAATCGTTGATACCGACGACTGGCATGCCGGCTTTGACGGCGAAATCCAACAGGTCGCAGATTTTCTTGGCATGGATGCGGCCGACCGCTCCGCCGCCGACGGTGAAGTCCTGGGCGAAGGCGGCGACTTGGCGGCCATCGACGGCACCGGTGGCGCAGACGACTCCGTCACCGGGCATCTTGCGTTTTTCGAGGCCGAAGTTGATGCAGGAATGATGGGCGTGCATACCAAACTCGATGTAGCTGCCTCCATCGAAGAAGACGGCAAGGCGCTCGCGGGCGCTGAGCAGGCTTTTTTCGTGGCGTTTTTCGATGCGGTCGATGCCGCCTCCGATGAGGGCTTCGTCGCGGCGGAGCTCAAGCTCCTCCATGAGTGATTTAGCAATGGCCATGGCGTGGTTTTAAGGTGAGTGTGTTAGGGCGGGCGACGGGGTGTCAGTGGGTGGGTTGGCAGAACTCGGTGAGCACGCCGAAGGTCGATTTTGGGTGGAGGAATGCGACGAGCTTATCGCCCGCGCCTTCGAAGGGCACTTCGTGAATCAGGCGTGCGCCTTGGTCTTTGGCCTTCGTGAGTTGGCCGGTGATGTCGTCGGTGGCGAAGGCAATGTGATGGATACCGGGGCCGTTTTTTTCGAGAAATTTGGCGATCGGGCTGTCGTCAGAGGTGGGTTCGAGGAGTTCAAGATGGACATCGCCGGCGGCGAAAAACGCGGTGCGAACTTTTTGGGATTCCACTTCCTCGCGGCCTTCACAGGTGAGTCCGAGGACGTTCTCATAATAGGCGATGGCTTCGTCGAGTGATTTGACGGCAATTCCCAGATGGTCGATTTTCGTGATCATGGTGGTGGTTGAGGGGTATCTGGATGAGAGCATCGCAGATTCGCCGGACCTGGCACCGCAGGAAGGCTCTATTTCTACGCATATCTCGCCTCAGATCCCTTTGGATTGCGAGCCCTGGCGTGCAGGAGAGGAACGGGCTTGTTCGAACGAAATGGTGTATCGGGCAGCCGGAAAGCTCGGGCTGGCGGTGAATTCACCGGCTAACCGTTCAGCTTGCGAATCGCCACCGCGCATGCCTTGTAATTCGGCTGGCGCGAGTGGGGATCGAAGCTCGGGTGGGTCAGGCGATTGACCTCGGGGTAGTGCATGGGCAGGAAAACCTGTCCGCGCTGGACGGTGGGGGCGATGTAAACCGCTGCCTCCATTTCGCCACGGCGGGAACGGATGGCGACGCGGCCACCGGCTTTCAAGCCGACGTCCGCCGCGTCCTGCGGATGAATTTCGACGCAGACGGCAGCGGGGTAGAGTTTGCGCAGGATATCGGATTTTCCAGTGCGGCTTTGGGTGTGCCACTGGCTGCTGGTGCCGCGACCGGTTAGTAGCGTGAAGGGATACTCGGAATCCGTGGGTTCCGGAAGCTCGGCCGGAGGGGAGAAGAGGATTCTCGCCTTGCCACTCTGCGTGTGATAGATGCCATTTTCGAAGAGGCGTCTCTCGGGCCGCTCATCGGTGATGCCCGCGGGAAACGGCCATTGGATGCCGCCTTTTGAGTCAATCATTCGATAGTCCTCGATGCCAGTGATGTCGCAGGGGCGGTCTTGTGTTAGATCTCGGAGGATTTTGAAGGCGGCCTCGGGATCGGTCCATTTGCTAAAGAGATCGCCGCAGCCCCATGCATCGGCGATGAGGCGAAGGATGCGGAAGTCGGATAGTGCATGGCCGGGTGCTCTTCTAACCGCCTTGAGGGTGCCGATGCGGCGCTCGGAATTGATGAAGCAACCGGACTTCTCCCCCCAACCGGCGGCGGGCAGGACGAGGTCCGCCGCGAGGGCACTCTCGGTGGTGAAATACATGTCTTGGACGACGAGGAATTCCAGATTTTCACGCAATTTGGTGAGCCGTCCGGAGTCGATCCAAGAATGGAACGGGTTGGTCGCGACGATCCACAGCGCCTTGATTTTGCCGGACTCGGCGGCAGCGAGAATTTGATCGAAGGCAAGCGAGGGGTCGCTGGGGATGTTTTCAACAGGGATATCGAGCCCTGCGGCGACTTTTTCACGGTGTTCCGGATCGGCAAAATCATGGCCGCCGACGAGTGAGGTGGTGTTGGAAAAAAGGCGTGAGCCCATGGCATTGCACTGGCCGGTCACCGAGCTGGGGCCGGTGCCGGGTTTGCCGATGTTGCCGGTGATCAGGCAGAGATTGATAATGGCTTGAGCGGTTCTAACACCCTCATGTGATTGGTTCACGCCCATGGTCCACCACCACGAGACACGCTTGGCGGGATCCGAAACTGCTAGAGCGAGCGCTTCGATGATATCCGGCGATTGACCGGTTTTTTCTGCAACGGCGGTGGGGGAGTAGTCTTTGACAAATTCTGTGAAGGCATCGATGCCTTCGGTGCGTGCGATGGCGGCGGCGTCGACGCGCCCGTCGCGGACAATGCAATGGGCGAGGGCGTAAAGCAGGGCGAGATCGCCCTTGGGCTTGAGGGCGAGGTGCTGGGTGGCGGCCTGCGCGGTTTCCGTGGCGCGGGGATCGATGACGATGATTTGCGGGTTGCGTTTGTTACGCATCACCCGTTGCCAAAGGATGGGGTGGGCGATGCAGAGATTCGCGCCGATTAGCACGATCACATCGGATTCTTCAAAATCCGCGTAGCAGGCCGGCGGGGCGTCGAAGCCGAAGGACTGCTTGTAGGCGGTCACGGCGGTGGCCATGCACTGGCGGGTGTTTGCATCGCCGTGCAGGAAGCCCATGCCAAACTTGAAAAGGCAGCCGAGAAATGCCATCTCTTCGAAGGGAATCTGCCCGGTGGAGAGAAATGCGACGGACTCGCGGCCATGTTTTTCCTGAATGCCTTTGAGACGGGTGGTGAAGGCATCGAGTGCGGTGGCCCAATCGGTGGGGACGAGTTTCCCGCGGCCATCGCGCAGCAGTGGGACTGTGGCGCGGTCTGGTGAATCCAGTGGGTCGAGCGCTTGCCAGCCTTTCGGGCAGGCCATGCCGAGGTTCACCGGGTAGCCGGCTTGTGGCGTGAGGTTGATGGCCTCGCCGTTGGTATCGAGGTGGAGTTTCAACTGGCAACCGGTCGCACAATAGCCGCAGATCGAAGTCACGGTGGAGCTGGGCTTCAGCCGCGAGGGGATGTTCCCAAGACCGAAATTTCCGGGCTCCTGCACCAGATCGCGAGTGAGGGGGCCGGTGTGCTGTTTGAGGAAACGGGTGAGCATCTATTCGGAAATCGGAGGGCTGCTGTCATTCAGCAGACGCTGTGCAAGAATCTGGAAATCAACAGCCAGCCACCCCGAGGTGGGCTCATAGGGGAAATGAAAATGAGTAATCACCTGTTGAAATCGGGAGGATGGTGATGCCCTTGGTGCTGGATGGCGGCGTTCACTATCATCATTTCACTGATGTTTTCCATCGTCAGCAAGCCGATCACTTGAGTCTTCTGCACGACTGCCATGGAGGCACATTGTTTTTTCTGCATGACCTCAACCGCTTGCTGAAGCAGTTCCGACATCTCGACGGATTCGCAATCGTGGGACATCACATCCGCCACCAAACTGTCGCGGCGGTCATCATTGAGCGCCGCGACCAGATCATTGCGGCGCAACATGCCGACCGGAACGCCATTTTCAACCACCGGGAAATCCTGTTGCGAGCCGGCCAATAATTCCTCCACCGCCCGGCTCAAGGGATCGCGCGCCGAGAGCGTGCGGAAGCGGGTCATCATCGCATCGCGGACGCGCAGCCCGCCTAGGACGGACTGCATTTCCACATATCCCGCCTCGGCCTGCGCGCCGAGGAACACGAAAATGGCGATGAAAATGAGAAACGGATTGTAGAAAAACCCGACGATGCCGAAGACGATTGCCATGGCTTGGCCGATGTTTGCCGCGATATGGGTGGCACGGCGGCGGCCCAGCGGGATGGCCAGAAGTGCCCGCAATACACGGCCGCCATCCATCGGGAAGGCCGGGAGTAAATTGAAGGCCAGCAGCATCAGGTTGATGATCATCAGCCGCTGCAAAAAGTTTTCGCCCGTGAGTGCCAGGTCATCGGTGGGTGCGAAGCCGATGGTCGCCGCAAGTCCGACGAACAGCAGCGCGGCAATCACCAGATTCACCGCCGGTCCTGCCAGCGCGACCCAGAATTCCTGCATCGGTTTCTCCGGCATCTTGTCGAGGTGGGCGACGCCGCCGATGGGCAGCAGCGTGATGTTGCTGGTTCCGATGCCATATTTGCGGGCCATCAACGCGTGGCCGAGTTCATGCAGCAGCACGCATCCGAACAACGCGGCGATTAATGCGACCCCGCCCGCTGCCGCCTGGATACTGCCAGTGGAGCGCCAGGTAACGACACCGAGAAAAACCAGAACTAAAAGAAACGTGAAGTGAAGATAGACGTCGATGCCGAAAATTTTGCCGACTTTAATGGACCATTTCATGAGCTTCTAGTGATAGATTGTTTGATTCTGAATCCTACGCTCGAATCCCCAAAAGGATAGAAACTTCCTTGCGTTCACGATGGCCTATCACATTGCAACGTGATGTGAACGATCTCCGCCGGGGCGGCGGTTCTCACAGGAAACCAATTTCCCGTGCCATTGCTCACCACCAGCGAGCGCCCTTCGTTTTGATAGAGTCCTGACCAGTAATTGAACATCGCCGGTCCTACGCCAAGGGTCGGCGTGAGCATCAATTGCCCGCCGTGGGTGTGTCCGGCAAGTGTCAGCGGGATCCCATGGCGGGTCGCGGCATCGAAGGCATGGGGGTGGTGAGCCAGCAGGATGGGAAACGCGTCGGGCTGTCGTAATTTCGCCACCGTTGCCACATCCTCAGTCATTTGGGATTCGTGGCGATTCCAACCAATTCCTAGAATTTGCACCGCTTGGCCGCGGACTTGGACGATGGCGGATTCGTTTCTCAGAAAATTCACCCCGCTTGCCCGCACGCCGCAGACGAACTCCGCCGGGTCGTCAAAAAGATCATGATTTCCCTCGATCATGAAAAGCCCGGAGCGAGGATCCATGCGTTGGATCATCGCCAGTGCGGCGGGCAGGTCTTTGATCGAGTTGTCGATCAAGTCTCCGGTTAGAAGGACCAGATCGGCTTGCAGGCGGTTGGTGGTATCCGCGATCTCATCAAGGATCCTGCCCCGGGTGAATTTCCCCACGTGCGTATCGGTGACGTGGGCGATGCGCATGCCATCCAGGCTTTCCGGCAGGTCTTTGAGGGAAATCGAGATCTCGCGCACGCGAAAGCGCTTGGTTTGGGGTAAGCTGATCCCGGCGACGCCGAAAGTGGCGATCACCGGTAGTGCGACGGCAGCCGTGCCGAGCAGTTCGCGCCGGCTCATGGGTTTGGACAGGGAATCCACTGCGGAATCACGCGGCTTGCCGGGTTTGCGGATGAGCTTGCGGAGGTTTTCACCGATCGACCAGAACGCCCAACCGGTCATCATCGGCAGGCCTAACATGGGGAGGAAAATCAAACCCCATAACAAAACCACCGCATACAACGCGGCGGGCACCGGCGTATCCACCGTCTCGCGGCGTGCTAAAACGACCCATACGAAACCTGTCAGCATCAGGCACAAGGCCAGTCCCATGCCCAGCCGCCACCCTCGCGGCGTGTTCATCGCGCTCAAGCGGCAGTCCGCCCAAATCCACCATGCGATGGAAAGCAGTGGGATACCAATCAGGATGAATAGGACAATCGACATGGGCGTTTTGAAGGATTAGGTCGCTTTGAATGGTATGCCAGGATCTTTCCTTGCAAACCACCGCGCGCTGGAGACGCTGGACTGAATGATATTTTTCGCACGCCTTTTTGCGCTTTTATTGGTCCTTCTTGCACCCGTCGCGCCACTCTTTGGCCACCAGGTCGCGAGCGTGGAACTCGAGTTCCAGAATGTGGACGGGCAATGGCGGCTGTTGGGTGAAATGGACATCGCTTACATGCTTCCTGAGACGCGCAGTGTCCCCGGCGGCTTGCCGCTGAGCCGGGTGGCGGTGATGAAATCCACGCCGGAGGAATTTGCACGGATCCGCAGGGAGACGGAAAACACCCTGCGGAAACTCTTGAAATTCACGTTCGCCGGTAGCGAGATCGAGTGGCGCGTCGAATTCCCGGATTTTGAAAAGGATCCTTTCGAACTTCCTCCCGAGGCCGGTGATATCGCTCTGCTTTCCACCCGTCTGGTGGTCGGCCCGGCCACGACCGCCGGCGAGTTGCGCGTGGACTGGGCGGGTGAGCAGGACACGGAATTGATCATCCTCATCGACGAGGGCGACGATCCGGAAATCATCAGCACCCTGCCCGGCGGAAGCCTCACCCTTCTTAAGCAGGACAAATCCGGGGAAGCGGTTTCCGTCCCGCATTCGATGTTTGGCAGTTGGGCGGTTTCCGGATTCCACCATGTGCTTCCGCTCGGGTTGGACCACATGCTTTTCATCCTCGGCTTGTTTTTACTGGTTCCCAAGTGGAAGCCGCTGCTCGGGCAGTCCCTACTCTTCACCTTGGCGCATTCCGCGACGCTGGCGCTCGCCGTGTTAGGCTGGGTGACGGTGCCCGGGAAATTGGTGGAAGTCTTGATCGCGGTGAGCATCACCTGGATCGGAATCGAGAATTTGTTCACCCGCAGGATCGGCCGGCAGCGGCTGATTCTGGTATTCTGCTTCGGCCTGATTCATGGCCTTGGTTTTGCCTCGGTGCTAGCGGAAAAACTGGCGACGATCCCGCAGGACAAACTGCTGGTTCCATTGTTAGGATTCAATGTCGGCGTCGAGGTCGCGCAGATCACGGTGGTGTGTGTGGCATTCCTGATTCTTTGGCCCTTGAAAAAATGGACGCTGCAAGTCCAGACCGCAGGCTCGGTCTTGGTCGCCCTCGCCGGCCTCAGCTGGATGGTCGAGCGGTTGTTCTTCTAACACCAAGCGCCTCACGTGAGGGCGTGCGATCTCTTCTTGAATCATTCCCACCCTCGGGTTAATCTCCAAGCGCGCCTTCCTGGGAAGGGCTACTTTTCAATGATCACACTGGTTACCTACATCCTCATCGCACTGGGCATTTCCTTCATTTGTTCGCTGCTCGAGGCGACGCTACTCACGCTCACCCCGGCATCGATTGCCAACGCCAAGTAAAATGGTGCCAAATGGGCCTCGCGCATGGAGGAATACAAGGAGGATATCGACCGCCCTCTCTCGGCGATCCTTACACTCAACACCATTGCCCACACGATGGGCGCGGCGGGAGCGGGCGCTGAATACGCCCGCCTCTACGGCAATACTGGTGAGGCAATCTTCGCCGCGATGCTTACCTTGGCAATTTTAGTTTTTACTGAAATCGTTCCGAAAACGATGGGAGCCCGATTTGCCATCCAGTTGGCCGGGCCCGCGGCCAAGACTCTTCATGTGATGATCATCGGCCTGAAGCCGCTGGTCTGGGGCTCGAAGCAAATCACCCGCATGATCGCCCCCAAGGCCAGTCACGACAACGCGGTGCATCGCGAAGAGCTTCTCGCGATGGCGCGAATCGGTGAGGCGTCCGGATCGTTGGGCGCACGCGAAAGCCAGTTTGTCCACAATCTCATCCAGCTTCACGCAATGAAGACCTGGGACATCATGACGCCGCGTCCGGTCATTTTCGCGCTGCCTGAATCCACCAGCTTGGTTGATTTTGTGCAGCTCATCGACGACAAACCTTTCACCCGGATTCCCGTCTTCCGCAGCAATCGCGACGAGGTCGCGGGCTTCGTGATACGTGGCGAGGCGCTGCTCGCCCACCTCAAGGACGCGGACGATACCGGGACGCTTGCGGCCGTCACGCGGCCGATTGCCGTCACTCCTAAAGAGACGCCGGTGGATTTGTTGTTCCAACGCTTCGTCGCAGAACGCCATCAAATCATGCTGGTGATTGACGAATTCGGCACCACGGTGGGATTGGTGAGTTTTGAGGATGTGATCGAAACCATCTTTGGTTTCGAAATTATGGACGAAAAGGACAAGGTGGCCGATATGCAATCCTACGCCCGCGGTCTCTGGCAGGAACGCGCCCGCAAAATGGGCCTGAGTCTGAGTGAGTCCGGCGCGGCCGCGCCATCGCCAGAGGCTGGGAAAGCTGGGGATTAGTCACACATGGGGGGAGCCTGCGACCATTTCCTCCAGCGTCCTTCCCGCTGCTAGAATCTGATAGTCGTCGTAGGATACTTTTTCCGCCGGCGGCCAGAAAACACCTGCGGCGATTCGTTCCGCGACCCAATCCGCGCAGGCTTGCGCGGCGTCGAGATCATGGTGGTCGAAATCCGCCCACTCAAAGAGGTCCACTTCGGATTCGGTGGGGCTCAGGGTGAGGTAACAGGGCGTCGGCAAGGTTTGCTCACGGCCCAACACCGCCGCTGCATAAAGCGGAAGCTGCAAATTGTGCCAACGGAAATTCGCGGATTTTCCCTTCTCCTGGGTTTCGTAAACCACCGGATCCTCCAGCGTGAAATGGCCGGGTAGCACGGTGGCGGTGGTGACTTTCTTGCGGTGCGCCTTTTCCACGCCCTCGACCTTGCCGGTTTTATAATCAATGACGCGCAGCCTGCCGGAATCGCGGTGGCGGTCGATCCGGTCGATCTTGGCGACGATCAACGCCTCGCCGACCGGGATCTCCACCTTGCGTTCGACATCGATGATTTCCCAACCCGCCGCGCGTTCGCGTGCCTGCACCCGCGCGAGCCACAGGAATCGCTGGCGCAGCGCTTCGGTCTGGATTCTAACCGCCAGCGGGATGCGTTGGTCGAACCACTCCGCCACCACCCGGTCGAGTTCGCGGGAAAGCAGGGCGTGGATTGCACTGGCGTCCTCCGATTCGCGGGTTTTGTCATCACCGCCCCAGCGCTCGAGCACCTCGTGGGCGATGGTGCCGAAGTCGCGGGCGTTCCATTCGGCGCGGCCGGTTTGCGTGCCTTGCATGCCGACGGCGTGTTTCAGGTAGTAGCGGAACGGGCAGTTGAGATAGTCGGTGAGGGAGGTGGCGTTGAGGCGCTTTGTCGGTTCGACCTTGCGCGGTTGCCATTGCCAATCCTTCTCCCAGCGCAATCCGGCTTCGGGCGGTTCGATCTCGCGGAACAAGGTTTTCACCCGTCCCGGCAGTTCGTCGCGGCTGGCGGCTAACAGCAGGCGGGAGGGCAGCAGCGAATCGCCGCCGGCACCGGATTTGCCGCAGATCAGATCGACGCGGCCGCCGTCGCGCCGGGCCTCCAGCATCGCCTGATAGAGAAACGCATCGCGCGCCGCGCGTTCGGCATCCTTGATCAGGCCGAGCCGCTCGCGGCTCGCTTCGCTGAGCCACGGCTCGCCGCCGCTGCGTGCGGGGACTTTGCCTTCATTCATGCCGCAGAGCACCAGGTGGCTGCCGGGTTCGTGAAAAAGCTCCAGCCAACCTTGTACATCCAACACCCGTCCCTCCGGCGGCAGCGGTGCGGGGGAGGGGATTCCGGCGAGCATCAGTTCGATCCAGAATCCGGCGCTGCGGCGCACCCGCCCCATCATCGGTGCAGCCGCCGCCATCCACTTCGCCATTTCCTGCGAGGCTTCTTCGGTGGTCGGGCCGGTGTGTCCGAGGGTCTCTAACAATCGCAGGATGACCCCGCTGAAATCTTCGCGTTGGAAACTGGCACGCCATTTTTCCAAGGCTTCGGCAGCCGCTAACAATTCCTCGGCGGAGGTCTTGTCCCACTCGTTGCGGAAGGTTTCTGCCAGGATCCGGCGCTTCAGGTCATCGGTGCGCAAGATCATCCAGCGGTCGCGAAGTTCGGACAGGCGTTTGGCTTTTTGGGCGCGTTTGCCGCTGACGAGCATGCCGGTTTCCGGCATCGCCAGCAGATCGGCCATGGTCGCCAGCGTGGGATCCGCCAGCCAGGCGCTCCAGATTTTGAACCAGCGCGAGAGCCCGGTGGTGATGGGCGTCTCCGCCGGATGAAAGGCCGGCCAGCCACCGCGGGTGAACGTTCGGGCGAGTTCCGAGCCGACCTCGGCATCGGCGGATCCGAGCGCGAGGTCGTGCGAGCCGGTTTGGCAATCGCTGACAATTTGCAGGGCTTCCACCGCCTGTTGCCGTGGGTCCGCGGTGACTCGCACGCTGCCGGTGGGTCCGTCCGGCCATGGCAGCGGGCGCTCGGTCCAAATTTCCAACGGCCGGCCGATGGCGGAAAATCCCGCCGCTTCGCTGTCCGGTGCGCCGATCAAGCTGGTGATTTTACCGTCCCATGCCAGCCAGGCGCGCTCCACCAGCGGTGGCATTTCGGCGACGCCGGCGAGGATGATGTGAGTGGGTCCTACGGGGGACGGCAACCCTTTGGCCAGGGCGCGGCTGCGGCTTTTGAATCCCCAGGATTTGAGCTTTTGCTCGACGAGGGTTTCCAGATTGCCGAGGGCCTGCCATCGCTCGGCTTCGACGGTCTCACCGAGTTTGCGGGCGGCGATGTTGAGGGTCAGCCCATTTTCTTGAAGCGAGCGGCGGAGCTTGACCATTTCGCGGGCCAGGCCTCCCGCCCAGTCAGTGCCTTCGCCGGGTTTTTCGGGAAACAGGGTGGTGTAGAGTGACCAGTCGGCGATGCTTTCGAGCACTTCCACCCAAGCGATGTGATCCACCCAGTCCTCGGCGACTTCCGCGTCGTGGGATTTCAGAAATGAACCGGGCGTCACCACTTTCGGCGCCAGCAGGGCACCCACGCTTTCCGCAAGCGCCTCGCGCAAGCGCCGCCCGCTCTGCGCGGTGGGAACGACCACCAGCAGGTGAGGCAGATCCTCTCGTCGATCCAACAGCCAGTTCACGGCTTTGGTGAGAAACGGTTGATCCCAACCCAGAAATACGCGCTCGGTCATTGCGGGGAGTTTTGTCGTTAGGGAGGTGGCTGGGAATCAAAATCTCGAGCTTCTCTGCAAGGGGTAAAACCAGACCTCGCAGCGATACTATCGCGCGTAGCGATTTGTGGAAACGTGGCTGGCGCGTCTCGCGCCAGACCGTTGTCCGGGCGTCTCGCCCGGATCTGACAGGCGGGAG
>JBBECN010000158.1:0-12716 GCA_040881795.1 Akkermansiaceae bacterium
TGACTGGAGAGCCGTGTGCGGGAGATCCGCAAGCACGGTTCGGAGGGGGGAGCGGGGCAAATCAATGCCCCGTTCCTACCTCTATCCGGGTAGGGCGTGGTCGGCTCGCCGCGCCCACTTGTCGCCAGGGGCGTGGGATGCTAATGAAACGTGGAAGATTAGCCTCCGGCGGGAGAAGGTGAAGTGGGCGGACCGGGCCGGATCCGCCCTACCGGGTTTGGCCGGGGACTCTTTCTATGATTTTCCGGCCTGATGGACGATGAGAAGACGCAGGCCGTTGAGGCAGACGAGGACGGTGCTGCCTTCGTGGCCGATGACTCCTAGCGGCAGCGCCAGCGAAAAACCGAGGGCGGAAATGATGAGGACGACGATGACGGCACTGGCGAAGACGAGGTTCTGGGTGAGCACTCGTTTTGCCCGGCGGGCGTGGGCGACGAGGGTGGCGATATTTTCCAAACGGTCGCCCATCAGGACGATGTCGGCGGTTTCCATCGCGACGTCGGTACCGACCGCGCCCATGGCGACGCCGATGTCAGACATGGCAAGCGCGGGGGCGTCGTTCACGCCGTCGCCGATCATCATGACGGTACCTTCTTTTTTTAATTCGCGGATGACGTTGAGTTTGTCTTCGGGGAGAAGTTCGGCGTGGACTTCATCGACCTTGGCTTCTTGTGCGATGGCTTCGGCGACGAGGCGTTGGTCGCCGGTGAGCATGACGACTTTTTTTACGCCGAGGCGGTGGAGTTCATCGGCTAACAGCCGGGCGGCGGGGCGGATGGTGTCGGCCATGACGAGCAGGGCTTGCGCGGTGACGGCGTCGCCAACGCGGGTGCCGAGCCAGACGCAGGTTTTGCCTTTGGCTTGCAGAGGTTGGGAGATTGCGGCGAGTGAGGTGGCACCGCTTGCATTGAGTTCGCGGAATAGCCGCTCGCTGCCGACGAGGTAGCGGATGGTCTCGATGGTGGCTTCCGCGCCCTTGCCGGCGGTGGATTGGAAATCGGTGGCTTCGGGTAGGTTGATGCCAAGCGTCTCCGCGCTTTTGACGATGGCGTGGGCGAGGGGATGCTCGGACTTCGCTTCCAGCGCGGCGGCGATGCGCAGCAGCGAGGTGACCGGAGCGGGCAGAGGATGTGTGATTACGTGGACCCCATCCGCGGTGACGATTTCCGTGAGCGAGGGTTTGCCAACGGTGAGGGTGCCGGTTTTGTCGATCGCGACGATGTCGATCTTGGATGCGGTTTCCAGATGGGAGCCGCCCTTGATGAGGATGCCGCGGCGGGCGGCGCCGCCGATGGCGGATAGAACGGTGGCCGGGGTGCTGATGATGAGGGCGCAGGGCGAGGCGACGACCATGATGGTCATGGCTCGATAGAAGGCCTTGCCGAACGATTCCGCTTGGAAAAAATAGGGCACGAGAAACACGCCGACGGTGAACAGGATGACGCCCATGGCGTAGTATTGCTCGGCCTTTTCGAGGAAGCGCTGGGTGCCGGATTTTTCCGCCTGCGCCTCGGCGACGAGCTTGACCATGCGCGAGAGGGCGGAGTCTTCCGAGCGCTTGGTGACGGTGAGTTCGATGCCGCCGCTCTGGTTGAGGGTGCCGGCGAAGAGGTTGCTGCCGAGGGCTTTGGAGACGGGCATCGACTCGCCGGTTAGAGAGGATTCATCGACGTTGGTGCTGCCTTCGGAAATCACGCCGTCCACGGGGATTTGCTCGCCGGGGCGGACGACGACAACTTCGCCGATTTCCAAGTCCTCGACGGCGACCTTGAGCGTGGTGCCATCGCGTTTCACGAGGGCTTCGGCAGGACGCAAGGTGAGCAGCGACTCGATGGCCTTCTGCGTCCGCTCCATGGCATGGCGCTGCAGCACGTTCGAAAAGCTGAAGAGAAAGAGCAGCAGCGCGCCTTCGAACGGAGCGCCGATCAGCGCGGCACCGAGCGCTGCTAGAACCATCAGCACATCGATATCCAGCACCTTTTCGCGGAGCGAGGCGATGGCCGAACGCACGCCCTGCTGGCCGGTGAAAACATAAGCGCCAAGGTAAAGCGCGTGGGTGGCCGGGCCGATTCCCGAAATTTTCTCCACCACCAACGCGCTGATTAGAAAAATCAATCCAAGGCCACAGGAAATTTCCTCGTTGAGTTCACCGCTGCGGATTTTCTGCCAGAGGGCCACCTTGTCTTGGGCCTTTTGGCGCAAGGGTTGGATATCCGCGCCGGTGTTTTTCACGTCGTCGAAGACCTGCGCCCGGCTGGCCTTGTCGGTATCGAAAGTCACCGTGAGCACTTTGCCGATGTAAGTGGCCGTTGCCCGCCGGACGCCGGGGATTTTCTCGATCTTCTTTTCCAGCTTGAGCGCACATGCCTCGCAGGCGCTGCCTTCCAGCCGGTAAATGCTTTTTTCAATCGCGGATGCAACCTGCTCGCGGTGCTCGCTCACCAACTCTCGGACGTCTTTTTCCGTGAGTTTGTTAGGATCGAAATCAATCTCCACCACCGCATGCACCGGATCCGGGCGGACCTTGACGATCCCGCTGTGGTCGGCGAGTTCATGCTCGGGATGGGATTTTGATCGATCGTCATTCATGGTGAAGCAGGGCTGCGGATGCGTTCTGGCATCGAGTTAGAACGCGGACGATGAATTCATTGGGTATCATGGGGAAAGACCGTGTGGCCGAGGGCAAGGGCCGCCTCCCGCAAGCGCTTGTCTGTTGCAACGATTTCGGTTTCTCCCGCGCAGTGGGCGGCGGCCAAGTGCAGGGCATCGTTGGTCCGAATGAAAACAGGAGGAACCAGTGAGTGACATTGGTTCACGATCGTTTTAAACCGGGCTCTAACGACGGCATCACAGGTTTTCATGAGGATCGCCTCGTCCGCCAGATCAGCTTCCAAGGCGGTTTGCACCTTCTGGGCTTCGCCGGGTGCCAAAACGCCCTCGGATTCTTTCCGTCGCACGGTGGCCCAGAATTCCAGAGGGGTGAGGTCGCAGGTAACACACGTGGTGCCTTTTTCGAGGAAGTTCCGAAACTCAGCTGAATCAGGCTCCGGCGTGTAGAGCTTGATGATACAGGATGTGTCCCAGTAGCTCATCAGCAGCGGTCGGAGCGGAGATCATCCAGAATTTCTTGGGTGCTGGTGCCTTGGCGACCGGTGCCGACGGAGGAGCGGAGGCTGTCGAGCCGTTGGAGCCAGATTTTGCGGTCATGCTGCAAGCCGGCTTCCTGAGAGAGAGGCTTCACTAGATCCAGTGCATCGCGCACCAGGCGTTCCAGCCGTGTGGCTGTCGCCGGATCGACGGATTGCAGGGTTTTTTCAACCTCGTAGGCCAGAGCATTCATTTGCAGCTACTTTAACGATCCTACTGTGAAATGCATTACCAAAGTGGAGGACGGCAGTGATTCCGGCTTTTGACGATTCCGTGGGCTTTTTATGTTGCCATGCTTTAATGTGCTCAAACGTACCCGTTCTCTCAAGATGAGGCAATCACGGCAGCTTGGTGCGAACGTGGGCGGCGATCTGATGGAAGGCTGCGGAAACTTTGTTTTTCTCCGGAGACAGCAGCGCAACGGGTGCCCCGGAATCCCCGGCTTCGCGAGTGGCGATATCAATCGGGATTTGGCCGAGCAGCGGGATGCTGAGATACTCGGCTTCTTTCACGCCGCCGTCCTTGCCGAAGAGGTGATATCTTTTCCCGGCATCGCACTCGAACCAAGACATGTTTTCGATCAGGCCGAGGATCGGCACGTTCACTTTTGCAAACATGGAAACTGCCTTGCGCGCATCGATCAACGCGACTTCCTGCGGCGTGGTGACGATGATCACGCCATCGACGGTGACGGTTTGCACGATGGTGAGCTGGATGTCGCCGGTGCCGGGCGGGAGATCGAGAACCAGGTAGTCGAGCTCGCCCCATGCGACTTGGCGGAGAAATTGTTGGGTGTAGCGGGTGGCCATCGGGCCGCGCACGATCACCGGCGAACGGTCGTCTAACAAAAATCCCATCGACATCAATTTGAGCCCGTGGGCTTCCATCGGAATGATCTCGTCTTGCTCGTTGGCCATGGGTTTTTCATTCACCGCGAACATTTGGCCGACGGACGGGCCGTAGAGATCGCAATCGCAGAGACCGACGCTGGCCCCGGTCGCGGCGAGGGCGACGGCGAGATTGGACGCGACGGTGGATTTGCCGACGCCGCCTTTGCCGGAGGCCACGGCGATGATGCGTTTCACGCCGGGAATCGACGATTTACCGACGCCGCTGCCTGCGCCACCTGCTGCTGCGGGAGCGTCTTTGACGTCGATTTCCACCTTCACCGTGCCGATCTCAGGCAGGGGATCGAGCACCGCATGGCATTCTTGGAAAATCTGCTCGGGCACCTTGGGATCGCGGGTGGCGATTTCGATTTTCACAGTGACGAGGCCGGGCTCGCAGCGCACGTCCTTGACGAGGCCGAAGGAAATGATGTCCCGGGAAAAACCGGGGTAGCGGACTTGGCGAAGGGCTTCGCGGATGAAATCAGGATTCATGGACAGGCGGATTGTCTCCCGATCGCGCCGGGGCGCAACGCGTTTGTGAGAAAAACCGATTTTGCAATGGCCTCGTGCCGGTTAGGCGGCGCTGGCGGGTGCTTGGATGAGCACGCAGTCTTCGAGGAACGGTTGGAGCGCGTGCAGCAGCGGCGAGCCTTCGCTTTGGAACTGCTCGCGGAAGCGGTCCTCGATGCGGTGCAATGCGAATTCCAAATCGGCGATGAGAAGCTCGTTGGTCTGGCCGCGCACCACGGCGATCAGGATCGCAAACCGACCTTGGCGGGAGATGGCATGGCGTTGGTCGCCAAGTTCGAGATTCTCCCGGAGTTTTCCCTCATCGTCGCGGAGCTGCAGGGCGATGCGTTGCACGGCGGAGGTGACGCGCTTGGCCGAGGCGTGGCGGGCGGGGTCGCTGCTGGCGAAGGAGACAAGCGCAAGGCTTGCGGTATCGACAAGAAAGACTTCTTCGACTTGGAAGCGATGGGTTTTTTCGAAGAAAATGTCCTCGTAAGTCCGGCTGGTGAAGAGCGCTTGGAGATGCCAAATCAGGCGGTCAAAAGCTCCGGGCGCGTGAAACGGGCGGGTGCCGGATGATTGCTCGGCCATGGTGCGGCGCATGGTGGCGCGGAGCATCGGCTCAAAGTAGGCGTCGATGCCATTTCCCGAAAAATGGGCGGCCTGTTGCACGGCGTTTTGAAGGATGGGCCCCAAGGCTTCGCGAAGATCCTCATCGGTGAAGTCGGTTTCCTGCCGCGGGGGATTGGACGGCGGTGGAGTTTTATCAACAATCTGCTGAGGAAAAGTCTCGAATGGTGCGGGGGGCGGCGCGGGCGAGGGTAGGGCGCTGAGGCCGGCTGGCCAAGATGGAAGCGCGGCTTGAACGGCGGCGGCCGGAGCACTCGGCCAAGGCGGGAGTGGCGCGGGGGCAGGGAATGGCGTGCAGGTTTTGCCGCTGCCGGGAATCGGCAATTGGTCCCAGATCCGTGGCGCGACCACGCGGGCGCAAAGTCCGGGGAGCGGCGCGGGGCAGGGTGCAGTGAGGGTAGGGAGCATTAGTGAATGGGCGATGCGGAGTCGGCGAGGGCGCGGGCGGCGGCGGCGATTTTGCGAAAGCGCTCTTCGATGACGTCGCGGTCCATCAATCGGCTTTCGAGGCGGGTGAGCTGAGATTCGGTGTTTTCCCAGAGGGTGACCACTTCGCTGCGGAGTTGATGGGCGATCGGGTGGTTGTTGTCGTTCAATTGGGTTTGAAACGAATTTTGCCAAGCGACCAGCCAGGTGCCGATCTTGCGTTCCAGCTGGTTGATTGCCGGAAGCGCGGTGTCGGTGGCTTTCATCGCGGCGACTTGCTGGATTTGTTGCGCGAGCCGCTGGGTTTCCTGCTGCTGGCTCAACTGGTGTTCGGTGGCTTCGCGAGAGGAGGTGCCGAGGCGTTGGACATGGTCCTGAAGCGCTTCGAGTTTCGCCTCGCTGGCGAGCACGCGGTCTTCCATCCGGGGAAGCGGTGCCGCCGCGGGCATGGGGCCTGCGGATTCCAGTTGCGAGATTCGCTGCTCCAAACGTTCGAGATGGCGGCCCACGATGATTTCGCGGATCCGCTCGACTGCTTGGGAGGGATTGAGGGGTGTGGGTGGGTGTGTGGGGGACATTGCTCGTTCCGTGGGGGGGCTCCAGATCGGGGGGGATCGGGAACACGGGTGAAAGAAGTGGGGCGGACCCTACAAAAGCCGGGCGGCTCATGTAAACAACTTCGACGATCCTTCGCTTTTGACGACCGTTCGCAGGTCTTAATGATCATTTTTAAAATTGAAAATCAGGGGCTTGTGAAAAAAGTGAATCCGTGAAAGACAGTGGGGGCTGGATGATGTAAAGAGTTCTTAATGTCTGAGGGCGACGAGGAAAAAGAAGATGAGAAGGACGAGGAGCGTGACACCATTTTGGTGCAGGCCTACGCCAAGACCCGGAAGAGTCTGATTGCCCGTTTGGACAATTGGGAGGATCAGCGGACATGGGATGAGTTCTATCAAACTTACTGGCGCCTGATTTACTCGGTGGCGGTGAAGGCCGGCTTGCGGCAGGACGAGGCTTTCGATTGCGTGCAGGAGACGATTTTATCGATCGCCAAACAGAGTAAGAAAAAACTTTACGATCCGGAGCAGGGGTCTTTCAAAACTTGGCTGATGAACATGACGCGCTGGCGCATCAACGATCAGTTCCGCAAGCGCAAGAAGGACACGGCGATGATTGCCGGAGACTGGGAAAACGACCGCAAAACCGCGGTGATCGACCGGGTGGAGGATCCCAACGGCGATGTGTTGTCGCGGCTGTGGAATGTGGAATGGAAAAAAAACGTGGCCGACGCCGCTTTATCGCGTGTGAAGGCCCAGGTTTCCCCGAAGCAGTATCAGATTTTCGATTGTTACGTCATCAAGCAGTGGGATGCGAAGCGGGTGCAGGATCAACTCAATGTCAGCATGGCTCAGGTGTATTTGGCGAAGCACCGGGTGGGTGCCGTGCTGAAGCGCGAACTGGCCAAACTCGAAGACGAAGACGATGCCGGCTAAAATCCGCCCGAGCCCAACTATCCCCGATCACGAGGTTCTGCGGAAAATCGGTGGTGGCGCGTATGGTGAGGTTTGGCTGGCGCGCGGCGTGACGGGGGCATTGCGGGCGGTGAAGGTGGTTTGGCGCGAGGACTTCGAGGACGAACGTGGATTTGAGCGGGAGTTTGAGGGCATTTTGAAATTTGAGCCGATGTCGCGGGACCATCCGGCATTGGTGAACATCCTGCATGTGGGACGCAGCACCGATGGCGTCTCGTTTTACTACTACGTGATGGAACTCGGCGACGACGTGACGAGCGGCCAGGAAATCAACCCCATCGAATACCAGCCGCGCACACTGCGGGCCGACAACCATCAGGCATTGGGCGTGCAATGGGACACGAATGTTTGCATCGACGTGGGCCTGCGGCTCGCCGAGGCGCTCGGGCACTTGCATGAGCGGGGGTTGGCGCACCGCGACGTGAAGCCGTCCAACGTGATTTTTGTCAATGGCCGGGCGAAGCTGGCGGACATCGGACTGGTGGCCACCCGCGGGCAGCGGACCTTTGTCGGGACCGAGGGATTTGTGCCACCGGAAGGGCCGGGCTCGACCCAGGCGGACGTTTACAGTCTGGGCAAGGTTTTATATGAAATCGCGACTGGCAAGGACCGGATGTCATTTCCCGAATTGCCGGACGAGATGCCGGGCGGCGCGGACCGCAAGCGCTGGCTGGAGCTCAATAAAATCATTTGTGACATCTGCGAGCCGCGCATTTCCAAACGCAAGATTTCCTCGGCAGCGGACCTGGCCGACGCTCTGCGGCGGCTGCAACGTGGCAAACGCCGACGCCAAAGCGGTGGGGCGGTCTGGCTGACCACGCTGGTGCTGGCTGGCTTCGTCGGCTGGACGGGATGGGAAATGGTCAAGGACAGCGCGTGGCTGGCGGCGAAGATGGCACCGCCGCTGTCAAGTCCGCGGCCGATGGGCCAATTGCGTATTGTGAGCGCGCCGGAGGGGGCCGAGATTTTTGACGCGAACGAAAAATATGTGGATCGCACGCCCAGCATCTACCTCGAGTCCAAAGTGGGTGGGGAGTTTCATTTTATCATCCGCAAGAGTGGTTTCCGCGAACTGGTGCTTCAGGGGAAAGTCGATCCTTCTTCGGTGAATGAACCCCAAGTCCTCTTCGGAGTGCTGCAGAATTGGTCGCCGCCCTATCCCGGTGATCCGTGGGAGGATCACCTCGGGAATCCCTATCAGCCGTTGGCCAACGAACATGTGAGTTCGGGTTTCATGACCCGGGCGGCCTGGATGCAGTTCGTCAGATCGACCAAGCGCCCTGCCGACGTGGCAGAGTTTCTTAAAGTTTCGCAAAACGGGGTGATGGTCGATGTGGCACTGACCTCCGCTGCGGACGCCGCCGCATTTTGCAACTGGCTGTGGGCGGGTGGTAACAAGGCCGGCTACCTCAGCGAGGATCATGAGGTGCTCGCCGCGCGCGAGCAGGCGTTTGAAAACCCCGGCCTGAGTGAGCGGGCCCGGCGCGATGACTTGAAGCCGTTTCACGTGACCGTCAGGCAGATTGCTTACGGCGCGATCAATCTAACAAGCGACCCGCCGGGGGCTGATGTTTACATGAATACGCTGGCGGTGGGTAGTACGAATGGATCCTTACTGATTCCCAAGGTAAAGCCGGGGACCATCGATTTGATTCTGGTACTTGAGGGTTACAAGCCGTTGTCGAAACAGGTCGTCGTCAAGGAGGGAGAAACTTTGGCGGAGAGTGTGACTTTGGAGAAAAACCAAGGGGTGATTTTCGGCAAACCCTGGGAGAATGGCATCAAAATGCGCTTCGCTCCGGTGGGGCTGGATTTGATGGTTTCGATCTGGGAGACCCGGGTGCGGGATTACGATCTTTTCGTCAAAGAGTCGGGATACCGCGCGTCGCGGCGGCCGGATTACGCCCAAGGTCCGGATCATCCGGTGGTGCATGTCACCCGCGAGGATGCCCAGGCGTTTTGCGAGTGGCTGACAGCTCGCGAGCGAAAGGACGAGCGGATCGCCCGGTCGCACCTCTATCGGCTCCCAACGGATCTTGAGTGGAGCAAAATGGCAGGACTTGAAGAAGACGAGGGGATCAGCCCCGGGTGGCGAGATGCGCGGAAAGAGCGGGTTTACCCGTGGGGTGTCACCTGGCCATATGTCGAAGCGGTGGGCAATTTCGCGGACATCACCGCATCGCGCACGCTCGGGATTCCGGTGAGTCAGACGATTTCGAATTACGATGATGGTTTTGCCTACGCCGCGCCTGTCGGATCATTTCCCGCGAATGAATACGGCCTCTTTGACCTCAGTGGCAACGTGCAGGAGTGGGTGGCGGATGAATATTCGAAACTCGGCAGTAACTTATTAGGGGTTTTGCGGGGTGGTGGCTGGAACACCTATCAGCCGGAAAGTCTGTTTACCGGTTCCCGCAATGCGGTGCCGCCGACGTTTGAGGATTGGATCTATGGTTTCCGGGTGGTGTTGGCCAAGCGACCACCCAAACCGCAGCCTGAGGATGGTTGACGGCGTTGACTGACTTTGCGCTTGCCGGGGGAGAAGTGGGTGGCCAGTGTCCCGCAGCATGATGCATAATCTGATTCGGAAATTGCCGGCCCTCACGGTATTGATGGGATGTTTCATGGCGCTGGTGCCTTCACTGCACGCGCAACAGGTCGCGGCGGAGCAAAGCTTGGATCAAAAAATCGACCAGTGGTTTGGCAAGGTGACCAAGCCGTTTGTCGATCTGATTTTCTTCAAAATCAAGATTGGCGACTTTGAGGCGTTTGCAGTGATTTTTTGGCTGGCCGCTGCCGGTGTGATTCTAACAATCGCCTTCAAGTTCATCAACATCCGCGCATTCGGCCTGGCACTGCGCACCATCCGCGGGAAATACAGCCGGGACACCGATCCAGGTGAAGTCACCCATTTTCAGGCACTCAGCACGGCGGTTTCCGGCACGGTGGGACTCGGAAACATCGCCGGCGTGGCCATCGGCATCCAGAATGGCGGGCCCGGGGTGGCATTCTGGTTGTTCTTGAGCGGGTTCATCGGCATGTCCACCAAGTTCGCCGAGTGCACGCTTGGGGTGAAATACCGTGAATTCGATGCCGCGGGCCGCGTCCACGGCGGAGCGATGTATTACCTGCGCAAGGGATTTGCTGAGAGGGGACTCAAGCATGTCGGATTGCTGTTGGCCGGTCTCTTTGCGGTGATGTGTGTGTTCGCGTCGTTTGGCGGTGGCAACGTATTCCAAGTGAACCAAGTCACCGCCCAGTTGATCAACATCACCGGCGGAGAGCAGTCCTTCTTTTTCGATAAACAATGGGTGTTTGGGTTGCTGATGGCATTTCTCACCGCCTTGGTGATCATCGGTGGCATCAAAGGCATCGCCAAAGTCACAGGCAGACTGGTGCCGATGATGTGCGCGGTGTATGTGCTGAGTTGCCTCGTGGTTCTTTGCGTGAACTTTGAGGGGATCCTTCCCGCCCTAGCGACGATTGTCCGTGAGGCCTTCGAGCCGCGGGCTGCGATCATCGGCGGGATCCTCTCCGCCTTCATCTGGGGCATGCGGCGGGCGACGTTTTCCAATGAGGCCGGAATGGGCTCCGCGCCGATCGCCCATGCGGCGGCAAAGACCCGTCGTCCAGCCTCGGAGGGGTTGGTCGCATTGTTGGAACCCTTCCTGGATACCGTCGTGATCTGCAGCATGACCTCATTGGTGCTGGTGGTGACGATGCAATTCGAAGGAGCCGGTGCGGCTTTCACCATCCATGACCATGCCTTCGTGCTCGGCCAGGTTGTGGGCGATGGAACGAAATTTGGCATTGAAATGACCTCCCTCGCCTTCGAGACGGTGCATTCGAGTTTCAAATACGTGTTGTTCGTCTGCGTCTTCTGTTTCGCGTTTTCCACCCTGATCACTTGGAGCTACTATGGCTTGCAGGCGTGGCAATACCTTTTCGGCAAAAAGGAAATCACCGCCTGGGCTTACAAGGTGATTTTTTGCTTGATCATCATCGTTGGCTCTGCGGCATCGATGGGCAATGCGACCGATTTTTCGGATGCCTCGCTCTTCGGCATGAGCATTCCCAATTTGATTGGAGTCTATTTCCTGCTGCCCGTCGTCCGCAGCGAACTTGGCCGCTACTTGGCTTTCACCAAACGAGTGGATGAAGGAGCAACCATCGAGGAGGCCGATCTCGCCGAGCGCAACGAATGGGAAATTTGAGGTTTTCGCCCGCTGCGCTCCACCATGGACTGCGGTGGGAAGCGATAGCGCCACACCGCTTTGGATGTTTCATCGGGCCGGGGCTTCGTCGCGAAGAATCCAAAGCGGTGCCGCCGCTGCGCTCTGCCACCGCACTCCATACATTCTCTCCTCATAGGCTGCGGTGCGAAGCGCCAGTGCCAAACGAATTTTGCCCCAGTTGGCGTGAGATTTGAAATCCAGCCCGCTGAGGTGTCGGAAATCACGTCCCGAAGATTCGGACTTGCGCGGCGCCGGGTGCGTCTATTGACTCCGCCATGGCAGAGATTTCTCTCGGACTTTCATTTGACGACGTGCTTCTAATACCGGCTTTGAGCTCGGTTTTACCCGGGGATGCGGACCTTTCCACCCACGTGACTGCGGGTATTCCGTTGTTCCTCCCGGTTGTTTCGGCCGCGATGGACACGGTTTCCGAACACGATTTGGCGATCGCTCTTGCCCGCGAAGGCGGCATGGGGGTGATTCACCGCGCTTGTCTCATCGACGAGCAGGCGGCGATGGTTTACCGGGTGAAACGCTCGGAAAACGCCGTAATCCAAAAACCCCACACTGTCCGCAAGGAGGACACCGTCGATCACGTTCGCGCGATCATGGCACAAAATGGATTTTCCGGCTTTCCCGTCATCGATGCCCAGGGCCTGCTCGAAGGCATGGTCACCGGCCGCGACGTCCGCTACCTCGACCGCACCGACGCTACAGTCTCCGATGTGATGACCCCGCGCGAAAAGCTCATCACCGCTCCGGCGCACACCAGCCTTGAGGAAGCCCGCCGTATTCTCTATCAAAACCGGATCGAGAAACTCCCGCTGGTCCACCCGGACGGTCGCCTTGCCGGACTCATCACCGGCTCCGACATCGAAAAACGCATCACCTTCACCAACGCCGCCAAGGACGACAACGGCCAACTCCGATGCGGGGCCGCCGTCGGCGTCGGACCGGATTGCATCGACCGTGGCCGCGTCCTCATCGACGCCGGGGCCGATGCGCTCTTCATCGATGCCGCCACCGGCCACACCCGCCATGTGATGGACGTGATCGGAAAACTCCGCGCGCTTTCCAATGTTCCGGTCGTTGCCGGAAACGTGGTCACCGAACAAGGAGCGCGCGATCTTGTTTCCGCCGGAGCGAGTGCCGTGAAAGTCGGCGTAGGGCCCGGATCAATCTGCACCACCCGCGTGATTTCCGGCGTCGGCATGCCGCAGTTCACCGCGATCCGCAACGTCGCCGACGTTTGCCGCGCCGCAGGAGTGAAAGTCATCGCCGACGGCGGCATCCGATACTCCGGCGATATCGTCAAAGCCCTCGCCGCCGGTGCCGACCTCGTCATG
>JBBECN010000158.1:12816-20981 GCA_040881795.1 Akkermansiaceae bacterium
GGCGGCCTCCGCGAAAGCCACGTCCATGACATCGTCATGACCGAGGAACCCACCAACTATCAGCCGCTGAGCTAAAATGAACATTCACCGCGGAGGCGCAAAGGTCGCGAAGGAACGCAGAGAAGATATGGAGTCAAATCGAATCATCCATGTCTCCGCGTCCCTTTGCGACCTCAGCGTCTTTGCGGTAAACTCTTCCCAATTCTAAAAAATGCACGAAACCAACCACGTCGCCGTTCTCGATTTCGGCTCGCAATACACCCAGCTCATCGTCCGTCGCGTGCGTGAGTTGGGTTACTTTGCCAAGCTTTACGCCATCGAGGATTTTCCCGATATCGGTAAACCCGGCGCCATCATTCTATCAGGCGGGCCGAAAAGCACCAGCGAGGCCGATGCGCCGGACCTCGATTTCGAAGCGCTCAAAGCCTTCAATGTCCCGGTCCTCGGCGTCTGCTATGGCATGCAGTTGTTGAACATCAAATTCGGCGGCAGCGTGGAAGCGAGCGACCGCCGCGAGTATGGCCCGGCGAATTTGTTCCCGGCGGAATGCGTCGGGCTCTATGAGGGGATTTCCGCCTGCTCGCAAGTTTGGATGAGCCACTCGGACACCGTGAAAGTTCTACCCGAAGGTGCGAAGGTGATCGCCTCCAACCAACACGGCACGCCGGTTTCGCTACAATGGGACGAGCTGTTTTTCGGCATTCAATACCATCCGGAAGTCACGCACAGCCATGAAGGCCTGCGGATCCTGAACAATTTCCTCGCCCACGCCGGCAACCTGCTGCCGTTCGTCATCGATGATTTCAAACGCGAGATGATCGACAACATCCGCGAAACCGTCGGCACCCGCCAGGTCGTCTGCGGCGTCTCCGGCGGCGTGGACAGCACCGTTCTAGCGGTTTTGCTGCAGCACGCCGGAGTCAAGGTCCGCGCGATCTTTGTCGATAACGGCCTGCTCCGCAAAGACGAGGCGGCGGTGGTTCAGGAAAATTTCAAACGCATCGGCGTGGAGATCGAGACGGTGGATGCCTCCGAGAAATTCCTCACCGCGCTGGCCGGTGAGGCCGATCCCGAAAAGAAGCGCAAGATCATTGGCAACATGTTCATCGAAGTCTTCTGGGACTCCGTGGGCGATGCCGAAATGCTTGCGCAAGGCACGCTCTACCCGGACGTGATCGAAAGCGCGTCGAACGCGAAGTCCAAGGCCTCCGTCATCAAGACCCACCACAACCGGGTCGCGAAAATCCTCGAACTCCAGGCTCAGGGAAAAGTGCTGGAGCCGCTGGCGGAACTCTTCAAGGACGAAGTCCGCGAACTCGGCACCGCCCTCGGCATTCCGCAAGACATCCTTCAGCGTCATCCGTTTCCCGGCCCGGGTCTATCCGTCCGCTGCCCGGGGATCGTCGATAAGGAGCGCCTCGACATCATCCGCGAGTGCGACGCCATCTTCATCGGCAAGCTCAAGGAGCACGGTTGGTATGACAAAGTCTGGCAAGCCTACGCCGGCCTCATCCCGGTGAAAACCGTGGGCGTCAAAGGCGACGAACGCAGCTACGAATGGGCGACCAATCTCCGCGCCGTCGTCTCCGAAGACGCGATGACCGCCGACTGGGTGGAGCTGCCATCCATCATCCTCCGCGAAACCAGCCACAAGATTCTCAACGAAGTCAAAGGCATCAATCGCGTGCTCTACGACATCTCCACCAAGCCCCCCGCCAGCATCGAGTGGGAATAAGGAGTGGCGACACTCCTGTCGCCACTTTTCCGTGACTCCCTTTCAGATGCCCCCGCCATCCGATAACCGCGCCGTCTCCGCCCTCTTCCGCGTCTTCGGCGGGGCGGGGGAACCCGTGGTGGCGGATGTCAAAGTCGTCAGCCATTGGCGCGGCATGCACCGCCGCGAGCTGTTATTTCTCGGCACTCTCATTCCCCTAACGGTGCTGGTCGCGCTCGGTGAAATCCTGGTGCGCCATCTGGGAACCGTTCCAGGGGTTCTGTTAGCCCTGCCGCTGACCTTCCTGGCTCTGAACCTTCTACCCATCGCCGCCGCCGTCGGCAGTCAGGCATGGCAATGGCGGATCTCGCTGCTGGCCCTCGTCGGTTGGAGCGCTAACCGCTGGGATGCTGGCGGCGTGGTTGGGGCTTTCGCCTGGCTGTGGATCGCGATTTTTTCGCTCAATCTAATCGCCGGAATCTTGTTGGCTCTGAAAAACAGCATGCGGTGGGGCAACGGATGGCGGATCTTTTTGTTAGCTGCGCTGCATGTCGCCGCCATCGCCATCGGTTGGAAATACGGCTGGCACTGGGCTTTGTTAGGCGGTGTCGCCATCGCCGCCGCGTTCTGTTGGGCCGTGCTCCGTCCCGGTTGCCAATGGCTGGGGGGGGGTGGTCTGCCACACGGATTCGCGCGAAATTTTGATCACCATCGATGACGGACCGGACCCCTACGACACGCCGGTTTTGCTGGACCTGTTGGATCGCCATCAAACCAAGGCGGTATTCTTCATGATCGGCTTGAAAGTTTTGGAACACCCGGAACTGGCTCGTGAGGTGGTCCGCCGCGGCCATCAAATCGGCAATCACACCCTGACCCACCCGCAGGCGTCGTTCTGGTGCGCGGGGCCGTGGCGGACGCGACGCGAAATCGCGGAATGCCAACGGGTGATCGAGGAAGTGACCGGAACCCGGCCGCGCTGGTTCCGGGCACCGGTGGGCCACCGTAATTTTTTCACCCATCCGATCGCGCGCGCGCTCGGACTGGAGGTAATGGCATGGAACCGCCGCGGTTTTGATGCCGTCGAAAAGGATGTGCAAAAAGTCCTCGCGAGAATCCTGCCGAATCTACAAGCAGGTGACATTGTGTTGCTTCACGAAGCCACCCCTATCGCGGGTAAGGTTCTAGCAGGAGTGTTGACGACTCTCGAATCACGGACGAAGGACTGGCAAGTGGCGCAATGGCTTGGCCCGTGATAAGTTTGTGATTGACGAGTTTCAGCGTGGTGTTGAGCGTCCCTCGAACAATCGAAAGTGTCAGTGAATCTCCAAGCTGTGCCTAAAAAGTGGACGAGTCTGACTGCCATTTTTCACACCTCATGATCCGGCACGCTGAATCTCCATGACTTCCTCCACTTTGCCCCAACGAATCGCCGTCTGCTCATGGTCGCTGCAAGCGGCGACTCCCCGGGACCTCGCAGAAAAACTCCAGGCCACCGGCATTTCCCGCGTTCAGCTCGCGCTCGACCCGCTGCGGGAGGAACCCGCCGTCTGGGGCGGGACGGAAGCAATCCTCAAACAGGCGGGCATCACGATCGTCTCCGGCATGTTCGGCTGCGTCGGCGAGGATTACTCGACGCTGGACACGATCCGTCAGACCGGCGGGATCGCGCCCGATGAGACTTGGGAGCAGAATCTCGAAAATATCCGCGCCACCGTAAAAATCGCCACCGAGCTCGGCTTGACGCTCGTCACCTTCCACGCCGGCTTCGTGCCGCATGATCCGGCGGATCCGGATTTAGCGAAAATGGTCGGCCGCCTCAAGACCGTGGCTGAAATTTTCGCCGCCGCCGACATGAGCGTCGGTCTGGAAACCGGCCAGGAAACTGCGGACGGACTGGCAGCTTTGTTAGGGGAACTCGGGCAATCGAACGTGATCGTCAATTTCGACCCCGCCAACATGCTGCTTTACGGCAAGGGCGACCCCATCGAGGCCCTGCGCGTGCTCGCCCCGTGGATCCGGCAGGTGCATGTGAAGGATGCCAACGAAAGCGCAACTCCCGGCACCTGGGGCGAGGAAGTGGCGGTCGGCGACGGGCAGGTTGACTGGCCCTCCTTTTTCGCAACACTCGCGGATATCAAATTTACCGGCGACATCGTCATCGAGCGCGAAGCCGCTGAGCAACGTGTTGCCGACATCCGCACCGCGCGGGAAGTCGTTCTGAAATCCATCCGCTAACAAACCATCCATGTCCGCCGCCTCCGAAAAACCCGTGAACGTCGCCGTCGTCGGCCTCGGATTCATGGGCGTGACCCATCTCCGCGCCTACCTCGCCAACCCACAAGCCCGCGTGGTCGCCGTCTGCGACGCCATGCGCGTGCCGGTCAACGGCGTGCTCGCCGGAGTCTCCGGCAACATCACGAAATCCGACGACATCGATCTCGGGCTGGACGTGAAGGTTTACCGCACGACCGAAGAGCTCTTCGCCGACGCGGACGTGGAACTGGTGGACCTTTGCACGCCCACGCCGCTGCATGCCGCGCAGGTCATCGCCGCGCTCAAGGCGGGCAAACATGTGATCTGTGAGAAACCGTTAGCCCGCACCTCGGCGGAGGCCCGTGAAATTCTGGCAGTCGCGGCGAACTCGCCCGGCATCCTGATGCCCGCCATGTGCATGCGCTTCTGGCCCGGCTGGAGCTGGCTCAAGCAAGCAGTGGACGAACAAACCTACGGCAAAGTTTTGGCTGCGCGATTCCGCCGTGATTCCGCGATGCCCGCATGGAGCCAGCAAGGAACCTACTCCGGCGGCCAAGACATGGGCGGCGCCTTGTTCGACCTCCACATCCACGACTCCGATTTCGTAAACCATCTTTTCGGCAAGCCGGCGGGTGTCTTTTCCTCGGGCGTGCTCGCAACCGGCGGGGCCATCAACCATGTGGTCACCCAATACGATTTTCCCGGCGGTCCCAACGTTTACGCCGAGGGCGGTTGGCTGCTGAATCAAGGATTCAACATGTCCTACACCCTGCTTTGCGAACAGGCGACCATCGACTTCGACCTCGCACGCGGCGCGAACGCCCTGACGATTGCAGAAACCGGCAAGGAATTTCGCGTGGTGGAAACTGGTGACGGCGATGGTTACTCCAAGGAAATCGATTACATCATCGACTGTGTGGCCAAGCGCCAGGCACCGACCGTGGTCCGCGCCCTCGACGGAGTGACCGCTCTTGAGATTTGCGAAGCCGAGGAACGATCGATCCGCAGCGGCGCACCCGTCAAATTCTGAACATTTCCGACTCAACTAACACCATGACCCCATCCCCGCGCTCCACCCTCATCCGGCTTTCCGTGATGATGTTCCTCCAGTTCTTCGCATGGGGGTCCTGGTTCGCCACGCTGGCCCTCGCCATGGGGAACAACGGCCTGTCCGCCTCCATCGGAGGGGCTTACGAAAGCGCGCCGATCGCCGCCATTTTCGCCCCGCTGTTTCTCGGACTCATCGCCGACCGTTTATTCTCCTCGGAACGCGTGATGGGGGTGCTGATGTTAATCGGCGGCGGGATCATGTGCGCCATCGCCATCCTGGCACCGCAAGGCGCGGAAAAAGGCGGGCAGATCGTCTGGTTGATGATCGCCTACATGCTCTGCTACATGCCCACTCTCGGCCTTGGAAATACGATCACCTTCACTCACCTGCCGCAGGAATTGTTCCCGAAAGCCCGCGTCTGGGGCACGATCGGCTGGATCGTCGCCGGCCTCGCACTCGGCATCGCCGGATGGTCTGCTTCGCTGAATATTTTCTGGATCGCCGCCGCCTCCAGCATCGCGCTGGGTGTGTATAGCTTCACGCTTCCTCACACGCCTCCACCCGCCAAAGGCAAGCCGATCGACATCGGTTCTTTATTCATGTTAGATGCGTTCAAGCTACTGAAGAACCCGCCGTTTTTGGTGTTTGCCATCTGTTCGACGCTGATCTGCATTCCGCTCGGCTACTATTATGGGCAAACCTCCGCCTTTCTCGGTGCCGCGGGATTCGAACAAGCTGCATCGACGATGACCCTCGGTCAAATGTCCGAGATCATCTTCATGGTCCTCATTCCGTTCTTCTTCCGCAAACTCGGTGTGAAATTGATGTTGCTGGTGGGCATGGGCTGCTGGGTGCTGCGTTACGTTTTGTTCTCCTTCGGCGCTCCCGAGCAAGTGACTTGGATGCTTCTGATGGGCGTGGCGCTTCATGGCATTTGTTACGATTTCTTCTTCGTCACCGGCTTCATCTACACTGACAAGAAGTCACCCGCCGAAGTCCGGGGCCAGGCGCAGGGCTTGCTGGTTTTCCTCACCCAAGGCTTGGGGATGTTCTTCGGCTTCCGCATGGCGTTTGGTGGCAATCTGCCATTCACCACCATCCCGCTTCCTAACACTTTTGGCGCTTATGGTGCCGCTCCCGCGAACCACGCCGTGCTGATGGAAAATATCAAGGCCACCGCAGGCACGCAGCCCGCTCCCTCGTTCTTGGAATCCATGGCCGGCATGTTCGGCAAGAGATACCCCGAAGGCGTGAACCCGGAACTCGTCACCAAGGCGATGACCGACTGGAAATACTACTGGCTTTTTCCCGCAGGCATGGCGGCCGTGATTGTGGTGATTTTTATGATCTTCTTCCGCGACAATATGAAACCGGCCGGCGGTGACTCGAAGGATCCGCATTAATCCATTCATCAACATGAAAAGCCATCCCATCCATTCACGCCGTTCGGTTATCAAACTCTTGGGTACTGTCGCGGCGGGCGCGCCGTTTGTCACCAGCAACCTGATGGCTGATTCACCGTCGCAGAAGCTGCACCACGCCTGTTTCGGCCTGGGCGGCATGGCCGCGTCCGACCTCGCGCACATCTCTAACTGTAAGAATGTCGAGATCGCGGCGTTCTGCGATGTGGATCTCGCCAAGGCGGCGCCAGCCCGGAAAAAATTCCCCAACGCGCGCTTCTATCAGGACTGGCGCGAGATGCTCGAAAAGGAAGTGGACAAGATCGATAGTGTCAATGTCTCCACACCCGATCACATGCACGCCCCGATGGGTGTCAGCGCGATGCAACTGGGCAAACACATCTATGGCCAAAAGCCGCTCGCCCACAACCTGCACGAGGTCCGCCGCATGACAGAACTGGCCAAAGACAAAAAGATCGTCACGCAAATGGGCATCCAGATCCATTCCACCGTCTATTACCGGATGGCTGCCCAAGTCATCCAGGACGGCGCGATCGGTAAAATCAAAGACGTCCACACCTGGTCCAGCAAGACTTGGGGTGATCCCACGGCCAAGCCGGACAAGACCGATCCCGTGCCGGAGGGTTTCGACTGGGACCAGTGGCTCGGCGTTTGCGCGACGCGCCCTTTCATCGGCGGCGACTATTATCATTCGGAAACCTGGCGCAAGCGCCTCGATTTCGGCACCGGCACGCTGGGCGACATGGGCTGCCACATCCTCGATCCGATTTTCGAGAGCCTCAAGCTCAACGCCCCGGTTGCCGTCCGCTCCGAAGGCCCGGCACCGAACGCATGGAACTGGGCGATCGATGGGAAAGTCATCTATTCCTTCGCCCGCACTCCCATGACGGATAGCGAGAGTATCGACGTCACCTGGTATGATGGCGCGGCCAGACCGCCAGCGGAGGTCATCGCATTGTTAGAGGGTAAGCCGCTGCCCGATCAGGGTTCGATTTTCATTGGCACCGAGGGTGTGATGCTGCTTCCCCACGTCAGTCGCCTCGAGTTGTTTTCCAAGGAGAAATTCAAAGATTACAAGTTGCCGCGCGTCGAAGGAGAGAGCCATTGGGAGCAATTCATCAAGGCCTGCCAAGGCAACGGAAAGACCTCGACGGACTTCGCCTATGCTGGTCCTCTCACTGAGTCAATTCTGTTAGGTGGCATCGCCTCGCGCTTCCAGAACACCACGCTGAAGTGGAACAGCCCTGAGTTGAAGTTCGACCTCGCCGAAGCCAACGCCTTCGTCCGCAAGGATTACCGCGAAGGTTGGAAGATTCAGGGATTGGGGTGAAATGCAAACCGCCCACCCGGCGCAGGTGATTAGACGCGTTCCGGAAAAGCCTTTTGGCGCTCCTCGCGGAACTGAGATGGTGGAGTGCCCTCGACGCGGGCGAAGACCTTATGAGATTGCCACCCGCGGGGGTTGCCTTTAGTGGTTTTTTTTCTTGGGAGAAAGTCGAACCACGCACCCCAAATTAAGTCTACCATCGAGTTATTCGATGGCCAGGCTCGCTGCAAGCGCTGGTGTCGGCTATTATTCTTAGGCAACCGGGCGGCAATCCCTCGCCGTGGAAGATTTCGAGAAATCCTTCGATTTTCGTCGATCTGCGAGGTAGAGCGCATCCGAACGTTTTTTGTCGCATCAATACGTGTTAAATCATTGGCAATCATTGGCCAAAATCCA
>JBBECN010000159.1:0-20878 GCA_040881795.1 Akkermansiaceae bacterium
AACCGGGCGGCGGTTTTGCGTTGTTTCAATCCGCGCCCCCCGCGAAGGGGGCGACGGTGGGTGGGGTTAGTCAGTTTAACGTAGCTAAAGTTTCAATCCGCGCCCCCCGCGAAGGGGGCGACCGTTGATCCAAAAGACCGCGCCATGAATAAAGTTGTTTCAATCCGCGCCCCCCGCGAAGGGGGCGACGAGTCAAAAGATGCTTCCGCCGTTCGCCAGTAATGTTTCAATCCGCGCCCCCCGCGAAGGGGGCGACTGCGGCAGTCTGGAATCCTTTGTGCGGTAAGGGAAGAACAGACTGTTCCGCGAACCTGCAAGCTCCGAGCACGCAGCGTCCGTAAAATTTTTGATTTGAAATGTCAAAGAACGGAAGCGGTAGGCCTAGCGGCTGGCGCGAACCTCCCGGCGATTTTAAGATCGCTTGGGGTTCGCGCTGCGACTGGCGGGCAGCTTTCTCAGGCAACAGAAAAATGGGTTCTCGCCTCTCAAACCACAAGTGTTCCTTCCACATCATATCCGTCGTTCGCGCCGTGGTGCTCGACCTTGTGATGCCAGTTACTGCCTAAGTGGTAGAAGCGGAGGCTGTCGGTTTCCGGATCGATGATGTCCAACAGCCGCGCTTTGAAGGTGACAAGTTGCGCGGGATCGACCTTGCATTCAAAGACCGAGGCTTGGACGCGTTGGCCGTAATCGAGGCAGGCCTTGGCGGTGCGCCGCAAACGGGATTTCCCGGCGGGCGTGATGGTGGAGACATCGTAGGTGACGAGGATATACATGGGAAGGGATAGAGGGTAGGGGCTAGGATGATTCTTCTTTTTGCTTTTTCCATCAATGATCCCCGATTCCTAATCATTTCGCCAGAAAAGCCGGGTAGGCGTCGAGGTCGCCGCGGAGGTGGCGGGCTAGCAGGCGGGCTTGAAGGTGGGGGAGGAAGCCGATGGTGGTTTTTTCGTCGAGAAAGGGGTGGTTGATTTCGTCCTGCTTCCGTTCCTGCCAAGCGGTGAGGACTTTTTTGCGGGAGTCGTCTTTAAGGAGGACCGCGCCGTTTTCCTTGGTGTCGAAATCCTTGAGGGTGATTTGCTGGCGGTTGAAGAGTGAGAGGGCGGTGCGGTCGGCAAAGAAGGCGCGGAACTCTTCCATCAGATCGAGCGCGAGCGATGGGCGGCCGGGGCGATCGCGGTGGAGGAAGCCGCATTGGGAATCGAGGCCGCAGGATTCAAGGGCGCTGCGGCAATCGTGCATGAGCAGTGCATAGAGGAAGGAGAGAAGTGCATTGACCGGATCGAGTGGTGGGCGGCGTGATCTCCCGGAAATCGTGATCGCCGGATCATGATTCGTGAGTAGGTTCGGAAACACGGCGAAGTAGGCGGCGGCGGAATCCCCCTCGATGCCTCTCAGGGTATCGAGCGAAGTGGCGCGGGAGACGAGGCCAATGCGGACGGCGAGGAAATCGGCTGCGTTGGTGAGGGCGTACGCGCGGTCGGCGGATTTCTCGCCGTGGTCGCGGGCGGCGCGCATTAGGACATGGCGGGTGTTGGCCAGCTTGGCGGCGATCATGTTAGCGGCGATGGCGAGCGAGGCGGGTTCATGGTCGGCGCGGCGGTATTGTTCGCGGCGGAGCAGGATGTTGCCGGAGGTGAAGCCGTTCGAGCAGGCGAGGAATTTTCCGAATGGGGTGTGAAACGAAAGTGAAACCTTCGCCTCAGCACAGGCGGCCATGAGGGCGGCAGAGCAGGAGATGTCCCAGCCGAAGCAGGCGATGCCATCCAGATTGTGCAGCGGGACACGAAGTTTGGATTCCCCTTCATGGCGGATCTCGACTGCCGCCCCGTCCTTTCGGAGGTAGGCGCCTTCCAGCGTGACGAAGAGGGTGTTGAGGTGGCGTTTCATGGGTGGATTTGGAATTTGACCACAACCTTGACTGCAGCTATCGCTGAGACATGGTCATTTCCAAAGGGAAGCTGAAGGCAAAAATGCTGGAGTATTTCCGCGAGGTGGAGCGGACCGGCGAACCTTTGATCGTGACCGACCACGGCCGCAGCGTGCTGGAAATCCGCCTTTTGCCGCAGTCGGGTGCGCAAGCGGAGATCCTGTCGAAACTGCGGACCCAGCTGTTTGGAAATAAAACAGCGGACTCCATCCAAAGCGCTCTCATCATGGAGCCCGTGTGGCGCGAGGAAGACGAAGCAGATGACTCGTGGTGGACCAGTTCCAAGCCCGGCACATGATCCTTTTCGACACGCATGTCCTTTATTGGTGGCTTGGGGATCCTCTCCGACTGTCCGTCGCTGCCCGGGATTGGACCGAACAAACGGGACCTGATCCAAAAGTCGTCCTGATTTACACCGTCACGCTTTGGGAGCTGGAATACAAACGGCGTGCCGGGAAACTCACCTTTGCGACCTCGCTCAGGGAGGCATGGCCTACCTTGAAGCTCCTGCCAGGAGTGGAGTGGGTTAGCCCGTCTGCGGAGGATTGGTTGCTGGCTGCTGAACTGGCTCGGAACCATCGCGATCCATCCGACCGTCTCATTGCGGCGATTGCCTTGAATCGTGGAGTGCCGGTGCTGACCAAGGACGAGCGGTTTCATGAGGACGACTCGCCGGTGAAGGCAGTTTGGTGAATGGTGAGCTGAGTGCTGAACCATGCCGCCGCGCCGCGTTTGAAGCGCATGGCATCCGGTAAGCAGATTTCGAGTAGCGAGCATTTGTCGCACTTCTTTTCCCTTACTGCGAGAGGAGTAACCCTGCTTGCGATCAGTTCATGCAGTCGTTCGATGGCCCGGATGGTCACAGCGCGAAGCTCTTCGTCGAATGTGACTGCCGTCCTCCGTCGTATTTCTCCGTAGAAGAGGCATCCTGTAGGAATTGTAACGTTGAGCATTTCCTCCAAGCAAAGTGCCTGGGCGCAGAGCTGGACTTCATCGGCCCGATGCAGCTTCGGCTTGCCACGTTTGTATTCGACAGGAACGACATCGCCGTTTTTGGGAAACTCGACGACATCCGCTTCGCCGGTCATCGCGTGAACGACTGACACGAGAGGGAGGGCACGGGTGATCCGCATGCCTCGCTGACTTTTATCAGCGCCGCTATGGGCGGTTTCGTGGAGGACATTTCCTTCCGCCGTGAAACGATTGTCGGCCCATGCCTGTTCGAGGTGGACCAATGCCGCACGCCGCTCGCAGTAGAGCAAGTGATTGAGAGCCGATATTGGCAACGGTTCTCGTGTATCGGCGGACGGCATTGGGTTAGGGGCGGAAAGTTCAAGCAGTCCTGGGACCCAGTGGCTCGGAGCCCTCATCGTGCCTGAGCGTCAGCTTGACTCCAAGCGGGAGATTCTCACCGGTCCAGACGTTAGTCACGTTGTAGTCTTTGAATGACTCGGGGAATTCTTTGCCTGCTGCGAGAGCCTCATCACTGAGACTCACCGTGATGCCTTCGAAGAGCTTATGGGCATGGGCGCAACCGAGACGGCTTTCACGGCGATTCTGAGCAGCGTTATTTTCGTGCTGGGTGCCGACATGCTCGAAGTCGTAAATGCCTCGGATGACCATTTCGCTGCGAGCTGCCGAAGCATCATCCGTGAACATATGAGAAATCGCATCGAAAAGCAGTTCAAGGTCGGCATTCGTGAATCCGGTCTTCTCGGCGAACGCCGGGGACACGTAACCTTTAGCGACATAGAGTGCATATGGAACGATGTGTTTGTTACCCATGGTCCGTTCTTTCTTGGCGTCCTCTTCTTTGGTGACAGCACAACGGGTAATGCTGATCTCCAACGGAGTGATCGCATGGAACGACTGCGCAAACGTAAATTGCACCGGCCCGCGGACTTGGCCAAATGAAGATCCTTTCATCACATCATCGCCAGTGGAGAGCACACCTCCGAAGGTCCGAACGTCGTAATACTCGCGGCACAGCCAATTTTTGGCACGTTCGGCGTGGGTATCGCCCGGAATAAATCCGGCATCGTGCGGTTTCTTCGCGGTGCTTGTAGCGGCAATTGCGCGCTTCTGTTCTGTCTCGATCACGGTCCCTTGTTTGATGAGAATGTTGAAGCCATTGGATGCCGCTTTCTCATCATCCGAAGTTCCCGGACGGTCCGGAGCGAACTCCTCGACAAAGTTACGGATCTTCCGTTTCTGGCAGACATCAGTGATGAGGCCCCGGTTGGTGTTGGGATCGAGGCGCGGCATGTTTCCCATGTCCGGGTCTCCGTTGGGATTGCCGTTGGTGACTTCGAAGAGAAGGAGGAAGTCGTGGCGATTGGTGATGATGTCGTTGTTCATGACGGTTGATTGGTGTGGAAATTAGTTTTGGTTTTCGTCGTCGGAAATGAGGTCAAGTTCTGGTTCGTCGGCATCAGGTGGGAGTTTTCCTTCTGCCTTTTTTCGTTCCATCCAAAGACGGATCTGTTCGGCTCGCTCAGCTTCTTGCTGGTAGTAGCCGAGAGCGAAGCGTCCCTGTTGCACGAGGGTAAAGACACGAGGGAACTGCGGGCTGCCGTCCTTGGAGGATGCTTTGAAATAGCGGCAGATTTCCATGATGCTGCGTTGGAAAGCGGCTGCGGTTTTACGGCCAGGCTCACCTTTTTGGCGGATCTTCTTGAGATGGTGCATGTGCAGTCGCCACATCAGGGAAAAGGCTCCATTGGGATTGGAAGCCGCCGCGCCGAAGTAGCGCTCCGCCAAGGTGGTGTTTAGCTTGGATGCTGCCCCTGTTTCCGCCCGGTGGGCGGTGCGTTGGAGATTATCGAAGACAGAGAGCAGACGACCGCAATTGTAAGCCGGGTCTGGTGTGTCGGTGGTGAGTTTGGATTCGAGTTGCATGGTGAGTTCGTTGCGGGAGCGGTGGTGACGGTTGAGAATGAGTTTGAGCAGGGCGAAGCGACTTTGATCCCAGATGACGCGGTAATTCTCGTCCTTCAGAATCTTGGATTGGAGTTGGTCGAGCAGCGGTTTGATCAGGGATATAGGAGGAGTCGCACCTTCGAGTGCCGCGGCGTATAGGATTGCTGGGGTTTCCGCTTTGAGATCCTTCGCCTCGCGGACCGTAGCGCAGGACAACCAGTAGATTGAGAGCGGGTTGAATTCCTTGGCTTCGGCTTTCGGTTTTCCCTTTTTGCCTTTTGGCTCAGGCCTAGGTGGCACTTCAAGTTCGAGATCTTGAAACCAGTTCTTTAGATTTTGAACTGCTGTATCGAGAGGTTGCTGTGCCCAGCGCTTCACCACAATCCTGCCTGCATTACCTGTGAGAGTGACAACATAGAATTCATCATCCTTAACTTGATCGTTGTCGAAAAAGCCCTTGGTAGGAGACGTCATCAAGGTTCGAACGGCTTTGGGTTGAGGTTGATCGAGAAACCGAGCAAAGACACTTGATGCTTGGACAGCTTTCCTTGCCCAAAACACGATGCATGTCGCGCCCACCCTGAGACTGTGATCCCGGCGAGCCAGCATCCAGTTGAGACCAGCGGCGTAGGCTCTTGCAGCATCGTCCGAGGTAGGTGCATTCAGACTTTGCTCCAAGCCGTAGGAAGTAAATGCAGGTTTATCGAATGAAACGATGGGCGCACCAAAGCTGCCTGTATTAGGCACCCCTGAAATGAGCGGGCGGTGAGTAAGAGCCAACGATGCATTTTCGGCGGAAGTGACCAGGCAGATTCCGATGGAGCTCTTATCCTTCAATGAGGCCAATTCTGCAGCATGAGCACTACGCCACCAAGATTTGAGGTCGCATGCTTCCAGTAAAAGCTCCTGATTTACCCTGATGGTGAAACTCTCCGTTCCTAACTTTACTTCAGGGCCACCGGCTACGGAAAGCCACCAACCGTTCTTCTCCTTGGGTTTGGGATTCGCTGCAAGGCCCCAGCGCAAAAAGTCTGGAGGCTGCTTGGATGAGCGGGTGAGCCTCCAACAGCGAAGGATGGCGAGCCGGTGAGGCGATTTTGAATCCCGGATCGACCGCCTCATTTGTCGCCAAAAGTTCGTCCGTTTGGCGATGTTATTGGCGTCACGAGACTTTCGTGTCTTTTCCGGCATGTCGGCCTCAGGATCAGAATCGAGACCAAAAACGGCGGTTAGACCGTCGGCAAGAAACTCGGCAACACCTGCCCCATTTTTGTTTCGCGTGGTCTGTGGGCATTGGAATTCTTTGCCCCGTTTATGTTCGTCGGTATGGGTTGAGGTTACGCCGAGAAATTTCCCGATTTCGTCGATTTCGATGATCCACCGCACGGCTTTCGGCGAGAAGGCGAGGTCATCGAGAAGTTTTCGCTCGTGGGCGAAATCATGGAGAGCTTTGAGTAGCATGGTTCAGGTGCCTACAGGGTTGGGGTTGAGGATACTGACGCGATCGGGATGGCAGTCCATGGTTCCGTCGCGGATGGCAGCTTTGAAGAAACCTGGCTGCGGTGTGACGAGTTGACCCTTGTGACGGACGGGATTGGCGGCGTAGGCCTTCTTTTGTTTGGTTTGTGCGCCCTTCGCGATTCCCGCGAGAGACTGCTCGAAGACGGAACCAGCTTCCACAACCTCGGCGTCAGTCATCCACTGGAAGCCCGTTTCCCGCCCCGTGTGGCTGAAAACATCGTAAAGCATGAGTCCCAGATCCTCGTGCCACGGGAAATGCTCGATTCCTTGTTGGGCCAGTTCATCGCGGCGGCGGAGAAGCGCGGCTTGCGGATCGTCTTCCCAATCGAAATCTGCAGCGAATTCCCTCATGCCGAGGCCTGGGCGATGGTGGCATTTGCCGGATTGGGCGCGGCGGCGGAATTCGTCGCAGTATTTGCCGATGTTGTCCTTGGGAGGCCGCGCAAGCGAAGAAAGCCGGATTTCCGCCGTGATGAGATACTCGACTTCTGACAAGGCGAGCATGTTGCGCTGCGTGCCGTCTGCGGCACCTCCACCTGCGAGGATGGGTTTGGCCTTTTGCGGAGAGGTCATCCAAGTCTTCGCGTCGCTGAGGCTGATGACTTTGGTGACTTCATTCCGCCGGACGCTGATCCATTTGCCACGCTTCACCACGCGAATGGAGTCGATCCAGAAAAGCATTTGCGGTTCCCAGAAAACAGCTTCCAATACGCCACGAGCGGCGGACGGAGTGATGAGTGGATAGGAGACTCGCTCGACTTTCATCTCGGGACGAGTGAAGCAGGCGAAGTCGCCCCAAACGCGGAGTGTGACAAGGTTATCAGGTTTCATACGATCATGTCTTGGATGGAGTGACTGCCGGGAAGAACCAGCCCGCGCTCGGAGTGGTAACAACTGGCATGAAGGACGTGGACATTGAGATTAGGAAGGAGTGCTTCTACATACCCCTGTGCGAGGAGTTGATTGAAATCGCGCTGGCGGAGATTCACCATGTAGCGCTGGAGGCTGCGCTGGTCATCGCGGGTAAATCTCGGAGTGCCGGGCGGGAGCTGCCTCTCGCGAATCGCCTGCACAAGTCGTTTCCCAGCTCCGTAGGTGACGATGACGGGCTGGGTGTCAGTATCGATGACTTTGGCCCGTTCGCTCACGGTGCGGAAGTTCAGGCGTTCGCGTTCTTCTTGGATGGTGTAGCCGTCCTTTCTAAGGTCGGTTTCGACACTCTCATAGACTCCGTGGAAGTAACCTGTGAAAATTTCCGGGTTCGTCGCCAATGCCTCTTCAGCCTCCTCCAGTGAATTGAAACGCGAGACGGCGATTGCTGCTTGCCCGGTGGCGGCAGCATAGACCCCGCCGGGGATTTTGTGCTCGATGGGGCAGAATATGTGGACGTTGCCTCTTTCCATACGACCCTCGCGGTTGCAACGTCCCGCCGTCTGGACAATCGAATCGAGAGGCCCGAGTGCGCGCCAAACGGTTGGGAAATCGACATCCACTCCGGCTTCGATGAGCTGGGTGGATACTACACGGCACGGGTGGCCGTGTTTCAAAAGCCAGCGCATCAGACGAATCACCCGCAACCGATGAGCAGGGCACATTGCGGACGAGAGATGAAAGAGCATTCGCTGATCCGTCTCCGGAAGCACGCCCCGCAATTGATTCCACAGGTCAACGGCGTGTTTCGTGAGATTTACCACGCAGAGGGATTGCTGATTTTCCGGCAAGGCCATGCGAGCGGCGAGTTCGGGCCAATCCAAAGTTTCTCCGTCACGGGGCAGGTGGTAATTCACGCGGCGGAGACGGCGAAACAATTGATCAGCATCGTCGATGATCGGTCGCATTTCGCCCCGTGTGAACCCATCCGGGAGTGATGTGGATTTGAGAAAAGCCGGCTGGGTGGCTGAACTGAAAACGAAAGAGACTCCGTATTGCCTCACCAGTTCGCGAAAGACGCTGAAAACTGGTTGGAGAAGATGAGATGGCAGGGTCTGCACTTCGTCAAAGATCACGACCGAGTTGGCAATGCGGTGAAGTTTGCGGCAGCGTGACGGGCGGGCGGATAACAGAGATTCAAGAAACTGCACCGAGGTGGTGATGACTACGGGCGAATCCCAATTCTCCGCAGCTAGCTCAAGCGCATCCTTTTCTTCCTCGTCCGCGGCTGGCTTTGGTTTGACGGACGAATGATTTTCAAGCACGACGTCATTTCCCAAGATGCGGCGGTATTCTGCGGCGTTTTGCTCAATGATCGAAAGATAAGGAATCACCACGATGACCCGACGGAGATTGTGCTTTCTGGCATGGGCAAGCGCGAAGGCCATGGCGCTCAGCGTTTTCCCGCCACCGGTGGGCACCGTTAACGAAAAGAATCCTTGAGCGCATTGCGCTTTGACCAAACAAGTGTCGAAAATTTGATTCCTGCTGGATTTCAACTGACTGTCAGGAGAATTCCCGGCTTTCCGCTGCCGTTCGTCTTCGACTGTTTCCAGCAAAGCGGAAGCATTGAGCAGACGATCTTGAGGCGGCGCGAGAGGCCAGAAGGCCGAATCCAATCGGTCAGCATCAACGAGGCATGAAAATAGCATGCGGACAGCAAAGTCGATGCGGAGGGCTTGTTTGGTAGTATCCGAGGTTGTGGTAAGAAATTCCGGTTCGCAGAGGACATCCGGGGGGGGGCAGCCTCTGTGAGATACCGTTGCAAGGCAGTTTCAAGCGATTCTGGTAGGCCGAGAACGGATTTGAACGGAATTCCTTGGAGATCCGCGATGTCGTGAAGACCAGCATGGTGGCCAGCAATCACGAAGGCTTGGAGAAGTTGATTTCTCTCAATGGCCCAGACAGCACCATAGGCCGCATGTTGAGTTTCTGCACTGGATGTGCGATCCCCTCGAAGGTAGTCCTGAAATTCCGAACGATACTTTCCTAAATCATGAAGCGAACCGGCAAGAACCGCCTCCCTATGAAGTCCGATGGTCTGCCCGAACATGCCTGCGAGCTTGGCCACGTTCGCCAAATGAATGTGTAGAGGCTGATCGGGTCGGGCGAAATAGTTCATAAATGGCGTGAAATCTCCGGCGCGAGTTAGGACCGCACTGGGAGGGGTGGTGAATCAGGCTGGGAGTTTGAGGAATACCACGGCGGCGGATTGGACGGCAGTGTGGAGTGCGGTGTAGTTCATGATTTGAATGTGAGGATCGTGGATGGAGGTGAAGACTTGGGAGTTTTTTCAGGAATTAGCGGTCTTGCGGGATAGGGTGTTAGAGGAAATGGATTGGGAATTTACAACTTCCGACGGTTCTCTAGCAGTCAGAGTGTTTGGATGGGTAGTGTCAATGCGCCAAATCGGCAATTTTGGCGAGAGTCAGGATGGGCGGAATGGGGGTGAGATTTCGGCATTTCGGCGTTTTCGTTTTCAGCTTTTATCACCCGGTATGGGACAATTGGAGGGGTAGGGTCTGAAAAAATTTGTTTTTTTTGGGGGCTCCTTTGAGCAGGACTGCATCGTTTTTCCTGGTGTCGAAATCCTTGATGGTGATTTGCTGACGGTTAAAGAGTGATAGTGCGGGCAAGACAGCCAATGCTGGAGCGCGGAAAGCGGCAGAAGCTGGTCTTCGGTGAACACTTTTTGGATAGGAGATAGGGGATGGGCGATGGGGGATGGTTATTCCTCACGGAAGGGATTGATGATTTCCATGCCTTCAATGACCTGGCCGTGCTGGAGATCCTCGGAGTAGAGGATCGAACTGTTCGATGCGAGCGCGGCGGATACGATCAAGCTGTCCCAATGCGAAAAATGATAACGTAGATGGATGCGTAGCGCCTCCACGAAGAGGTTTAGGGAGAGGGGAGTTACCGTCATTCGTAGCCAGGCTGCGAGCCAGTCTTGCTCTGCTGTCTGGGATAGAGCGAGCTTGCGGGGATGTCGTGCGGAGGCAACGAACTCGTTGAGGACTTGGACTGAGATACGAAGTCTCGGAGCCCGCAGCAATTCACGGGCGATCATGCGCTTTCGCTCAGCCTGCATCGTTTCATCTGCGGCATAGACGAGGATATTCGTATCAACGAAGGCGTTCATGATAAATTTCCTCACGGGTCATGGGGACGAGTGGCTCGGAGCGCGTTATGCCACCGGCCTTTGCGCGTTCGTCGGCGCGGCGATAGAGAGCTTCCAGTGCGGCGATGCGTTCCGTTTCCGACTCCATCTCTGAGGTTTCTTTCTCAAGGAGCGTTTTGACCATGGCACTGATCGAGGTGCCACGCTTCGCCGCCAGAATGCGGGCCTGCCGGTGCGTTTCATCGTCAATTTTCAAAGTGATGTTTTTCATGACTGTGCTGCACAGTAAATGTGCTGATGGGTTGGGTCAAGTTTGCAGATGATCCGGATTTAGATCCGGGCTTTTCCGCCAGTTTCCGTTAACCGGTAGCGCTGGGTCGGGCTGTTGGGTGAGTCCGGTTGGGTCATCGTCAGGAGGCTGGCTTCGAGCGCGGGCTTGAGATAGTTCCGTCGGAAAGTGGGTTTTATGAGCCAGACTCATTCGTCGCATCAGTTCCTGAATACCGATGGCTTCATTCGGTTCCAGCACGGACAACAGTCGTTTTACTGGGTCACTTACTGGGTCACTTATAGCCGATTCCACTGCCGCCCAACGCCCCAGCGCCTCACTGATCCGGGAGGCAAGATCAATGAGTCGCGGGGTGAGCGTGAGTGGCGGGTGGTAGGGCATGGCTTCACGAACTTTGAATCGCTTCTGCGATGATCTGATGCAGGCTTTCCTCGTCTAACACTCCTGCAATGAAGTGGGCAGAGGCAGATGAAGCTTCCCTCAAAAGCAGCGGGCGATGGCCACCGATGAAGAACACAGATGAAAGCCAAGAAAATGGGCCTATTTAAAAGGTCTTAGCCTTCTTCATCTGCGTGTGTCGTGTTCAGCTGCGGTTTGATGGCTTCCGGGCCAGCAGGCTGGCTCCGGGAAAGCAACAGCAGGCTGCACGCAGTCCAAGGCCCTTGGGCTGCGCAAGGCTGCTGTGAGCGGGGAGTGGATTGGGGCGGAAATCCAGCTCGGCTTGACGGTTGGCGCTTTTCGCTGCTCACTTCTTACTATCTGGTTCCCAACCGGCTTGGATTTCGGCAAAGCATCTGCATCACCTTCACACCATGACCCTTTCCGAACTCCAAGAGCTCCACTCCCTGCCGTTTTTTGAACTGATCAAACGCTCCCGCGCCGTGCATGAGGCCCATTGGCCGGATGGCAAAATCCAGCTTTGCACGCTGCTTTCAATCAAAACCGGCGGTTGCTCCGAAGACTGCGGTTATTGCACCCAGTCCGCGCGTTACGAAACCGATCTGGAAAACCAACGTCTGCTGTCGCGTGATGTCGTGATGGAAAGCGCCCGCGCGGCCCGCGAAACCGGCTCGACGCGCTTTTGCATGGGGGCGGCCTGGCGCGGCGTCCGGGGTGGCACCGAGCGTTTCAATCAGGTTTTGGAAATCGTCAAGGATGTCTCCACGCTGGGGATGGAAGTCTGCGTCACGCTCGGTGAGCTCGGTCCTGACGAAGCCATCGCCCTGCGCGAGGCCGGCGTGACCGCCTACAATCACAACCTCGACACGTCTCCCGAACATTATCCGAACATTGTCACCACCCACACTTACGAAGACCGTCTCCGCACCATCCGCAACGTGCAGGATGCCGGAATGTCCGTCTGTTGCGGTGGCATCCTCGGGATCAGCGAAACCATCACCGATCGCCTGCGCCTGCTCGAAGTCATTTCCAGCTTCAACCCGCAGCCCGAAAGCGTGCCGATCAATTCGCTCATGCCCATGCCCGGCACGCCGCTTGCGGACAACCCGCAGGTGGATCCGTTTGATCTGGTGCGGATGATCGCCTGCGCCCGGATCGCGGTGCCAGGTGCCAAGGTGCGCCTCTCGGCCGGCCGCACCCGTCTTTCGGATGAGACCCAGGCGCTTTGTTTTTACGCCGGTGCCAATTCGATCTTTTACGGGGAAAAACTTCTCACCGCCGAGAATCCAGGCGCGGAGAAGGACCGGCAGTTGCTTGCTAAGTTAGGCCTCGAAACGCTTGAGCCGAACCCATTGCTCGCCGCCCCGGCCCACGACCACGCGCTGCCAGCGAGCCCCGCCTGCGCCCCCGTCGGTTGCTGCTGAAGCTGGGTAGCCCCTTGGACTGCTGCAGCCTGCTGCCGCTTTGGCCGAGACAGCCTGCTGTCAGGCCGCGCGAGTGAGGTGTGAGTGAGGAAGAAAATGCCGGGTGCTCTGAGGTGCCGGGGTTGTCGGGATCGCAGCAGGCTGCGTATCCCAAAGCGGCAGCAGGCTGCAGCAGTCCAAGCTGCAGCAGTCCAAGCTTCACCAGTCCAAGCTGCAGCAGTCCAAGCTGCAGCAGTCCAAGCTTCACCAGTCATGGTCCTTTGCGGCGATTTCATCGCAATGAAAACTGGTGATCGTCCTCAGCCAAGCAGGTGTGACGGACTTCTTGAACTCGGCTGCACTGCACCATTTCCAGTCCGAGCCCACGGCTACCAGTTTGTGATGCACCGCGTTTTGATGCACGTAATGAAGGCGAGCCAAATAGCTGCGCTGATGAGTCAGACAGGTTTCCCGGAAATTCTGCCAAAGGCGGTTGCGGCCTACTTGCTTCTCCCGGCGGTTAAGCCCCTGAGTCGTCAGGCTGTGAAGTTTTCGAATCATATCTCGGAGCGATTCCGCTCCATCAGGTCCTTTCGGGCTGTGCCCGATGAGATGGTAGTGATTCGACAGGATCGCCCAAGCTTCAAGTGTCCATCCGAATTCTTTCGTGATGGTAAAGAGCTTTTCTTGAAACCAGTCCTTCATCTCGTCATCGGCCAGCATGTGACGGCCTTTCGTGCAGCGGGCGGTTAGGAAATAAACTCCGCCAAGACTCAGATGATGAGGAGGTGCGTGAGGCCAATGCTGGGTTCCTTTGAGACATTTCTCGTCATCCGGGAGATCTTCCATGACAAAATCCAAGTTAGGCATTGAGGATCGGATGTCGACCTTGGACTGCTGCAGCCTGCTGCCGCTTTGGCCGAGACAGCCTGCTGTCAGGCCGCGTGAGTGAGGCGTGAGTGAGGCGTGAGTGAGGCGTGAGTGAGGAAGAAAATGCCGGGTGCTCTGAGGTGCCGGGGTTGTCGGGATCGCAGCAGGCTGCACGCAGTCCAAGGGTAGTGCGAAAAAACCGCCTCCCGGGGAGGGGAGGCGGTTTTTGAAATGGAATCGTTCAGGACGATCTCAGTGGCTCAACTCAAGGAGTTGGGACGAGCGAGATGGTCTTGAGGATCCGCGAGGCGATCTGATAGGGGTCGCCTTGGGAATTCGGACGGCGGTCTTCGAGGTAACCTTTGTAGCCGCTTTGAACGAAGCTGTGCGGGACGCGGACGGACGATCCACGGTCGGCGATGCCGTAGGTGAATTTGTCGATCGACTGGGTCTCGTGAAGGCCGGTGAGGCGGAGGTGGTTGTCCGGGCCATAAACGGCGATGTGCTCTTCGCAATGCTCTGCGAAGGCAGCCATGAGGGCTTCGAAGTATTCCTTGCCGCCGGTGTCACGCATGTAGTCGGTGGAGAAATTGGCGTGCATGCCAGAGCCATTCCAGTCGCCCTTGATCGGCTTGCAGTGGTATTCCACGTCGATGCCGTATTTTTCGCAGAGGCGGTTGAGGATGTAGCGGGCGGTCCACATTTCGTCGGCGCACTTTTTGGAGCCTTTGCCGAAGATTTGGAATTCCCATTGGCCTTTGGCGACCTCGGCGTTGATGCCTTCGTGGTTGATGCCGGCGTCGAGGCAGATGTCGAGGTGCTCTTCGACGATCTGGCGGGCGATGTCACCGACGGCTTTGTAGCCGGCGCCGCAATAGTATGGGCCTTGTGGGGCTGGGTAGCCATCGGCGGGGAATCCGAGGGGTTTGCCATCCTGATAGAGGAAATATTCCTGTTCGAAGCCAAACCATGCGCCGGAATCGTCGAGGATGGTGGCGCGGCCGTTGGACGGGTGCGGGGTGACGCCATCGGGCATCATGACCTCGCACATGACGAGGGCACCGTTCTTGCGGGTGCTGTCCGGGAATACGGCGACTGGCTTGAGCATGCAGTCGGAGCTGCGTCCTTCCGCTTGTTGGGTCGAGCTGCCATCGAAGCCCCACAACGGGAGTTGATCGAGGGTCGGGAAGCTGGCAAATTCTTTGATTTGGGTCTTGCCGCGGAGATTTGGCACGGGGGTGTAGCCGTCGAGCCAGATGTATTCCAATTTGTATTTGGCCATGGTGTTGGTTGTATTCGGTATTTAGCAGTTGTGGTTGTGAGAGTCCTTGGTGGTGAAGGCACACCCTCACCCGGCAGGGAGATTGACGCATTCAGCTCACAAAAAAGCATCAAGCGTACCAGATTGGTCGGTAATTTGTCAGTCTTGGCAATCGTTCTCGGAAGAGGCGCTCACCGCGATGACGATGAGGCTTGTATCGTCGATTCCGGAGTTGTCGATAGCACGTTTTAAAAGAGTTACGGCAGTGGGTGATGGGTCGGCGGGGCAGGCGGCGAGGGCGTCCGAGATGTGGCGTTCCCAGAGGCCATCCACAAGGCCATCGGAGCAAACGAGGAAGCGGTCGCCGGGTTGGTAGGAGATGGCGGCGAAGTGCGGGCAGACGCTGGTGTGGCCACCGCCGACGACTTCGTAAAGGGCTGCGCGGCGGGGATGGGTGCGGTATTGGATTTCGCTGATTTCGCCGCGTTTCCACTGGTTCCAGGCGGAGGTGTGATCGCGGGTGAGTTGTTCGAGGACGCCGCCGCGGGAGCGGTAGATGCGGGAGTCTCCGACGTTGCTGATGTAGAGATTGTCCGGGGTGAACCAAGCGAGCGCGAGGGTGGCGGCCATGCCGGATTTCGTTTCGCAACCGGCGGCGGCGGCGTTGATTTTTTCGTGGATGGTGCGCAGGGCGTCGGCGAGGTGGCTGAGGGAATCCGGGAAAAATCCAGCGGCGGCGGCCTTGAACGTTTCCGGGATGATTTCGGTCATCTGCTGGAGGATGATGGCGGAGGCGATGTCGCCGGCGTTGCCGCCTCCCATGCCATCGGAGACGGCGAAGACGAGGTCTTGGTCGGCGAGGGATTGGCAGCCGTTGGGTGGCAAGGTTTCGGCGCCGTCCGGGCTGGAGGCGAATGCGACCAATGAGTCGTCATTGCGAGGCTTGCGTGAGCCGTTGTGGGTGATGGCTGCCCAGTGAAGGATGGCGGCTTCGGTCACAGATGGAGGCGGATTGGGTTTGTGGGGAGGGGTGGATTTCAAGCGGCGGGCGTGGTGAGCGTCGCTGGAGAGTCGGGAGTGGGCGGTGGCAGGATTTCCGCGAGTTCGAAATCGATGATGCAGAAGCACCCGAGTTTGTCCGAGTAGGTGATGTTGCGCGGTTCCGCATCGAGATGGCGAACGCCGTATTCGCGTTCGAGTTTGGCGAAGAGCTTGTCGGATTTCTCCTTGGAAAGCTGCGGGGCGGGTTTGCCGCAGTTGGTGGAGACGAAGTAGAATTCCTCCGGATGCTCTTCGAGCAACTTGGGGACGTAGGGGCAGCCGCGCTCTTCGAGCACCTTGAGGACGGCGACTTCGGTGGCGTAGCGCTCGGCGGCGGCGGTGCCGCGCAGACGTTTGTGGACGTGTCCGTAGAAATCGATCCGCACGTTGGAGCGGATGCCGTCTTTGAGTGGTTCGATGGCCATGGGTGAGAAGATTTGCTATACCGACGAAACGCCGGGTGGGTGGTGGTGTCACGCTTTTGTTCGGGGTGGGGCAGGAAAGTGCCCGCGAAATTTCCCGCAAAAGTCCGTTGCCAGTCCGCCCTCGCAAGGGTATTGAGCAGGTATGTCCATCGTAGCCGAACAATCGACCGTCATCGAAAAAGCCAAGGAACTTTGCGCCCACATCGCGAACGATCCTTCATTTCTCAAGCTCCACGCAAGTGTCGAGCGCTTCCTGAGCGATGACGCGGCCCGTCTCCAATATCAGAGCGTGCACGAAAGAGGTGAGGAGCTTCATCACAAACAACACGCCGGAATCGAACTCGGTGCGGCTGAGATCCGCGAATTTGAAACCGCCCGCGAAGCGCTTTTTGAAAACAGCGTGGCCTGCGACTTCCTCGCGGCTCAGCGCGAGTTGGAAAACCTTCAGAAGGAAATCAGCAAATACGTGGGGGCCACCATCGAACTCGGACGTGTGCCGACCGACGATGATCTTGCTGCTGCCAGCGGTGGTTGCTGCGGCGGTGGCGGGGGCGGCGGCGGAGGTTGCTGCGGCTGATCGTTGAAACTGGATCGGACGGCGCTGCGAGGTCAGCGCTGAAGGTCATCGCGGACTGGGGAAAGTAACACTACGCAGACCAACTGCGTGGCCACTCGCGGGGCGAGTCGGATTTACAGACGTATTTTTTGGTTCATTCGCATCAGGACGGTCCGGATCATTTGTTTGTCGTCGCGCATGGCGAAGGCTTCGGCGGCGTGATCGCTTAAAAAATCCACGCAAACTTTATCAAACACCTTATGGTCGAAATCAAACTCACATACGAAGGCGACTTGCATTGCCATGCTGTCCACGGTCCCTCTGGAAACACGCTTACCACCGATGCGCCAGTGGACAACAATGGCCGGGGAGAATCATTTTCCCCGACGGATCTGGTAGCCACCGCCTTGGGGTCATGCATGGCGACGGTGATTGGCATCGTCGCCTCGCGAAAGCAAATCGGGTTGGAGGGAATGACTGTGGCTGTTCGCAAGTTCATGTCGGAAGACCCGCCGCGGCGGATCCGGCGCTTGGAACTGGACTTGAATCTGCCGCTGCCCGCCACGCATCCGGATCGCAAATTGCTGGAAAGCGCGGCGCGTGGTTGCCCGGTGCATCACAGCATCCACCCGGATATCGAGGTGGTGATGAACTGGCAGTGGCTGGACGATTGAGCGATTTGAAAAGCGCCCGATGGCTGAGATCTCCCTTGTTGCGGTACGAGGAAGGGGGAGATTTTTTCTGAATTATCCAAGGAATGGACCAAAAAATAGTTGCGTGCCGGGTAGTTTGCATTCACTTTCTGGGCGAAACCTCATAAAACAAGGTAATTAACTAAGGATTATGCTTCCAGAGCACGCCCCATTCACCACCGACCAGCGCCGCGCGCTGGATTCTCTCCTTCATGGCCTCGATCCCGTGCAACGTGGATGGCTCAGCGGCTTCCTTGCTGCAGGCGCGCCCGCAGTTGCTGCGGCAGCCCCATCGAAGGTTTCCGCCGGAAAATTGACAGTGCTTTACGGCACTGAATCCGGGAATTCCGAATCCTTAGCAGATCGCACGGTTAAAGAGGCGAAGAAGCGCGGGTTTCAAGCGGTCATGAAAAACATGTCCGAAATTTCACCGGCGGACTTGGCGAAGGCTGCGAATCTATTGGTGATCGTTTCGACTTGGGGCGACGGTGAACCGCCGGAGACCGCCACCTCGTTTTGTAAGGATTTCATGACCACCGAGCTGGCGCTTTCCGGCGTCCGGTTTTCGATTTGTGCGTTAGGTGATACTTCCTACGAGAAATTTTGTCAGACCGGCAAAGACCTCGACGCCCGTTTTGAAGCGCTCGGTGCGGTCCGTGTTTCCGCCCGCCAGGACTGTGACGTGGACTACGAGGACTCTTACACGGGCTGGTTGGAAAGCTCGCTTTCCGCTCTCGCTCCGGCATCGGCGGCCCCCGTTTTATTTGTTGCTCCGGCGGCACTTCCTACCGTCGAGTATGGAAAGAAAAATCCGTTTTCCGCAGAGACGGTCGATCGGGTGTTGCTCAATGGCGAGGGCTCCGCGAAGGAGACCCTTCACTTGGAGTTCTCACTCGATGGGTCCGGACTTTCCTATGAACCGGGCGACGCGCTTGCCGTGGTTCCCGTCAATGCTCCGGATGTCATCAAGGCAATCATCGAGGCAGCGAAACTGACTGGCAACGAGGAGGTCGAGGTGAAAAACGTCGGGCGCAAGCTGCTCGCCGATGCGCTACGCGAAGACTACGACATCACTGCAATTTCTCGTGCGGTGCTCACGAAACTCGCCGAAGCCGCCGATTCCGCATTGCTGCGCGAACTACTGGGCGAAGGCGCGAAGGAGCGACTCAAGGAATACAACCACGGCCGCGAGATCATTGACGCGATTGTCGATTTCGCTCCGAAGGGTCTTTCAGCCGGAGCCTTGACCGGAATTTTCCGCAAGCTGCCGCCGCGGCTTTATTCAATCGCTTCGAGCCCGCTGGCCCATGCCGATGAGGTTCATCTAACGGTCGCCGCCGTGCGTTACGACAGCCATGGCCGTTCCCGCAAGGGCGTCTGTTCCACCTACATGGCGGATCTCGTGAAAGCGGGAGACCCCGTCCAAGTCTTTGTCCAGCCGAACAAGAATTTTCGCCTGCCCGCCGACGGATCCACGCCGATCATCATGGTCGGTCCCGGCACCGGGGTTGCCCCGTTCCGCGCTTTCGTCGAGCACCGCGCGGCGCTTGGCAGTTCCGGGAAAAACTGGTTGTTCTTCGGTGATCAACATTACACCTATGACTTCCTCTATCAGCTGGAGTGGCAGGACTTCCTCAAGGACGGCGTGCTGACCCGTCTCGACGTGGCGTTCTCCCGTGACCAACCGGAGAAGGTCTATGTTCAGGATCGCATGATCCAGCAGGCGAAGGAGCTCTATCAATGGCTTGAAGAGGGTGCTCACTTCTACGTCTGCGGCGATGCCAACCGCATGGCTCACGACGTCCACGAAGCGCTGATCTCCGTCGTCGAAAACCAGGCGGCCATCTCCCGCGAAGCCGCCGAGGCCTATGTCGAGGATCTCAAGAAGTCCAAACGCTATCAACGCGACGTCTATTGATCTCAAATCCGAGATTTCCAATTTCAAATTCAATCTCCCATGTCCGAAGAAAAGAAACTCTCCGCCAACGAATACATCAAGACGCGCAGCAATTACCTGCGCGGCACCATCGCCGAAGGACTTTCCGACCTTTCCACCGGCTCGATGTGCGAGGACGACCAGCAACTGCTCAAATTCCACGGCACCTATCAGCAGGATGACCGAGACATCCGCGCCGGCCGCCGCAAGCACAAGCTGGAGAAGGCGTATTCCTTCATGATCCGCATCCGCGTGCCCGGTGGCGTCGCGACTTCGGAGCAGTGGCTGGAAACCGACCGTCTCGCCACCCAGTTCGCGAACGGCACCATCAAGCTGACCACGCGTCAGGCATTCCAATTTCACGGCATCATCAAGTCCAACCTCAAGCGCACGATCAAGGAGATCAACCAGTGCGCCATGGACACCATCGCCGCGTGTGGTGACGTGAACCGGAACGTGATGTGCAATCCGAACCCTCATCTATCGAAGATCCATGCGCTCGCGCTGAAGGCAGCGGAGGATATTTCCACACATCTCACGCCGCAGACACGCGCGTATCATGAGATCTGGCTTGATGGCGAGAAGATCGAATCCACTGAAGAGGATATCGAGCCGATCTACGGCAAGACCTATCTGCCGCGGAAGTTCAAGATCACCATTGCCGTGCCACCATCGAACGATGTTGATATCTACGCGAACTGCCTTTCCTTCATTGCCATCGTCGAGAACGGCGAACTTGTGGGTTACAACGTCGCTGTCGGCGGCGGTATGGGTTCGACCCATGGTAACGAAGCGACCTATCCTCGTATCGCCGACGTGATCGGCTTCTGCACGCCGGAGCAAGTCGTGGACGTCGCGGAAAAAGTCGTGCTCGTGCAGCGTGATTTTGGCGATCGCACCGACCGCAAGCACTCGCGTTTCAAATACACTGTGGACGACCACGGCCCGGACTGGATTCTCGCCAAACTGAATGAGTATCTGGGCTACGATCTCGGCCCCATCCGTGATTTCAAATTTGAGGATAATGGTGACCGCTACGGCTGGACCGAGGACGCCAACGGCAACTCCCATCTCACGCTTTTCATCGCCGGCGGCCGGGTGCTCGATACGCCGTCCTATCCGATGCGCACCGGCCTGCGTGAGATCGCCAAGATCCACAGTGGCGACTTCCGCCTCACTGCGAATCAGAACCTGATCATCGCGAATGTTTCCCCGACCCAGCGCCAGGAAATTGAGAAATTGTTGGAACAATACGGCATCAAGGACAGCCACTTGAAGAGTGCGCTGCGTCTCAACTCGCTGGCCTGTGTTGCCCTGCCGACTTGCGCCCTCGCCTTGGCCGAAGCCGAGCGATTCCTGCCGGACCTGCTCACCGGACTCGAGGAAACCTTGGAGGAAAACGGCCTGCGCCATGACGCCATCACCATCCGCATGACCGGTTGCCCGAACGGTTGCGCCCGGCCATTCATCTCCGAGATCGGCTTCGTCGGTCGGGGACCTGACCGTTACAACCTCTATCTCGGCGGAGGATTCGCTGGCCAGCGCCTGTCGAAACTCTATCGAGAGGATGTCGCCGCTGCGGACA
>JBBECN010000160.1:0-20653 GCA_040881795.1 Akkermansiaceae bacterium
CCGAGCGGCAATTTCGCGGCTGAGCCCGCAATTTTCGTCGCCACAATAGACGATCACCCGGGGCGTCTCGATCATTCGGGTGGCAGTTTCGACCTCAAAGGCCTGCGCATCTTCGGCGGGGTCCAGATTCCACAGCACCGATCCGGGCATGCCGGATTCCTGCCACTGGGACCGCTGGCGAGCGTCCACCCAGAGAATCGGCACTTCCGCAGGAATTTGCTCCAAACAGACTTCGTCGGGCTTCAGGGTGGCGGGATCGCAGACGAAGGATCTGACCGGAGGCCCTTTGACCAAATAGGTTGCCCCCGCTGCGGCAAAGGCCAAGCCACCGACGGCCACTAACTGGAGGATTGCGTTCATGGCTTGGCTGCGGTCTCAGCCGCTGTCGGCTTGCGCACCACCGCAAAAGCTTGCTGAGTCCGGTGTTTTTTGATTTTGCAATCGGTCTCGATCCTGAACACGCCGATGCCGGCGACACCCACATTGGTAGGGGTGACGATCAGCTCGTAGTGTTTGCCAGGTTCGACTGGCTTGAGTTCGCAGATGAAGGAATCCGAGGAGGATTGCACCGAGGTCACGTTGATTTTCTGGCCCTCCAGCATGGTGATCCGAATGGTTTGCGGTTCGCCTTTGCCGCCGAGTTCCCATTTCAGGGTTTTCGGTTCCATCGCCACCAAAACCGGGATGTTGACCTTGAGTTTGAGAAGGGTGGACGGTTTATCAACGGGGTCCTTGTCCAGCCAAAGGGCGATGACCTTATCGACCGTTCCAGAAAAGTTGGTCATGTCGAAAGTGGCGCGGATCATGCCGGATTCCCCGGTTTCGTAGCGGAATTTCCCGCCGGACACTTGGACGGCGACGCATGAGCATCCCGGGTCGCTCTTGGTGATGGTGACCGGCAGGCCGCTTTTGTTGGTAAACTCAAAATCCGCCGTGACGGTGGTGACATCGGCAGGGGCGTGGATTTCCTTGGACATTTCGGCGAAGTCCAAGCCAGCGGCGTGAATTACTGCGGCAAATGCCAACCAAATTCCAAAGGTTTTTTTCATCAGGGGATTAAGAGCCCGGTTTTGCCTTCGGCGCAAGGGCAACGGCGATAATCAGGCGGCCGCCGCGCCATTCCGGGCCGAGGATGTAGAGCGGGCGCTGGCCTTCGAGGCGGGCGTCGGTTTTGAGAATTTTTTTCCGGCTGAGCCAGAGTTCCAAGTCCAGGGTCATCTTTTCCTCGGTGGGAAGGCTGCGGGCTTCAAATTTCACCAAAACCTCGTCGGAAGGTTTCAAGGGCTGAGCCCAACTTTCGTAGCTTCGGAGCAAGCCTTGCACGTCCTGCCCCAGCAACCGGTAGCTCTTGAAATTCAGGCGCTGCTCGGCACGCAGACGCTTTTGGGTTTCTTTTGAAACCATCGCAGCCTTGGCCCCGGCCGCCTTGGGGTCGGCGTTGGTCGCGTAATAGACCGTAACGGACACCTGCCCCATGTTCGCCTTACCCGGATCGTCCTGGGCGGGGGCGAAATCGGACAAGCCGGCTAGGACGAGCGCGATGCCGGAAATGATCCAGTGACTTCGGTTCATGGATTGAGGATGGCGGGTGGATCCCCGCCGTTGTCAGCGGTCGAGTCAGATTCGCGTTCGTTGGGCACGTAGGAGGTTGCCGTAAAATCCATGGTATCGGGAATGGCCCGCACGCCATTCAGGACGATCACCATCGACGATGCTTCGCTGGTGAACCACTCGGCATCCACTCCAGTTTCAGGCGTATACAGCAAAGGATCCACCGGAATTGCCCGCGGCGCACCGTCGACGACGTATTCCGGGGAGGTGTTTTGGCTTTTTGCACCCACCCAGAATGCCAAGACCATCCCGGCGCAGGCCGCGACTGGCATCAGCAGGGATTTCCAAAATGGCCGGCGATGGGCGGATACAACCACCTTGGGCTGCTGCTCGCGGATGGCATGGATAACCCGGCTGTTGAAAAAATCCGGGTATGGAGGTTCTTCAAATGCGGGAATGGCGGAGGCCATGAGTGCGCGCCACCGTCGGACTTCCTCGCGGGCGGCGAGATGTTCAGGTTGACTCGTCACCCAAGCTTCGAAGGAGGCAAGGTCCTCACCTTCCAATTCGTCGTCGAGCCACAGGGCCAACTTTGCTTCATCTGGAATTGTATTCATCTTTTAGCAATGTTTGGAGTTTCTGACGTGCGTAAAAAAGCCGGCTCATGACCGTCCCGAGGGTGCTGGACATCGCCTCGGCGATTTCTTTGTAGGAGAGGCCCTGCACATCTTTTAAAAGGACCACTTCGCGGTGCTCCGGCGAGAGCTTGTTGAGCGCGATCTGGATTTTCACTCGCAGCTCGCCGTGGGCCATCAGATCATCCGGGGATTCTCCGCCGGAAGGGGTTGTGAACGACGCAGAATCGATCCGCTCGCGTTCGAAAATCTCGTCGTTCAATTCGCCCACACTCTCGATTTTGCGTTTCCGGGCCCAGTCATAGACGGCGTTGTGAGTGATGCGATAGAGCCAGGTGGTAAAGCGCGCCTTGGCCTCGAATTTCGGCAGGGCATGCCACGCCTTGATGAAGACCTCTTGTGAGAGGTCCCAAGCTTCGGCTTCCTGGTGAATCATGTTGCGGATCATGGCGAATACCCTTCCTCGATGCCGGGTCACGAGTGCATCGTAGGCGGTCATATCCCCCTGCTGAGCACGCGCTACGAGTTGGAAATCATCGTCCGGATCATCAAGAGATGCGTCCTTCGCGATGGGACCAACGGTTCCCTGCATGATTTTGGACGATTCACCACTGGATTTATTCATGTGCAGCCTGGAAAATTTCGCTGTGGCCAAAAAGCCGTAAAGTCGCAGAGAGCTTGATCGACCCCTGCTCCCCGTGCAACCCGGAATCTGAGGAATTCAGGGCCACTTGATTTCCGAGGTTACCTGCGCATCAATATCTCGATCTCTTCGGCTTCGATCGGGATCTTGGCCATCAGGTCGAAATTGCGGTCTTTTTCGATGACGAAGTCATTTTCGAGACGCACCCCGAGATTTTCCTCACGAATGTAGATGCCAGGCTCAATGGTGAAAACCATGCCTTCGGCAAACGGCTCATGCGGCGGGGAAACGTCATGCACATCCAATCCAAGGTGATGGGACGTGCCGTGCATGAAATATTTTTTGACCAACGCCTTGTCCGGCCCCTGTGCCGCGGCTTCCTTCGCACTGAACAACCCCAGACCGACCAGTTCGCGCTCCATCAATTTGACGACTTGTTTTTGGTATTCCATCGGCGTGTTGCCCGGACGCAGGATATCGTTCGCCCCGCGAAAAACCCGCAGCACCGCGTCGTAGACCTCGCGCTGACGCCGGGTGAACTTGCCATTCACCGGGACGGTGCGGGTGAGATCGGAAGCCCAACCGGCATACTCCGACGCCACATCCAGCAGCACCATATCGCCGTCCTGGCAAATCTTGTCGTTCTCAACGTAATGGAGCACGCAGGCATTCTTCCCGGAGCCGATGATGGGCGGGTAGGCGAATCCACGCGAGCCGCGACGAATGAATTCGTGCGCCAACTCCGCCTCAATCTCCCATTCGCCCACGCCCGGTTTGATGAATCCCAAGAGGCGCCTGAATCCGGCTTCCGTGATGTCGCACGCCCGCTGCATGATCCGGATTTCCTCCTGATGTTTGGTGATGCGCAAGCGGTGAAGCAACGGCGCAAGCCTTTCATAACGATGCAACGGATAGCGCAGCTGGCATTCCTTGATGAAGCGCGCGTTGCAAGTTTCCACCACCACGCTGGCGCGGAGGTGTTCGTTGGTGGCCAGATAGATGTGCTCCATCTGCGGCACCATCCGATGGAGGAAACCGTCAAACGCGTGCGACCATTCGATGCGCTCGATGCCCGTTGCCGCACGCGCATGCTCCTTGGTAAGCTTCTCACCTTCCCAAACCGCAATCAGCTCGCTGGTTTCCTTGATGAAAAGGATTTCACGCTCCTTTGGATCCTTGGCATCCGGCATCAGGATCAGCATCGTTTCCTCCTGATCCACCCCGGTCAAATAGAACAGATCGCTGTTCTGTTTGAAGGGCAGCACGCCATCGGCATTGGTCGGGTAGATGTCATTCGCCTGGAGAATGACGATACTGTTAGGCTTGAGCAGCTCCCGCAGGTTGGCACGGTTGCGGATTAGAAAATCCTTGGAAATCGGTTCGTATCGCACGCGGTGAGTTCAAGAGATCCCCCGCCACAGGGCAACCCGGATTTTCAGGAATTCACGGGCCGGCATCTGACCACTGGAGGCGAGCCTGCCATTTGGGGCCGAGCTCGGCGGGCCGGATCCGAGCGATACCGTGCTGGTGCCGGATTTCGAGGCCCTCCTCAGTGACCCGGGTGATCACCGCCTCGTGATATTCGCGATCGCCGGGCAGGGTGAGCGTGCCGATTTTCTCCCCCATGGCGGCCAACCAAGTCCGGCGGCGATACTCCGCCCGATGGCGGGAAAAATCCTGCTCCAGCGCCGAAATTTCGCCGAGAAGTTCCCGGCGACGGGCCTGGAGCGCGGATTGACGCTGGCGGAGCGATTCCAGCTGATGCTGGAATTCCGACCACTTCGCCGAATTCCCCTGCAACCGCTGGCCGCGATCCGCCAAGAGCAGCGAGGAATCCTGATGCCACTCTTTGAGGCTTTGCCGTTCCTCATCGGCCAGTTGGATTTCCCTCTGGACCCGAACCATGCCACTCGATGATTTCATCCGCTTATCAATCAGAATGGAAAGGCCGACGCCCGCCATGACCAGCACGATGATACCGAACATGAAGTAGAAAAGCCCCGGATTCTCTTCGGCTGAGAGCATGTGCTGGCTAATTCGAGAAACTGAAATTCAGCTGGTTGATCTCCGCCTGGAGTGTGGCAATCCGGCCTCTTTTCGAGCGGATGTTGGCGGTGATGTTTCCGGATTTATTCAGGTGCATCCGCCCTGCAGCGCGAGCGGCATCCGCTTCAGCATTCGCGCGATCTATATCGCGTTCCAGACCGCTGATCTCAGAGTTGAGCGAGGATATTTGCCCTTGTTTCGCGGCAATCGCAGCGCGCAAGTGTTCGCGTCCTTCTTCTCGCTCTTTTGCCCGCTGGGCGGCGGTGGCTTCGTCGAAAGCCGTGTTGGCAACTGCAGCGGCGGCTTCATGCTCGTGGCGGCTCGCACTCTCCGCCACCAACGCCATCGCCTTTTGCTCAGGATCAAACTGATAGTAATCGATCAGCGCCTCGGGTAGCTCTTCAAATGGAATCCGCTTCTGGCCCTCGTCATGGCGAATCTGGATACCGACCGGGGTGACCTCGCGAATATTTACGTTCTTATAAACGGCACCGCTCCGAGTTTCGAGCTGGGCGAGGGTTTCACCCTTGGCACGGCTCCGGACATGGGTGCGATATTGATCCTTGTAGTCCGCGAAAGTCTGGGACAACGAGGAAAGGTTCTGTTTACCGGATTGGATCGATAAATTGTGGGCTGCAGTGTTCTCGATGAGCGCTTGGTTTTGACGTTTGGTGCCGGAAAGCTCTCTAGTGGCGGCGATCCGAGCCGGCGACTTGGCGAGTTTTCCCCCGCCCTCGGCGATTCTGTATTGATAGCCTTGAATCTCCGATGCTTGCTGCGCAATCACGCTCTCGATGGTCTGATTCCCACCTTGAAACCCTTCATCCATCGCAAACATGAACAACAACCCGAAACCCATCAAAACGATCAAGGCCATGATCATTCCGATCACACCCGGACCGCGGCCGCTCGACATTAATTCTGTAAATGACATGGTGGAGGATGAGGAAAAATTATTTCACCTGATACTTGATACGGTAGGCATCAAACTCGCTTTGCAAAGCACGTTTGCGCGAGTCGAGATCGGCGACTTCGCTTTCAAGACGGGCGACTTCCGCACTCTGCTTGGCTGATACCACTTTCGCCTCGGCCAACTCGGATGACACATCCGGCGGAAGGCTTTTGAGCTTTTCCTCGATAAGGGCGATCTCCCCCTTGAGTCGGGTGATCTCGGATTTTTGCTGCTCACGCTTCTCGACCATCTTTGGATCGTCGCCGCACGAAGCCAGCGCCAGAAACGAAAAAACGGCGATCGCGTTAAAAAAGAAATTCAACCTCATGGAGTGTAGGGATTGGTGGTGTTAGAAAAGGACCGGATCCGCCTGAAGTCGGTGGATTTGAGAAACCCTTGGTGAATGGTGGTGCAGCCGTTGTTGTAGTTGCTCCTCTGATAGCGGGGCGTGCTGCAGTCGTAGCCGTTATTGTAAATATAACGGTAAGTCGGTCTGCTGCTTCGATAGCTGGAATAATAGCGTCTGTAGCCGTTGCCAAAGGACTTGGCAGGCTGGGCGAGAGCCCGGTCGTTGGCGGCGACCAACTGCTGCGCAGCGACCCGCGCACGCTCTTCCCGGGCGAGTTGTTGCTCACGCCTCTGTTCGTCCGAAGCGCGCGATTTCTTCTCCTGGACTGCGGCGACGCCATGGTCGATCCAGCGTTCATAGGCGAGCGCCTCGCGGGTCTCCCGCTCGACAGCAGCCAGTGAGGCGCTTTCTTCCAAACCGAAATAATCCCGTTGCTCGGGATTGAGATCCATATAGCGCAATCTAGCAGAGCCATCCGCGTGACGAATCGTGACTCCGGCTTCGTCGATGCTGACGACAGAGGCGTTTTGAAACTTCCTACCGTCTGCCGCGTAGAATTCCCTGAAGGTTTGACCGATGGCGTTGCGACGTTGCTGGCGTAGCGAGTTTTCTTTATGCGCCACCCGCTGCCGCTCCATTGTTTCAAGTTCCACGGTGAGATCCGACCGTTGGGCGACCAGCGATTGCAGCCGAGCCTCCGCCAATTGGTTGGATGCGCGGAGAGCCGTCAGCACTTCAATCTCGGAAAAGCCGGATTGCTGGAATTGATATTCTTTCAGCGCGAGGTGGTGCGTCAGTTCGAGCCGTTGCTGCTCACCTTGCCACCACTCGGCCTGGGCCGCCTTTTTCTGACATCCGGATGAAAAAAGCACCACCAGCAACATGATTGCTCCCAATCTGGCAGCGGTGGATTTTTCAAACATGAACCGTTTTGGTCTCCTGCCGTTGACCTGTCAATCAGATTCCCCATTAGATCAGCCTGGAGCATTCAGAAAATACCGAACTATCTTGGACGACAGCTGGCGCGTAATGCAAATTGCACTATTTCATTTTCAGCCGATTGCAAAATGAGCCACAGCAATTGAGCACGGTATCCAAAACCCTTGATTTCAGGGGATTTCACGGAATGGCATCCGAACTGCGGTGCAATGTATAAGCCCAAACCATTTCAACTCATGAACACCATCCACGACCACTGCATTAATGTCTGTAACTCACTCTTAAGAAACGAGTTATACGCTGTAGAAACCTACGGACAGGCGATCGAAAAATATCGCATCTTTGGAAAAGCTTGAGCAGACTGTCTGAGTCGAACTCTGACGAACTTCATGCCCATTCCGATCCAAAAAGCGTCGTCAGCAGATTCGCTGGCGGCGATTTCCAAAATCCTTCTCAGCTCCTTCGTCATCGGAACGCTCTATTTCGGGCGCGAGTTGCTTCTACCGCTAGCACTGGCGGCGTTGCTGACCTTCATGCCCGCGCCACTGGTCACGCGCTTGCAGCGCAGAATCGGCCGGGTGCTGGTGTTGTTGATTTTCATGCTGCTGGAACGCGAGGATCTGCGCAACCGGATGATCCGGCTCATCGGCCAAGGGCGTATCGCGATGAAATGGCTGGAGGAATGCTCGCACGCTTGTTGCGCCGGAAAGGCTTCATCACACGCAACAGATCGTCGAAAATGATGTCAGGCGAACCGATTGGCTGGATTCGGGAGGAAAAAACTGACGTCGTTTGTATTTCCGCCGTTGCCCCCACCAATATCATCCACGCTCGCCACCTCTGTGCGAAGCTGCGTAAAAATTTCCCGGATTTGAAAATCATCGTGGGCCTGTGGGGAAACCCCGAAAAAGCCAAAAAGGCGCTCGCGATTTTGCGGGATTGCGGAGCCAACGACGTGGTCACGACGGTGACCGAAGCGGTGGAATGCACAGCCAAGTATTTGCCGATCCGCTTTTTGCCCGATATCCTAGAAAGCACAGGGCCAGCCAACACGACTGTCAACCATTGCACCGAAAACCGCTGTCTATCATGAAAATTTTCGCAACTGCACCGGACACATGGGAGCGGATCCATTTGATCCACGAGACCCGTTATTCCTATTCCCAGCCAGTGCGGTTCCTGCCGCACCGGCTGGTGTTGCGGCCGCGGGAGGGCCACGACGTCCGCCTCCATTCGATGAATCTAACCACGACGCCGGTGTCCACCATTCGCTGGCACCGGGACATGTTGGACAACTCCATCGCCCATGCCACCTTCGAGGAGTCCGCAAGCGAGCTGCGGATCCTCAGCGAGTTCACCATCAGCGTGCCACCCAATCCTGAGGTCGGCTTGCCACCGATTTTCGTCCCCCACCCTTCGCTGGTTGCCGGGATCGAACAATTGGTCGCGATGCCATATTTACAGTATATCTATCCGGCGGAAATCGCCCAGCTCCGGCAATGGTTCACCGCCACCGGCCTGGCGCCGGCACCGGGTAAGACCAGCGCCATTTTCGATGATATGGCGATCCTCATCCACCGCGTGACCACCTACAACCGACGCGAGGAAAGCGGAGTGCAATCCCCGGCCAAGACGCTACGGCTCGAGACCGGATCGTGCCGTGACATGGCCGTGCTGATGATCGAAACCAGCCGCTCGCTCGGCTATCCGGCGCGCTTTGTCAGCGGCTATTTGGAAAGCCAGAGTTCCATCGTCGGTCTCGGCTCCACCCATGCCTGGGCAGAAATCTATCTGCCCGACCGCGGCTGGACGGGCTATGATCCGTCCATCGGACAGCGCGTCGGACCGCAACACATCGCCGTTGGAGTGAGTCACCACCCGCGCGGAGTGATGCCGGTGAGCGGCGGCTTCCACGGAGCATCCGGCATCGGAAGCTCACTGAAAGTCAATATCACCACCCGGCGGCTGCTTCCCGAAATTTGAAAATCACGGGGTCACCGCGAGCCGGTCGAGGCTGGTCTCACGCTCGAAAAGAAATCCATTTTCCTTATAGGTCTTGAGGCGGAAGTGGGTGGCGGTGGAGATCACCCCATCCAAAGAACTGAGTCGCTCGGAGACGAAGCGGGCGACTTCCCGAAGGTCCACACCCTCGACGACGACCATCAGATCATAGCCACCGCTGGCGAGATAGCAGGAAACCACGCTGTCAAACCGCGCGATGCGCATCGCCAGCCGGTCGAATCCACCCCCACGCTCCGGGGTCACCTTCACCTCGATGAAAGCGGAGACGGAAGTGTCTCCAGTGACCTCGGGATTGACCACCGCATGGTAGCCGAGAATCGTGCCATCCGACTCCCAAGCCGCAACGCGGGCGGCGACGGAATTTTTGTCGGAGGACAGAAGATCGGCGAGTTCCTGATCGGTGAAACGGGCTTTGCGGCGGAGCAGTTGGAGTAATGGATCGGAAGACATGGAAGCTGAGGTGCTGGATTTTAGTTTTTGGAAAACAAACGACGATTGGAACTGAAAAATTCAGTCGCCGAGACAAATGCCAACCGCCTTGGCCGCAAGCACCAACTCGCTGTCCGGCTCGACCAGGCGCAGCTTGTGCACCGCCTCTTCGATCGGAACCGAATCGACGTGATACGACTGATAGCTGACCATCCGCCCGAAGGCGCCTTCTTCCGCCAACTTGGCGGCCATCACTCCGAAGCGCATCCCAAGGATCCGGTCGAGCGAGGTGGGTGCGCCACCCCGTTGAAGGTGGCCCAAAGTGCATGAGCGGCTGTCTTTACCCGTCATTTTTTCCAAGGCGGCCGAGACTTGATCACCGATGCCGCCGAGACGGACTTCCCCGCCTTCATTGGCGTGGCTGGTGACAAGATGGCCGTCCGGCATTTTCGCGCCTTCGGCGACGACCACGAGCGTGCTGTGCTGCCCTTGGGCATCGCGCTGGCGGATGAAATCAGCGACTTTTTCCAAGGAAAACGGAATTTCCGGCATCAAAATCACGTGCGCGCCGCCGGCGATTCCACCCCAGAGGGCGATCCATCCTGCATGGCGGCCCATCACTTCGAGAACCATCACCCGCTTGTGGCTTTCCCCGGTGGTGTGAAGACGGTCAAGGCCATCGACCACGGTGGAAACCGCGCTGTCGAAACCGAAGGTGAAGGCGGTGGCGCTGAGATCGTTGTCGATGGTTTTCGGAACCCCGATGATCGGCCAGCCTTCCCGGTAAAGTTGCAAACCGGTGGTGAGCGAGCCGTCGCCACCGACGATGATAAGCGCGCAAATACCGAGCTGATCCATGGTGCGCTTGGCCTTGGCGACGATTTCAGGTGGGACTTCGGCGATGTCCCCCTCGCCGATTTTGGCGGCGAAATGGCCTTTATTGGTGGTGCCTAGGATGGTGCCACCGAGTTTGAGAATGCCGATGGTGTCCTTCGGTTTAAGCACCGAATAATCACCCGGAGGCAGCAGGCCCTCGAAGCCATCGCGGAACCCGATGACCTCCCAGCCGAGCTGGTCCGCAGCCCCGACCACTCCGTGAATCACCGCATTGAGACCGGGGCAATCGCCGCCGCTGTTTAAAATTCCAATTCTCTTCATAGTCGTTTTGAGTTGTGGGATTGCACTTGGAGTTGCTAACAATTTTTATTGTGGGTTGGGCACGTTGATCATCTCGCGCTTGCTGTCTTGAACGAGTGCCCCCGCTTCCAGCCAAGGATCATAAACCGCCCAGCCCTGCCGGATCAGCGCCCTTGCCCGGTTGAAGCGATCGGGACTGTTGAGAACCACCACAATCAGGCGGCGGGGCGTCGCCCCTTTCGTGCCATCGGGCTTCAGACGGACAAGAGGTTCGCGATCCATGCAGACAGAGACACACGGACCGGCAGCATTTGTTGTGCCTGTTTTCAAACCGAGTATCCCGGGCTCACCAATCAACTCGTTGGTGTTGCGGATCCGATAGCTGCGTTTTCCGGCAGGACCGGTCACGCTGACCTGCCGATCCGGTTGGCGGACGATGAAATTGAAGGCATTGCGACGCATCGCGTAGATCGAAACCCGGGCAATGTCGGCCGCCGTCGAATAAGCCTTGGCACCGGGGCGCTCAAGCCCGTGCGGATTGGCAAAACGAGTCGAAGCCATGCCGATCGCCTTCGCGAGTTTGTTCATCTCATTCACGAAAACCACCACCGGATCGCCGTTTTTACCGCGGCGGGAGAGGATTTCACGGCCAACGTGATCGGCAATCGTCAGGGCCGCCAGATTGTCCGAGCCGAGAAGCGCAGAGTAGAGCGCGTCACGCATGGTCATTTGGTCGCCCGGCTGGAGGTTCATCGGATTCGGCCCGCCGACCAACGTGATGGTTGGCGGCACCGTGAGGACGAGCGAGCCGATATCGGACCCCGTCGCCGTCGCCCAATCGACCGCCACGGCCCCGGTGGCGATTTTGGCAAGACTGGCGACCGGGCGCTTGACCGTCGAATTGGAAGCTACCAAAACCTTGCCGGAATAGGCTTCCAGCACCATGACGCTTTCGGCGTTTTGAGCTTGGAGAATGGATGATGACAGGGCGACGAGCAGCGCGATGGACGTGAAAAACTTGAACTTCATGGGTAGCGGCGGCGCTAGAGTATCCCTCTCGATGGGCAACTCAACCCCAAAGCGGGACAGCCTGTTTTTGCGAACGCTTCCCCCTTGCCCAAACGCGGCCAGGGCATTAGTCTCCGCGCTCCTGCCGATGAGCACCAAACCTGTATTTCTTTATGACACGACCCTGCGCGATGGCACGCAGGGAGAAGGATTTCAATTGTCCGGCCTCGATAAACTGCGAATTGCCGAGCGTCTGGATCAATTCGGCATCGACTACATTGAAGGCGGCTGGCCGGGATCCAACCCGAAGGACATCGAATTTTTCCGCGAGGCGAAAAAGCTGAAGTTAACCCATGCGAAGCTCGCCGCCTTCGGTTCCACCCGCCGGGCGGACTCCGCGGTGGAGGATGACCCGCAGGTGCGACTTTTGTTAGAGGCGGAGACGCCGGTGGTGACGATTTTCGGAAAAAGCTGGGAGTTGCAGGTGACCGAAGTCCTGCGCACCACGGTGGAGGAAAACCAGGCCATGATCCGCGATACGGTGGCCCATCTGGTAAAACACGGGCGCGAAGTGATCTACGACGCCGAGCACTTCTTCGATGGTTACAAAGACTCCGCCGAGCACGCGCTGGCCACTCTGGAAGCCGCCGCCCAAGGCGGGGCCACCTGTCTGGTGCTTTGTGATACCAACGGCGGGACATTGCCTGCGGAGGTCATGGAAATCTGCGCAGCGGTTAGAGCACGCTTGCCGGACACGCCCGTCGGCATCCACACCCACAACGATTGCGAACTGGCGGTGGCCAACGCCATCGCGGCAGTGGGAGCCGGAGCGATTCAAATCCAGGGCACCATCAACGGCTACGGCGAGCGCACCGGAAATTGCAATCTCACCTCGGTGATTCCCATCCTCCAACTCAAGATGGGCATGGAGGTCGTCCCCCATTTGGAGAAACTACGAGAGCTCTCGTATTTTGTGGATGACGTTTCCAACAACCCGCATTTCGCACGCGCGGCGTTTATCGGGCGCACGGCCTTCGCGCACAAGGGCGGGATGCATGTGAATGCGGTGCAAAAACTGGCATGCAGTTACGAGCACATCGTTCCCGGCAGCGTCGGCAACGAGCAGAACATCCTCGTTTCCGAACTCAGCGGACAATCCAACATCCTCATCAAGGCACAAGAGCTCGGAATTCCGCTGGAAAAAGGCTCTCCCGAAGCGAGTGCCGTCCTACGCCGGGTGAAAGAACTCGAAAACGAAGGCTACTCCTACGAAGCCGCGAGCGGGTCGCTGGAAATCCTGATCCGCCGCGAACTCGGGATCTATCAGAAGAATTTCGACATCACGGAATATCACAGCAGCTTCCGCCAATACCGTGACGGCCACCAGCCGGTTTGCGAGGCCACGGTAAAACTGTCCGTGAATGGCACTCCGGAACTCACGGTGGCGGAAGGCCACGGCGTGGTGAACTCACTGGATCTCGCGCTGCGCAAGGCGATGCTGCCATTTTTCCCCGAGATCGCCGGTGTGTCGCTGGTGGACTACAAAGTCCGCATCATCGACGGTCATGACGCGACGGCCGCCAAAACCCGAGTGCTGATTGTTTCCACCGATGGAGAGAGCAACTGGGGCACCGTCGGAGTATCCCATAACATCATCGAAGCCAGCTGGCTGGCGCTGGTGGATGGAATCGATCTTTATCTTCAGCGGAAGAAAAGCGCTTCGAAATAGAGTAGGGTGGTGGCGCTGCAATCCAGCGCCGGGAGGAGCTAACAATCCGTTAGCCACTCGGGATCAATCCTCCTCGAATTTACGGACGATCAAATCACCCAGAGCTTCGAGTGCGGCGTCCGCATCCGTGCCGTCGGCGCTCACCGAAATCACGGAGCCGTGCCCCGCAGCCAGCATCATCAGTCCCATGATGCTCTTGCCATCCACCTCTTCGCCGTCCTTCTCCACAAAGATATCGGCTCTGAAACGGTTGGCCGTCTTGACGAATTGTGCCGCAGGTCTGGCATGAATGCCGAGCTTGTTGAGAATGGTAAAATCTTTTTTGGCCATGAGAAACGGCTTGCGCCGGGGGGACCATAGAAAGTGAATCGGGTGGCTCCAAGGCAAAAATCGCCCGACGATCTGAAATCGATCAAGCACCGCAATCCATGCCACCACGACCGACCGTTAAACAAAAAAGCCAGCCCGATTTGCACGGACTGGCTTGATGGAAATGGTTCCAGCAGTCGCTTATGGCAACAAGTTGATCGCGCGGGATTGCTTGATCGCGTTGGTGATTTTGCGGTGAAGCTTGGCGGACACTCCGGTCACCCGGCGTGGAAGAATCTTTCCGGTCTCGGTGGTGAACTTGGTGAGCAGCTCCGGATTGGTGGCGACGACCAGATCGGCCGGGATATCATGCCGGCGACGCGGCATCATGCGGTTCGCCTTACGGAAATTGATACGGCGCTGAATTGTTTTTGGCTCGGACATGGGAGTGAAGGCGCTGGTTAGCGGAGTTCGCGGTGAAGGGTGCGGCGCTTGAGGAAGTGATTGAATTTCACTTTCTCCAGACGACCTGGCGTGCGGAGGCTCTTTTTATTACGGGTGGTGACGTAACGTGAAGTCGGCTTGCCCTCGGCTTTCGCTTCGGTGCATTCTAGAATAATAATCTCGCGTGGCATGACTTTGGGGGCGGGAGGATGATTTAATCGTCGTCTTCGTCAAGAGAAACTGTTTCGGAATCTTCATCTTCCGCATATTTCCCTCCGCTAAAGCCAACTTCGTTGGATGGACGGAAGCGGCGATTGCCATATTCCTTCTCCCATTGGGCCTGGCATTCGACGGTGAGACGGGCAAATGGGATTGCTTCGAGGCGGGCTTGCGGGATTTTACGCGAAGACATTTCGCAAATTCCGTAGGATCCCGATTGGATGCGGCGGAGGGCTTGTTCGATTTCGTAAAGCGCGTCCTGCTCTTTCGCGAGAACGGAAAGGGCGAAATCACGGTCGTAGGCATCGCTGCCGGCATCCCCTTGATGCTGGCCACTGCCGGAAGCTTCGGAGCCTTCGGGAGCGTTGCGGATGGTGTCACGGGCCATGCCGGAAACCGCATCCACCAGATCGTCGCGGAGATCGAGCAAGCGCTGGCGCTGCTTTTGCACAAACGCCGGGCTGTGAGAACCATTGCTGCCGGGGGCGACCATCTCGCCACTGAGAGCAGCTGCGGCCTTTGGCGGCACGAACGGAGGCTTCACCGGAGCAGGCGGCGCAGGAAAGTCCACAACGGACGAGCGAGGCTTGGTGGCCGGAACTTTTTTCACCGGGGCAACCACCTTGGGCTGCGGCGCTGGCTTCGCTTCCACCACGGGTGTGACCGACTTCACAGGAGGCTGAACTGCTTTCTCCACTTTGGGTGCTGCGGCTTTCTTGAGGGGCGCGGAAACTTTTCCGGGAGCGGGCTTTTTGGCTTTTGCAGGAGCAGCCACATTAACAAGCTTCGCTGCTGGCTTCTTCGCCTTGGCAGGAGCAGCCACCTTAACAGGCTTCGCTGCTGGCTTCTTCGCCTTGGCAGGAGCAGCCACCTTAACAGGCTTCCTTACTGCCTTCTCCGCAGGTTTATTCTTGGCGGGCTTTTTCGCCGCTGCTGCCGGTTTGGCGGCTTTAACGGCGGGCTTTGCAGGGCTCTTCTTTGGAGCGGGTTTTGAGGTATTTTTCTTCGCAGCCATGGCGCAGAGGTAAGGATACGGGTGGTGGAAATTCTGCTCGCATGATTCAGTGGAAAAATCGCGGGGGCGAGGAGAGCGCGGTGGGTTAGCCCGTTACTCGGAGTCCAGCAAGCCGAAAGTTGAGCAATCGCAAAATAACTGAATCCGCAGGTTTTAGGCAGGAGGCTTGAAATGCCCGCTCGGATCCCTAGGCTGCGGCCCCGTCATGCAGCTCAGCTCCATTGTAGAAGCCCTTCTCATCGCCTCCCAAAATCCTCTCACCTCCGAGGAAATTGCACGCTTGGTGCGCTCCCGCGTCGCCGAGGCGGACGACACCCGGATGCGCGAAACGGAGGATGGCAAGGAAGTGCCCGCCCTGCCGGACTGGCTGCAAGCACTTGCGACCACTTCCTCAGAGCACGTATCTGCGGCGATTTCCGAGCTGAATCACGCTTACCTGGAAAGCGCGCGCGCCTTCACCGTCATTGAGCGCCCGAAAGGCTGGAAGCTCTACACCCGCCTCGAATACGGCGAATTCGTGCGCCAACTTTTCCCCGGTCGCAAGCCGGAGCGAATGAGCGGACCAGCGATGGAAACCCTGGCGATCATCGCCTATCGCCAGCCCATCACCAAGGCTGCCATCGAAGCCGTCCGCGGCGTGGCTTGCGATGGGATGATCCAAAAACTGCTCGACCGCGACTTGATCCGCATCGGCGGCCGAGCCGAACTGCCCGGGCGACCGCTGCTTTATGAGACCACCGACTTGTTTTTCGAACACTTCGGCATTCGTTCGATTGACGATCTGCCGAACGCTTCCGAACTCCGGAAGGTGAAACTGCCAGAGCCGAAAGACGCACCGCCTGCAGGCGATCCCGAGCAACAACTCGCGCTCAGCGCCATCGGCAGCCCTGCGGCCGCCGCAGAAAATGAGGCCGATCCCACTTCCGAATCCTAATCCCCACTGACTCTGTGAACCTCGACGATATCCGCCGCCAGATCGACACGATCGATCACGACCTGCTCGAACTGCTCTCCCGCCGCGCCGATCTGGTGCATGAGGTAGGCGTGGTGAAAAAGCGCGACGGCTTGCAAATCTACGCCCCGGAGCGAGAAGAATCCTTGTTACGGCGGCTCATCGAAATGAATCAGGGACGCCTGCCGGAAAAATCAATCCGTGCGATCTACCGGGAAATCATGTCCGCCGCGCTGGCGCTGGAAGACGATCTGACCATCGCCTACCTTGGCCCGGAAGGGACTTGGACCCATCAGGCAGCCATCAAAAAATTCGGCCACTCGGTCAACTACTCGGCACAGCCGAATTTTTCCGATGTCTTCGATCAAGTCGCCCGCCGTGCGGCGAGTTATGGCGTGGTGCCGATTGAAAATTCCACCGAGGGCGCCGTTTCACACACCCTCGATTTGTTTGTCGATTCGCCGCTGCACATCTGCGCGCAAATCTTGCTGCGCATCGAAAATGGCCTGATGGCCTCGATTCCACGCGAAGAGATCAAGACGCTTTATTCTCATCCACAGGTTTTCGGCCAGTGCCGATCGTGGATTTTAAGAAATTTCCCGGAGGCGGATCTTGTCGAGGTCTCCTCCACCACCAAGGCCGCCCAAATCGCCCGGGATCAGGCGGCGAATGGAGCCGCCGCCCTCGGGGGCCCCCTGGCGGCGGAGATGTATGGGCTCACGCTGCTCGAAGAGTCGATCCAGGATCGTGCCACCAACACCACCCGTTTTCTAGTCATCGGCGAGAAGCCCTGCCCGCCCACAGGCACGGATAGAACCTCGATTCTGTTCGCGATCCACGACCGCCCCGGCTCGTTGGTCAAGGCCCTGCAAGCCTTCGACCAATTCCACATCAATCTCTCAAAAATCGAATCCCGCCCGTCCAAACGCAAGGACTGGGAATACATTTTCTACGTCGATCTGGCCGGGCACTGCAATGACCCCAAGGTCTCGGAGGCGTTGGAGGAACTCGGGCAGCATTGTTCTTTGGTGAAATTGCTGGGGTCCTATCCGGATGCCGGAGAGTGAAACACCTCCCAGACTCCCCAGCCGCCACCTTCAAACCAACGATGAGGCGGGTTTCTGGGATAAATCGAAAAAATCAATACATTGCGAGCTGGCATACCCCATGCAGAGTCGCTTAGAAATCCCCCGTATGAATGGACCAGTGGAAATGATCATAGACGGCAAGACTCTCGAATTTCCGACAATCGTCGGAACCGAGGGTGAAGTGGGCATCGATATCGGGACGCTCCGGGCAAAGACCGGTGCCATCACACTCGATCCCGCATACGGCAACACCGGTTCGTGCAAAAGCGCGATCACCTTCATCGATGGCGAAGAAGGCATCCTCCGCTACCGTGGATACGACATCGCCGAACTCGCCGCCAAAAGCACTTTTGTGGAGACCTCCTACCTCCTGATATATGGCCACCTCCCCAGCGCGGCCGAACTGAGTGCCTTTTCCTGCCTGCTCACGGAAAATCAGATGCTGCACGAAGGAATGCGTCACAATTTCGACGGATTCCCGCCCACCGCACACCCGATGGCGATCCTCTCGGCGATGATCAATGCGGCGTCCTCCTACCATCCGAATCTGATCTGTGAGGTGAATCGCAAACAACGATTCCAGCACCACGCCGCGCGTTTGATCTCCCAAGTCCGCACCATCGCCGCCTATTCCTACCGCAAGGCTCAAGGCCTGCCGACGATCTACCCAAAGTCGAATCTGAAATACACCGAGAACTTCCTCCACATGATGTTCTCCTCTCCCAATGAGGATCTCGTCCTCAAGCCGGAAGTCGTCCGCGCGCTGGATCTCATTTTCATCCTCCACGCCGATCACGAACAGAACTGCTCCACCTCCACCGTGCGCACCGTCGCCTCCAGCCAAGCCAATCTTTTCGCCTCCGCCTCCGCCGGAGTCTGCGCTCTTTGGGGGCCGCTTCACGGCGGGGCCAACCAAGCCGTCCTCGAAATGCTGGAGGAAATCCACCGCGAGGGTGACGACGGCACCAAGTTCCTCACCGAGGTCAAAAACAAGACCGGCAACCGCCGCCTGATGGGCTTCGGTCACCGGGTTTACAAAAATTTCGACCCGCGCGCCGTCATCATCAAGGAACAGTGCGACAAGGTGCTCGCCCAGTTGCACGTTTCCGATCCGCTGCTCGACATCGCGAAGCGGTTGGAAGAAATCGCCCTCGGCGATGAATACTTCGTCTCACGCAAACTCTACCCGAACGTCGATTTCTACAGCGGCATCATCATGCGCGCCATCGGCATCCCGCTTGACATGTTCACCGTCATGTTCGCCATCGGCCGGATGCCCGGATGGATCGCAAACTACAAGGAAGTCATGGACGACCCGGACAGCCGCATTTCGCGCCCGCGCCAAATTTACACAGGCGAGAATCTCCGGAGTTACACGCCGATGGAAGCCCGCGACTGAGTTTCCGTGCAACACACTAGGCCGCCGCTCCCAAGAAGGAGCGGCGGCTTTTTATTTTCAACCACGGCGTGGGCGGAAACCGAGCGCGAATCGCAGTAAAACGATCGGCAACGCGGTGAGAACCAACGCCGCCGCCGCGGTTTTTAATCCCGGATAGACCCGTGCCGCTTTGCGGTCCAGCGCCTGCAGCGATTCCCTCACCACCTGTTCGCGCGGGACATAAAAACACTCACGAGCCGGCATTCCCGGAGAACCCTCACTCCGCCGGGCGACCTCCCCGAATTCGGTATGCACGGGCCCGGGGCACACGGCGAGAACCGGAATGTGATGCTCGCGCAACTCAATTCGCAGCGCCTCGGAAAAACTCGTCACGTAGGCTTTCGTCGCCGCATAAACCGCGAAATCCGGAATCGGCAGCACACTCGCCAGCGAGCTCACATGGATCACCGCCCCACCCCGGCGAATCATCGCTGGCACCAGGCGGTGGGTCAAATGCGTCAGCGCTTCGACGTTGACCTGAATCAGTGCCCGCAATTTTTCCCAATCGGAGGTGGCAAATTCACCATAATCCCCGAGACCCGCGTTATTTACCAAAAGGTCAGGAATAATCCCCCTCGACTCGAGCGTATCCACCAGCTGGTCGCGCGCTGCGGACTGGCTCAGATCGGCGGCGAATACCACCACGGCCACCTGCGGGTGGCGGGCACGGATCCGGTTTGCAAGCTGCTGCAACAGCGGCTCACGACGCGCCACGAGCACGAGCATTTCGACTCGTGGCGCGATTTGAAGAGCGAACTCTTCGCCCAGGCCGGAAGACGCTCCGGTGACAAGGGCGCAGGAAAAATGGGTCAGGTAAGGCATGGCGTGGTCATACACCATGCCACCGGATTACGCCATCTGACTTTCACCATTCGGGCCTTGAGTGACCAAAACGATGCGAAGCGGCAGACGAACCAGGATTTCGCCATCGCAACCGATGTCGATCGAGTAAATGCCGGCTTCCTCAAAGCGCAGGCCTTGGAGATTCATCACGATGTTGCGGGTGAGGAACGGCACGTTTTTCGGCAACTGGACTTCGAATTCCGGCTCGATCGGCATGTTGTTCGGGTCGAGGGATTCGCCGTCCTCGTTGATGATGTTGATCGAAAGCTTGTGGCGGCCCGCATCTTCCGGCGTGAAGCAAAAACGCATGGCTAGGGCGCAAGAAGGGTGAACCACTGGCACGGCACGGGCGGCGAGGGTGTCGAAAGTTCCGGAGATGACGAGCTTGCCATTGTAGTCGGCGGCGAAGTCGCAAAGGGTGGCGATTTGGATGTCCATGATGGATGTGTTGAATGGATTTGGAATAACTGCCGGACGCTTCTCGTTCGGCGGGGCACATGTGTGATAGGATCAGAGCAAACCGTAAAGCCCAAAGAAGACCCGTCCCGAACTGCGGCAGGGCTGAAACTGCAAGTGGCAGGCAATGCCAAGGAGGGGCGATACTCCGATTCGCCCCCACCAGTGGGCAGCCGATGAAATCCAGCTTTCGCTCGGCCTCATCGAACCTTCATTTGCCACGGCGGATCAGAGTCCACCGCTCCTTGTAGCACATCTGCCGAGGTGGAGCCGCAGCATCCAATTTTCTCAGTGGCGTGGGTTCGCCGCGTGTGGTTCCCTTTGGCCATAGGCGGCCCGCATCGGGTTGCTTCGAAATCCACCGTCCGCTCATGCAGCCCGCCGAAGAATTCACCACCGTCGAATCCATTTTCGTCCGCCACCGCAACGCCCTGCTGCTGCGCGGCCAG
>JBBECN010000161.1:0-20635 GCA_040881795.1 Akkermansiaceae bacterium
AGAGGCCCATGGAGACGCGCATCCAGAAGAATTGCGGGGTCTCGATGCGGCGGTGTTTGTTGCCGGTTTTATCGACGATGAGGTAGCGGTCGTAGAGGGTCTGGATGCCGAGGTAGTCGAAGTCGAGGTCGGCGGTGGGGTCAAAGGCTTCGGCGAGTTTGTCGAGGTCGTATTTGTCGAGCAGCTCGGGGTTGAGGCGCTTGATGGCGACACCGTGCTTGAGGTAGGACTTGAAGCCGGCTTTGTGGGCTTGCTTGAGCTTGTCGATGCCGTCCTTGAGGATGGACCAGTCGAGGACTTCCTCGTAGATGTACGAAAGAAGGATGCGAGCGGCGAATTTCGCGAAGTCGGCATCTTTCTCGATGAGGGCCTTGGCGTTGAGGATGATGGTGCTCTTGAGGTCTTTTTCTGAAATTTCGTTGCCGACGGAGCGGCGGAGTTCGCGGTCGATCTCGGCCTCGTTCATGTTGAGGTCGAGGCCGATGGAGGCGTAGGCGATGCGCTTGCGGAGATCGGTGCCGTCCCAGAAGGAGGAGATGCCTTCGTCGCTGATGACGGTGACCATCAGCTCTTGGTTCGGATCCTCGGCGGATTCTTCTTCTTCCTTGCGCATGCGGGCGCGTTCGTCACGGTAGCGGACGTAGTGGGTGGCCGCCTTGAAGTGGCCTTGGCGCATGAGTTCTTCCTGGACCATGTCCTGGACGTCCTCGATGTGGACGAATGAGGAATCGCCGCGGCGGATGCGGTCAGTCACGCCTTTGGCGACCTCGACGGCCGGCTCGGGGTTTTCCTTGATGGTGAGGAAGGCCTTTCTAACGGCGATCTCGATTTTCGTCTCGGACCATGGGACCACATTGCCATTGCGGCGAATGAGGCGGACAGGCAGGGCGTGAGGGCCGATGTGGACATCGACGGTGCCGGTTTTTTCCAACGAGCGGCGGAAGGCGAGGGATTTCGCGACGTCGTAGGCTTCGTTTTCGAGCAGGGCTTTTTCGATGAGCAGATAGAGATCGGCTTCGGAAAGGCGGAGGCGACCGTCGGCTTTCAGGGAGGTGGTTAAGAAGGCGGCGACGGAGTGGGCGACGTCGGAAACAAACTTGCGGTTGACGTCGGAGAAGATGGAAGTTTCGTCCTCGCTGCGGGAAATGAGAAGGTCGGCAAGGGAGTCGCCAATGGCGTCGGCGACATCTTCGAGGGAGAAGTGGGAATCGGTCGTGCCGCGGGTGATGGTGATGTCGGTGACGGGCTGGCGTTTCTCCGTGGTGAGGACGTCGCGCCAAGCGAAGCCGCGGTCCGTGAGGGAGAAGCGATCCGTTACGACCTGCTTGAGGGCGAGGTCTTCGTTGAGGTTCAGGGAGCGATACATGGAATGATTGGTGGAAAGGAATTTTTAGAAGCGGAGACTGGTCACTAGAGACTCGGAGCGAAACGCTCCGAGCACGATCTGGGGCAAGATGTCCCAGCCACTTTTTAGAGCTCGTCGTCGTCGACGGAGGCGAGGGCGGAAGCTTTTTGGTATTCGGTGACGCGGCCTTCGAAAAAGTTGGTTTCCTTCTTGATGTCCATCATTTCGGCGAGCCAAGGGAATGGGTTGGAGACCGATTCGTTGAGCGGGGCAAGGCCGCAAGAGGTGAGGCGACGGTCGGCGATGTAGTCGATGTAGGTTTCGAAATCGACGGAGTTGAGGCCGAGGGCGGAGACAGGGAGGCAGTCGCGGATGAAGGCCTTTTCGAGGTCGATGCCTTCCTTCATGGTGGCGCGGAGGTCCTCGCGGAAGTCCTCAGTCCAGATGTCAGGATTTTCATCGATGAGGTCCATCAGGAGGTTGCGAAAGACTTCGATGTGGTTCGATTCGTCACGCAGGGTGTAGCGGAACATTTGGCCGATGCCGGGGAATTTGTTCTGGCGGTAGAGGCTGAGGATCATGCCGAAAAGGCCATAGAACTGGGTGCCTTCCATGACCTGGCCGAACATGAAGATGTTTTTGGCGAGTGCTTTCTTGTTCGCGGTGACGGTGAGGTCGATATCGCGGCGGAGGGCCTTGCTGTTGGAGACGACAAAGTTGTTTTTCGCGGTGATGGAGGGGACATCCTCGAACATCGCCTCACACTCGTGGGGATTGATGCCCAATGAAGAAATCATGTAAACGAGGCTGTCCGCATGGATATTTTCCTCGTGGGCGTGGCGGCCGAGCACCAGCTTGAGTTCAGGAGCGGTGACAACTTCGCGGACGACGTGGAGCACGTTGTCGCCGACGATGCCTTCCGCAGCGGAGAAATAGCCGATGCCCATTTTGATGATCCAGCGCTCGACGTCGGAGATTTCATCGGAGCGCCACTGCTCGACATCCTTCTGCATGGTGATGTCCTCGGGCTCCCAGTGGTTGTTCTTCATGGTCTTGTAGAGGTCATACGCCCACTGGTATTTCAGCGGGAGGATGTTGAAGAACATGGTTTCCTTGCCGTTGATCACGCGTTTGCCGGCGTAGGCGAGCTCGGCTTTTTCGCGGTCCAGGGTGAAGGTTTTGTTTCCGAGGGAGACGGTGGTGGTGGCGGCGGCGGAAGTGGTGGCGGACATGGTGATTTAGCGACTTGCGATGGGGTGAAAATGTGCTGCGGACGACAGGCGCAGCGTCATAGAGATTGATAGCACTTGATGGGCCGGGTCAATTCGATTTTGCTCATGTAGTATCCACAAATTATTCACAATACAAGATGTGGTGTTTCAAGTAGTGAGATTACAATGTAAACAGCGCCTATTATCTAGGGCTTACGGGGATCGTGAGAAGAAGTAGGGCGGAAGTCTTGGGGGTAGGAAATTTTTCTCCATCAGTTAGAATCAAGGCCGGGATTCGAAATTTGAAAAAATTCATCAACAAACCCGAATAATCAGCCTGAGCTGATTGTGATTTCACCTAAGTTGCTGGTGGCTAACTGGAAAAAATTTTAAAAGCCGGAAAAGGCCGGGCAAGGAAGTATCGGACACAGGTCGGTGCTGGCCATGAGGGATGGCCAGCGGGAGCTGGGGGGCGGATGAATTCGCGGTCCCACGGAGGACTTCGCGCGCCTTAGAATTTCCAGTCGTGCTGGTCGAGCTCGCAGACGCAGGCGGCGAGCAGGCGGATGCATTCTGCGATATCGTCCTTGTGGCAGGATTCGATGGTCTGGTGGATGTGGCGGGTGGGGATGGAAACCGCGCCGACGATGGAACCGCCGGCGACCATGCGCTGGAGGCTGCCGGTATCGGTGCCGCCGGCGGCGAGGATCTCGGGCTGCCACTTGATTTTGTGGCGCTTGGCGGTGGCTTTCATGAACTCAATCATGCGGTAATCGCAGATGACGGAGGAATCCATCAGCTTGATGGCGGCGCCCTCGCCGAGGGCGGTGCAGCGCTCCTGCGGGGAGGATCCGGGGACGTCGTAGGCGATGGTGGTGTCGAGCCCGAAGCCGAAATCCGGCTGGATCTTGAGCGCTGAGGCCTGCGCGCCACGAAGGCCGACTTCTTCCTGGACGGTGAAAACCGCGTAGAAGTCGTAAGCGGGCTTGCGCTTGGCTTTTTTGAGCTCGCGGAGGGTCTCGATGAGGACGAAGACGGAAGCGCGGTTGTCGAGGGATTTCACGTTCACGCAGTCGCCCAGCTCGATGAGTGGCGAGTGGCGGGTGACGAAATCGCCGATTGCGACAATTTTATCGACGTCGTTTTTGAGCATGCCGGTGTCGATGAAGAAGTCGGTGATTTTGACGTTTTTGTTTTTCTCCTCGGGCGACATGATGTGGACGGGCTTGGAGCCCATGACGCCGATGATGTCCTTGCGGCCGTGGATGATGACGCGTTGGGAGGTGAGCGTTTTGGGGTCAAATCCGCCGACGGGGTTGAAGCGCACGAAGCCCTTGTCGTCGATGTGGGTGACGATGAAGCCGATTTCATCCATGTGGGCGGCGGCCATGGACTTTTTGGCGGAGGATTTACCCTTTTTCAGAGCGATGACATTGCCCATGTTATCCACGCTGATGTCGTCGGCGAGGCCTTTGAGTTCGGCGAGCACGAGTTTCCGGATTTCCTTTTCCGAGCCAGGGGCACCGGGGGCTTCACAAATGCGGGCGAGCAAGGGAATATCAATCGTCATGGTGGGGGCAAAACTAATGACCAATACCCCGCTGGCCAGTGCGAAATTCGACGATAAATTGCGGCTTGGCGACGGGCCATGTGCAGTTACATTCCGGCCATGAAAACACGTTTGACGATCGATCTGACCGGTCTTCCAGAGGAGGGAAAGGGATTTTCTGGTGAATTACCGAAAGAAATTTTCGACCTGCCGGACGATGACGCGCAGCCAGTCGGGCCGCTGATCTACGATGTTTGGGCGCAGCGTTTCGGCTCGGAATTGTTGCTGACCGGATCCCTCTCCGCGCCGTTTGAATTCACCTGCGTGAGAACCTTGCATCCTTTTGTTCAAACGATTGTCTTGGAAAACGCGGCCGTCTCCATCGAGATCGAAAGAGAGGGTGAACTCGATGTTACGGATGCCATGCGCGAAGAGGTTTTGATCAACCTTCCGGTGGACCCAAGATGCGAGGAAGGAGACGTGCCGCAGAAATGTGAAATCGATTCCCGATATTTATCAGTGGACAAGTCGGCGGAAGATGGGCTACCCACTCCGCCCCGCGCCGAGAGTGATGACCGTTGGTCTGCTCTCGACATTCTCAAGGACCTCAAGGACCAACCCTAACTAACTTAAGACCATGGCCGTACCAAAGCGCCGCCAATCCAAAAGCCGTCAAAAAATGCGCCGTGGCGCAACCCGCTGGCGTGCACCGATCTTCAAAAGCTGCCCTGAGTGCGGAAGCAAAGTGCCATCGCACATCGCTTGTCCGTCTTGCGGTTACTATCGCGATCGCCAAGTGCTCGACGTCGAAGCTCTCTGAGGCCTTCGACGTGAATCGAAATTCAAATCACCGCTCAGGGAATCCCTTGGGCGGTTATTTTTCGTATCTGTTTTCTTTCCCCGAATCCGCATCTTTAAAATAGCTTCATGAAAGTCGCCCTAGACGCCATGGGTGGGGACCAAGCCCCCGCTGTGAACATCGGAGGAGCCATCGATGCCCTGCGATACTATCCAAAATTGCAGCATTTGTATCTCGTCGGAGATCAAGCGGTTCTGGAGATGGAATGCGCCAAACAGGGGCTGGATCTCACGGATCCGCGGGTGAGCATCCAGCACGCTCCGGAGACCATCGGCATGGCCGAGCCGGGTGCGAAAACCGTGAGGAAAAAGAAAAATTCTTCGATCAGCATCGCGATGGACATGGTCAAGGACGGGCGGGCGGATGCCTTCGTCTCCGCCGGCAACACCGGTGCCGCCGTGGCTGCCGCGACCTTGAAACTCCGCACACTTCCCGGCGTGGATCGTGCGGGCATCGCCTCCGCGCTGCCCAACGAATACGGGATTTGCCACATTCTGGATGCCGGAGCGAACCCCGAGGCCAAACCCGAGCATCTCGTCGCCTACGCGATCATGGGAACGGCCTTCGCCAAAGGGGTTTTGGGAGTGAAAAACCCCAAAGTCGGACTCATGTCCAACGGCGAGGAAGATGAAAAAGGCACCGCCTTCACCAAGGAAACCTTCAAGCTGCTCAAACAAACGCCGGGCATCAATTTCGTCGGCAACGTCGAAGGCCGCGACCTGTTTGAGACCGAACTCGATGTGGTGCTGTGCGACGGCTTCGTCGGCAATATCATGCTCAAAACCATCGAAGCGACGGCCAAAGCGGTTTCCAAATGGCTCAAAACCGAGATCAAGGGCAACCCGCTGCGCATCGCCGGAGCGATGCTCGCCAACGGGGCCTTCAAAGCGCTCAAGGAAAAAAGCAGCTACGAAACCTATGGCGGCAGCCCGCTGTTAGGTGTGAATGGGGTGGTCATCATCGCCCACGGCTCATCCTCCGCGCTCGCCGTGCGCAACGCGATCCGGGTGGGGCTTGAAACGGTGGAAACCCGCGTCAACCCACGCATTGAGGCCGCATTGGCGGCGATTGCCGCGGGGACCGCCGCTGAGGTCTGACGATACCTCGCAGACATCCAAATTGGCGCTTGTGGGGACTGCCCGTCAGTTCCAATCTCCCGCCTGCATGAGTGAAGCGACGTCCGCCATCGAAGTTTGTATTGCCGGGACAGGCAGTTATCTGCCTGAGAGAATTCTCACCAACGCCGAGCTCGCCGTCCTCGTGGACACCAGTGACGAATGGATTGTCAGCCGCACGGGCATCAAGGAGCGCCGCATCGCCGCCGAAGGGGAATTCACCTCCCACATGGCGACCCATGCCGCCCGCCGCGCGCTCGAGCAGGCGGGTATGGCTGCGGAAGACATCGAACTGATCATCATCGCCACCATCACCCCGGACACCCCCACCCCGGCGACGGCGTGTTATGTGCAGCAGGCTCTCGGTGCGACCAAAGCCGTCGCCTTCGACATTTCCGCCGCCTGCTCGGGCTTCCTGTATGCGATGAAAATCTCCAAGCGCCTCATCTCCGACGGCGCTTTCAAAAATGCCCTCATCATCGGTGCCGAGAAACTCTCCGCCGTCACCAACTGGGACGACCGCACCACCTGCGTGCTCTTCGGCGACGGGGCCGGTGCCGCCGTCCTACGCTGCGCTGAACCCGGCGAAGGCGCCATCCTCGCCACCGAAATGGGCACCGACGGCTCCCTCACCCATCTTCTCAACATCCCTGGTGGCGGCTCGGCCTGCCCGATCACCAAGGAAAATGCGGACGACCACCTCTACACCCTCACCATGATGGGCAAAGAGGTCTTCAAACACGCCGTCAACCGCATGAAAGAAGCGGCGGAAAAAGTCATCGAGCGCGCCGGCCTGACCGCCGAAGACATCGCCTGCGTCATCCCCCATCAAGCAAATCTGCGCATCATTGACGCCATCGCCGACCGCCTCGCGGTCCCCAACGAGCGGGTGTTCGTCAATCTCGACAAATACGGCAATACCTCCGCCGCCGCCGTCGCCATCGCCCTCGACGAGGCCAATCGCAGCGGTGCTTTCAAGCGCGGCGACAACATCGTGCTCGTCGTCTTCGGCGCGGGTCTAACCTGGGCCGCCGCTGCGATCCGCTGGTAGGCTTCAGTCGAAAAGACGCACCAGATCCGGCCGGAAGCGGGCGCGGATCGATTCGTTTCCCGCCTCGAACGCATTCATGAATTTGGCGCATGCTTCGGCGGTGAAGTAGGGCTTGTCCTCGTCGGTATCGTTCGGAACCGGCCGCTCCTGTCCCGCCACATTGGCGGCTCGCAGTCGTTCGACGAAGCCGGAGACGGGGCTGCGGTTTTGGACTCCGTTGCCGAATGGCAAAAGCGCCAATGATTTCGACAAATCGGCCGCTTTGAGAAAAGCAGGCAGGACCCGAGTATCCGGTTTGTAGATTTCCACCCGAATCGATTCGTCGCCGAGCGCGTCTGCCCACCAGTCAAGGAGTTGGAAGTAGTTGAGATGCTCGCGGGTGCTGTGTGCCGCGATGAATTCCTCGAAATTCCGGCCTTCGCGCACTTCACGGCTCTGGACCATTTGTTTGTAGAACGACTTCGCCCACTCGTCCTGCCGCCGGAGAAAGCAGATAACACGCACATCGATGCGCCCACGCAACGGCGCGAACGCTTTGGCGAAGGCCGGGTTCTCGCCGGACAATCCTTCCGCGCTCACCACCGTGATCCGCTTCGTCTCGATTTGACAGGCGAGCTTCTCCACCCGCGCCGCCGAGGGTCCTAGCGCCGGGTGCGGCTTGCCGAAATCCTTCTCGTGCGAGATCGCATGAAACAAATCGTTATGCTTCGGCAAGAGTTGGCCATTCGCGTCGAAAGCCTTCGGATAGTCGATCCCCAGGCATCCCAGAACCGCCCGGTTGCGGACGAAGAACCGCTGGAGGCTGGTGCTGCCGGTCTTGTGCATCCCGATATGCAGCAACAAGCGGGGCGGTTTGGTCATGGGGCTACGAAATTTCCAACAGGCTCAGTGATCGACACAAATCACAATAATCCGTGCTGCGGCGATAGGGGATAGCGACGGTTCCCCCGGTGTGGCAAGTGTTTTCCGGAGGGATGGTTCGGAGCGTCGACCACAAGGCGCTGCCCGGCCGCGGGTTCCAAAATTGGGAGAAAAATCCATATTGTGCAAAATCGATTGAATGAAATATCCGGCTATGTTGCCTCAATCATGAGCCTTTTGAGAGTTGACTGGATAATCCTTATTTATAGCATCGGCCGAGGTCAGTGCCACTCGTGCTTACCCAGCAAGATCTTCCATTCGGAATCGATGAATAAAAACCAACGTCTTGATAGATACCCAGCATGTTGATTTCTCCATTCCTCGAAGATTTTCGTCTGGATCCGACCGCTGAGAATCCTCTCTCCGGGATCCAAGCTCAGGTGGAGCGAAGTGAAATCACGGGAGACGAGCCGAAACCGCTGAAAAAGCGCAAAGTGCTCATCGTGCAAGGGGACTGGGAGGGGGGGATGTCTCGGCTGGCTCTGGATTTGAAAGATGCGGGTCATGAGGTCGGCAAAGTGTTTTTTTGCGCGCCAGATTTAATTTACAAGTTACGTGGGGTCCGGACACACATGTTCCGTGCTCCGCTCGAGGACTTCGATGTCTGGTTGCGCGAATTGATCCGCACCGAGGAGTATGACACGCTCTTCCTCTACAACCATTACCGGCCTTACAACAAAGTGGCATGGGGACTGGCGGCCGAGCTGGATCTCGGGTGCTACGTGTTCGAATTGGGGCTGATCCGGCCGAACTGCGTGACGGTTTTCAGCCGCAAAACGCTACCCTTGCAGACGATGGCAAAAGCCTGGGACAAGCTCCTCGCCGGTGGCCCCCATCCGAGGCCGGTCGAGACACCGCCGGAACTTTGCCAGGTCAGCACTCCGGCCAAGCTAGTCGCATTCTGCACCAATTTTTTCCTCAGCCGGGTCACCTCGCCGTTGTTTCCGAACTTCGTGGACCAGCGTGAAATGAAGCTGTGGAGTCATTTCAAACACGGCGTGATCCATCTCTGGCGGTTCATCGAACGCAGTCGGGACCGTGAACTGGACCCGCTTTTCGCCGGGGAGATGTCTGGCAATTACTACGCCGTTCCCTTGCAGGTCCACAGTGATACCCAGATCACGATGTGCTCGAATTTCCACTCCATCGAGCAGTTCATCAAGCAGGTAGTCGCTTCCTTCGAGCGCCATGCGCCGGCTGACACCAAGCTCGTTTTTAAGGTCCACCCGATGGATCGTGGCTACAAAGACTACATGGATTTGATCGCCGGACTCGATTATCGCCTCGGTGGAGGCCGGGTCCTGTATGTGGACCGGGTTCACCTTCCCACCCTTCTGGCGAATTCCCGCGGCGTCGTGAACATCAACAGCTCCGTCGGCATTTCCGGACTGGTCCACCATGTGCCGGTCATCACGCTGGGCACAGCGGTCTATAATCTCGTCGATCTGACGTATCAGGGCGGGCTGGACTCGTTCTGGAACCACTCCGAGAAGCCAAAAGGCCATAGAGTCCGCAATTTCACCAATCTCCTTCTTCAGACGAGCCAAGGCCGCGGAACGCTCTCGCAGCGATGCTTCGACGTCCCAGGCCGCTGCAAAATTCAGTGGCCACCTTCGTTTCACAATGACTTTTTCGCCTGAAGCGCTCGCCCGGCCGAGCTCCCCAAGAGTTCTCCCCTTCCAATGGGTGAGACCGGGTCGCTCATCACCCATGCAAAATAGGCGCAGCCACCCACCTTCATGAATCCAGAAATTCTCCTCCACAGAGGCATCAAAATCCCCCTGATCGATGGCATCATCTCCCCGAAAATCATCGAAAAAATCAAAATCGGTCGATACGAAACCAACGAGGCGATCCAACTGGGAAAGCTGATTGAAAAGGGTGAGGTGATCCTCGAAATCGGAGGCGGTATCGGATTCATCTCTTCGATCGCGGCTCTCAATCCGAACACCCGCAGTATCGAGGTTTTTGAGGCCAACCCGAATCTCAGGCCGATGATTCACGCCCTTCATACTCTCAACGGTATCGAAAACGTCACGATCAATACCGGTGTGCTCATGCACAACCCAAGTTCCGCAACCGTCCCGTTCTACGTTCATCCGGATTTCTGGGCATCATCCTTGAATCCCGGTGCGGGTGATCGGACCCGGGTGGAGGTGCCTGTTTTCAATTTAAATGCCACGATCGAGAGGATTCGTCCCTCTCTGATCATCTGCGATATCGAAGGTGGGGAGATTGATCTTTTTGAGCATGCTGACCTCAAAGGGGTACAGAAAGTGCTGCTTGAAATCCACCAGAACGTCGTTGGCCGCAGCGGTATCAAGCGCTTGTTCGACATGTTTTCCGCTAGGAACTTTCACTACGACGAACACCATTCGTCAGGAAGCGTCATCCTGTTTTCCAACATCCATCGGACCAAGGCGAACCTGTAGGAACCGGCCATGTCTGAAATCGACCTTCTGGGCATTCCGAGTCGCCGACGGTTGGGGCGCATGTTGGAGCTGTGTCGGGGATTCGCCGGAATCAACCGGCTGCAGCGGGTGCACCGGAAGCGGTTTCGCGGGCTGATCCAAAGCCCCGCCCGCGATGGGTTCATTCGGAAGCTCATGGATCATGAATGCGGCCGTGAATTCCGGGCGGCTCTGGAAGAATGGATGGGTAAACCCCCAGCATTGAGCTCCCCAGCCGGAGCATATTCGAGGCATGAAAGCCCAACCCGGCGATGTTCGGTCGTGATCAATACGGTGGACCGTGGCAATGACCTAAGGCTGACACTGGAGGCCATGAGGAAATCGTGGGATGCCGATCAGGATGAGCTAATCGTTGTTCTCGGTCCCACCGGTGATGACAGCGAGGAAGTGATCCACCGCTCCACCCTGCCTTGCCGGTTGATCCATTGCGCGGAGCGGAATCTGGCAATTTCACGGAATTTGGGATGGCAGGCGGCTAACGGGCGCCACGTCGCATTCATCGACGATGATGCGTCTCCCGCCGAGGGGTGGCTGGATTCGCTGTTAGAGCCGCTGGAGCATGACTCGCAAACCGGCGTTTCGGCAGGCTTTGTTTTGGATGGGGAAGGAAGGCGATTCCTGAACCAATACGTGGTGGCAGACAGGCTTGGCGGGGCGACTTGGTTCGAGGACGCCCCTGCCGCACGAGCGAAGATTGAGGAACTCGGCTCAAACCGGGCGTTTCTAACCGCCACCGGCTGCAACATGGCTTTCCGGCGATCCGTCCTCGATCAAATCGGCGGATTCGATCCCTTCTATCGCTATTTCCTGGAAGAAACCGACGCCGTCCTGAGGGCGCTATCCGAGGGATTCCGATGTGTGGCGGCACCATCAAGCCGGGTGTTTCACCGTCTCGGTGGCAATCTCGCGCGCAATCCCACCTTCGAACTGGAGAACCGCACCGTCGTCATCCGCAGTCAAATTCACTACATCGGGAAATTCGGGAAATCCGCTTTTTCACCCGCCGAAATCGAGAGCTGCCTCTGGCAACGGGCCCTGCTCGATCTGGAAAAAATCGCCTGGGACTGCGTCCCGACCGGCCACCCCGTCGACCTCCAAGTCCGCTATCTCCAAGCCATTGCAGGTGAGTTTAGACTCGACTCATCTCTGAAAACCTCCAGCGTCTCCGCTCACTCACCGATTACCATCTCTGCAAATTAAAAATGTCACCGGTCGCCCAATTCATTGACCAGATCCAGCAAAGAAAGCGGCGTTTGTATTGGCATCCGGTGGTGAAGGACATGAAGCGCCGCGCGGCCCGTTCCGCCAACCATCTTAAGCCGATTTATGATCGGACCCACCTGATCAAGCCCGGAGCCAAGCTGCTCATGACCATGGGGCGGGACGAAAATGCCCGCATTCCTTACTTCCTGGAATACTATCGCAATCTCGGCATCGACCATTTTCTCTTCGTCGATAACCAGTCCGACCCGCCGATGGCGGACCTTTTCGCCAACGAGTCCGACGTCTCGCTCTGGCACACCGACGAAGCCTACGCCGCCACCCGCTTCGGGGTGGACTGGATGAATGCCCTACTCTCGGCGTATGCCATCGGTCATTGGGTCCTCACCGTGGATCTCGATGAGTTTTTTGTCCATCCGTTCATGGGGCAGCGTTCATACGGCGAGCTCCTGTCCTTCCTCGACGATTCCGAAAAGCCCTCCCTGTTCACCTTGTTGGTGGATATGTATCCCGAGGGACCCATCGCCAACGCGCATGTTCCTGCGGGTGATTCCCCCCTTGCCCATGCGCCTTACTTTGACTGCGTGGGATACTATGCCACCAAGGGTGGCCATGGAGATACCTGGATGCGCGGAGGGCCGCGGTTGCGCGCTTTTAACGCCGCGGATTTCAGCGCGGCACCCTCGATCAACAAGACCCCACTTATCAAATGGCAGCCGGGATACGCCTATTACCTGAGCACCCATGTCGCCTATCCGGCCCTGCTCAACCACGCGCATCGGAAATTTCACGAACCGACCGGTGCCCTGTTGCATTTTAAGTTCGTCTCTTCGTTCCGCGAGAAAATCGACCACGCCATCCGGCTCAAAAATCACTACAGCGACTCGGGGGAATATCAGAAATACCTCGATCATCTGCAACACTCCGAAGACTACTCACTCCACTCCGCACTCTCCGCGAAATACGAGGGACCCGAGTCCCTGATCGATGCCGATCTCATGACCGCAGGCTGTTGGAAATGATTGGGCCCGTCCACCGCCTTCCATGAATTTGGGATTCATCATACTCGCCCACAACCAACCTACGGCCATCCGCCGGTTGACCGACATCCTCGCGTCCGAGGGCAACCGCGTGGTCATCCATTTCGACACCAGCGCCTCCGCCGCCGACAAGCAGGCCGTCCGGCAACTCGCCGAAGAACATCCAGACCGGATCCAGGTTATCTCCAAGGTCCATTGCGTATGGGGCGAATGGAGCCTGGTGGAAGCGGTGCTGCTGGCCTTGCGCGAGTTCGCGAAAATGCCGGATCCCCCGGATTACATCCACTTGATGAGTGGTGCGGATTTCCCCATCCGGCCGATCGATGACTTGAAAGAATTTCTGCGCCGCAGCCCGAATCTCGATTTCGTCGAATGCTGCGACATCACCCAGCGGCCATGGGTCAAGGGCGGTCTGGGAAGGGAGCGGCTGAGGTTTTTCTTCCCGTTCAACTTCCGCACCAGCCGCGAGTCCTTCGACCGGTTGGTCCGCTGGCAGCGCAAGCTGAAGATCCGCCGGCGGATGCCGCTCAATCTGGCCCCGCACATGGGCTCTCAATGGTGGACCCTGCGCTGGTCCACCTGCAGAAAGGTGTTAGATCTCATTGCAAAACACCCGAAGGTCCCGAGATTTTTCCGTTCCACCTGGATTCCCGACGAATCGTTTTTCCAGACGGTCATCGCCAAGGTCGTGCCCAAGAGCGAGATCGCGGACCTGCAGTTGATGTTCCATCACCTGGGGCCGTCGGGACGACCTTATGTCTTTTACAACGACCACCTTCCGGTCATTCGCAAGCTGCCGCATTTTTTCATCCGCAAGGTGTCGCCAGCCGCTGTGGAATTGTTTAAAAATCCGGTTTCCCGCCCGGACCGCCCCATTCCTCGGCAGCGGCACCTGGTCCGCGCCCGTGACCTAGTTCGCGCGCGAATCGACGCGAACCACCTTTTCGAAGGATCCGTCCCCGGCCGCTGGGAGCCGATATCGGACCCCAAGTGGGAACCCCGGATCGCGACGGAGACGCGCCCTCTGATTCTCTATCTAATCGCTGATAGAAACCACGTGCAATTGTTGGAAACCATCATCCGTGCCAATCTTGCGTTTTACTGGCTTGGCCGTCCTTTCGCCCCCAAATCCATCGAAATGCCGGAGGATCCACTCATCCGGACCGGCCACACCGGGCAGAGCTGGAAACTGAGAGATGGGTTCATCCACGAGTTCATCCAATTGCTCGTTTCCACTCCGCCGGATTCCCGCATTCCAGCAGCCGCGCTGGTCGTTGGTGAGGACCAGGCCCATCTGCCCGCGATTGGCCTGCTCCCGGGATTGCTGCCCGTTTTCGTGAGCGATCAACCGCTCAAACCCCACGCAATTTCGCAGCTTGCCGGAATCCTCCACGCGGCCAGCCCGGCGCTGCAAGCCCGGGCTCTCCACCTGACTCTCAACGAAATTCCAGCCCTTCTCGAAGATTTTCTAACTGCCCCTCCGTTATCCGGATCCGCTGCGGGCGGTTCCTGAATCCGGCTTGACAAACCGAGGCCTGCGAACAACACCTCCTATCCACTTCCCCCGATAAACGGGCAGCCGTTTTCGAAGGATATTCGTAATGAAACTCTCCATGAAATTCATCAAGTCCGCCGTTCGCCCCCCCCTGCCTGCCGGAGAACTGCGGGTCGAATCGATGGGACGGTTCGGTAATTACTTTTTCACCTCCGGCTGGCTTGATGGATTCAGCGGTGAGGAGGTTTCCTTCGAATACAAATTCGCGGAATCCGAGCGACCGATTACCCCAGATTTCTCATTCCTCCGCCCCGCCTCCACTGACAGTGTGGGGACACGCTTCCTCCACCTATTCTGGATCAACGGCGGACACAAGCTCACCGTCGGGCAAGGCTCACCGGTGATCGCCTCTCAGAAAAGCGATAAAGGTTCCCGCGCTGCGCGCTGCTCCATCGATGAGCTGTTGGAAAACAATTTCGTGGTGTTTCTGGCGGCGATCGATGCCGTGGAAAGACGTGATGTTTGGAGTAACCGGCTGGTCCTGGAAATGGTCAGGCATTGCGACCTGAATGACCGGACCGGCTACTACACCGTCGCACTCGACCGCGTCGGCTGGCAGACCCTGGATTCTGATGTCGCCGGACGATTGGCGCTCAAGACGGGGGAAAACACCCTTCGCGAGTATCTCAATTTCCAGTGCCTCTGCATGGCAAGCATGGACGTGCGCTACCTGCCGTCCGAACTGAAGGCAAAATTTATCGATCTAATCGAACGGCTCGACCTCTCGCAGAACGACCGGTCGCTCGCGCACGACGTCATCCGACAATTGGTTCGTTTCGATTCGGATCGCGCCTGCGAGTTCGCGCACTCCCTCATCACCAAGTTGGACTATGACCGCGAGGAATTGGCCGTTTGCCTGCGCCACTGCTATCCGCGGGATTCCCAGTGGTGGATCCACCATGCCCTGATGAATCCCGGTCTTGGCCCTGAACAGGCGGCCGACGCGTTGAACTGCGCCGGCACCACCGCCGCCACCCAAGGGAACGAGGCGCTGGCCATGCTGAGCTACGAGGCCGCGTTGATGGTCGATCCTGATGCACGCAGCGTCGCTTGGAACGCGGGTTGGCTGTGGGCGGGACTCGGGGATATCGCCAAGGCGGGACAACTCTTCAAGCGCATCGGCCGCCACTATCCGCTGAAGTCGCTCTCGACCCGCTGGCCTCATGTGCGGGGCGTGCCATGGCCTGCCCTGCCCATGAATATGGAGCGCTTCACCCTGCCGGAAGGCGTCACCCACTGGCCGCGGATCACGGTAATCACCCCGTCGTTCAACCAGGGCTGTTTCATCGAAGAAACGATTCTATCCGTCTTCAATCAGGACTATCCCAATCTCCAATACATCGTGGTGGATGGCAATTCCACGGACGACACGCCGCAGGTGCTTGAACGATACCGGGATCGACTCGACCACCTGATTATCGAGTCGGACAAGGGACAGACCGAAGCGATCAACAAAGGCCTGCGTCTTGCGGATGGAGAACTCGTGGCATGGATCAACAGCGACGACATGTACGCGCCCGGCACGCTCCACACCACCGCCCTCAAGTGGCTGGAAACCCAGGCGGATGTGATCGCCGGAATCTGCATCGAGCACGACGATCGGCAGTTGATGCTCTTCAATCGGCCCGCCGCGCGAAACTCGGATTTCAACGCCCCCCAGTTGGCCCGAATTTTCAAATACTGGCTCAAGGGTTACTATTTCTACCAGCCTGAGGTGTTTTTCAGTAAGCGCATCCTCGATACGGTAGGCCTACTGGACGAGTCGCTTTACTACTCCATGGACTACGACCTATGGGTGAGGTTCGCCAAGGCAGGAGCCATACTCGAAGTCGTGGACTGGCCGTTCGCTTTCTTCCGCAAGCATGAGTCTCAGAAAACGGCGAATCTCGTGGATTGCATCGAGGAACAGGCCATGGTGCGCAGCCGGCATTACACGCTCGTCCCGGATGAAGAGCGCAGCCACCGTATCCAACGCAAGGTGGCGTTCCTGAAACAGAAGAAGGGGGCGACCATCGGCATTCTCACCAAGCGACTAGGCAAGATTTTCTCCAAATCCATCCAGCGCGAGCTCGATCTTTTCTGCAACAACCACGGCGTGACCTGTTATCTCGGCGATGACGAGAAGGATCCGCGCATCGCCGGGGCGGACGCCGTCATCATGCTGGCACACGTGCTCAGCGACGTCAAAACCATCGGCTACCTTCGCCAGATCAATCCTGACCGGTTGATCGCCGCGTGGTTTTGGGACAACCACCACCATCTCTTCGAGAACCAGGAGGCCGCCGAAGCGGTGGACGTGATCCTTCCCGGCCACGCGCTTTACGGCGAATACCTGCGCAATGACCAATCGATTTTCGGTGGACACATGCCGCTCTGCGTCACGCAGTGGGCAAGGCAGGACGCCGCACAATGGTTTGAGGAGTTCGCCGCGAAGCCGAGAAATCCCGATTTGTACGGCGGCTTTGTGGAATACACCTTCGAGCCGGCGAGGACGGAATTCCTCCACAAGGTGATGGGAATGCTGTCCAAACACGCCCTCACGATCCTTTCCGAAGCGAATCTCCACGCCTACTTCGGTCGTTCGGAAAAGGACCGTTTCGCGGAGTGGTGCGGTTATCAAACCTCGCTGGTATTGCCACTGCGCAACGACCTGTCACAACGGGTTTTCGATGCGCTGCTCGCAGGCCAAATCCCCCTGGTTCCCGTGGAAATTGCGGATCTCGACCAAGTAATCCCTCCCGAACTTCAAGAGTCGCTGCCAATCCTGAGATTCCGTATGAAGGATCCGTCCAGCGTGGTCTCCGCGCATCAGCGAGCCCTTGAGAGGTTTGAGCAGATGGGAATCGCCGGTGTTCTCGCACGTCACCGATATGCGCTCGAAAATCACACATTCTCCTCCCGAATTAATTCGATCCTTGATTCTATGGGCACGATCCAAACGCAACCCCAACGATCTCCAAATTGATGAATCCTCCACCCCATGAGGCGGAGGCCTCTGCGACCGGCCACCGCATCCTCCTCCAATTTCCTGCTTTCGGTCCACGGGGACTTGCTTTGAAACTCGATTCCCAAGCCTCCGCTGGCGGACAGGATACCTACATCGCCCTGCACTCGCGAAGCAATGACATCGTCCTCTACCTTGGCATTGACTGGCACAAGCAGGAGATCGTCCTTTCCAAACGCATCGACGGCGAGTGGCTCGACCAGTTTACCCAGAATGTGTCCCTGGGAGGTGATCAGGCGCAGATCGGACTGGTGATCCGCCCCGCCGCAATCACCGTGGAAATCGATGGCGTTCGACAGCTGGACTGGCCTCTGGAGGTAATGTTCACCGAGGTGAGTTCCCTGCATGCATCGGGCTCTTGGGTCTTAGAATCATCGGAATCTTCGGGGGCTGACCTCCCGCTGCCGGATACGGTGCTGCCGGACCTGCCGGTGGAGAACGAATTGCTCGCGACCCTGCAGGAGGATCTCATTTTCGACTTCGGAATGCACAACGGCGACGACACTGACTTTTACCTCAAGAAGGGCTTCCGCGTGGTATCGGTGGACGCCAATCCCACGCTTTGCGCGATTGCGGCAGTCCGCTTCAAGGATACCATCGGCGGAAGCCGTCTGAAGGTTTGCAATATAGGCGTCGCACCCGCACGCGGGGTGCTCTCGTTTTTCATCAACAAGAGCATCAGCGAGTGGAGTAGCTTTGATCGGGACATCGCCTCGCGCGGACATCCAGTGGTGGAAGTGAAAGTCAGGACCGCTCGTCCCGAGGATTTCTTCAGAGCATTCGGCGTGCCTTACTACTGTAAGATCGATATCGAAGGATTCGACCGGTTGGTGGTGGACGGGATTCTGAAGTTACCCGTCAAGCCACGCTACGTTTCATTTGAAAACGGTGAGCTGAGAGACTTCGAGGCGCTGGTGACTGCCGGTTACACGGCCTTCCAGCTCGTCGAGCAATCGGTGGTCCCTGAGGTGATACTACCCTTGCCGACCGCGGAAGGCGCAAACGTCAGCCACACATTCGCCTCCGGATCCAGCGGCCCCTTCGGCAGGGATTTGGATGGCGGTTGGATTGGTGTGGAGGACATGAGAACCCGGCTTGCCGCGCACCATCGCGACCTAGCCGCCCGGACCGAACGTGGATACGACTGGTGGGATCTCCACGCCCGCTATCAGAATGCTTGAGATAGGCAACCCAGATCATGGCCGATAAACGTTACTTTTGCATGATTCATGAGGGCCGTTGCGGCAGCACCGTGCTTGCCAGTCTCCTCGACCAACATCCGGCAATCGTGCATTTTAACGAGATCCTCACGAAGGGCGCCTGGATCTCCCGCGAATTCGTTAACTCAGAGCTTGAGGCAAGACGGGATGCCTCCGAGATCCGCCTGCCTGACCTAAACAAATTCATCAAGCAGGTTGCGGAAACCCGAAGATCGATCGTGAAGCCAGACCAACTGTATGTCGGATTTGAAATCAAGTTAAACCAGTTATCTTCGATGAATCTCGATTGCGATCTGCCCTCGTTGGTCAGAGAAGTCTCGTCGGGATCACCGGACGCTAGGTTCATGTTCCTGACGCGAAGGAACATCCTGCGGCGGCATGTCTCCATCCTCAGGTGCCAGTATAAGAACGTGACGCATGCGGACCAGTTGAAGGGAGTGAATTTCGATAAGGTAAGGCTGGATGTGGATGACAAGCTCAGGGACTGGTCCTATGAGTTCACAAGGTTCCAGGCATCACTCGCAGACCTGCTAGAGATCTCCGAAACCCGACGCCTCGCGGTCCGGGATTTTGCCTTGGCGAACGGGCACCTCTATCTGGAATATGAAGACTTCGAGCACAGGCCGATGACCGCCGCCGAGCAAACCTTCGATTTCCTGGATGTGCCAAGAATCGAAGTGGAGTCCCCTTTGTTGAAAACAGGCGACTTTCCGCTTTCCGACTTGATCGAGAACTATGACGAGGTCAGGGAATCACTGGTCAATACCCGCTGGATGACCATGCTCGATTAGATTTCGGACAAACTTCATCTCATGAAAATCAAAAACTTCCCACATTCCCATGAACGATCAAACCGGCACTCATGATACGGAGGCCCATGAAGCACTCCTCGCGGGAGCGGCACGTGTCGCGGAACTCGAAACGCTTCGATCGTCCGGCGCGCTTGGCCGCTGGCATGCGTGCCAATCAGCGGCGGCGAACTACCATGCTCCTCATGTGGCGATCGCGGCGACGTTCTGGGGGGGAGCCATGGAGGTGGACATCCGGGAAACAGTTTCGTCAGAGATCTTCATCCACGGAGTTTACGAGGTGGAGCTTTCCGCATTTTTCCATCGTTATCTCAAACCCGGGCAGACCTTCGTTGATGTGGGGGCTCATTTCGGCTATTTCAGCCTGCTCGCCGCACATCGTGTCGGTGAGACCGGACGCGTGGTTTCGATCGAACCTTCGGAGCGCACTTCGTGGCGTCTATATAACAATCTCAAGAGCCGCCGACAGGTGACCGTTCATCAGGTGGCCGCATGGGAGAAGGAAGCGACGCTCACACTTCAGGACTACGGCCCCCTGTATTCCGCGTTCAATTCCATTGGCGAGCGCCGACTTCACGAATCTGCTCCCTTCGTCAAGGCCACTCCATTTCAAGTTCGTGCGGTCGCGCTCGACGAATTCTTCGGCGAAATCGGCATCGTTCCCGATGTCATCAAGATCGATGCCGAGAGTGCCGAGCTTCAGGTGCTTGGGGGATTGAATCGGACTCTAACGGAGCGGCGCCCGGTCGTGACCATCGAAGTCGGTGATTACTCCCATCTCGTCGAGCGGGGAGTGCCGACGAGTGCTCAAGTGCTCCGTGCGATCTCCGCATACGACTACGTTCACTTCAGTCCCACGCTCGAAGGCGTGACGGCTCATGGCGTCAGGGATGATGCGGAGTATGCCTACGGCAATATCGTTGCGGTTCCCCGTGAGAAATCCGAGGAGTTCGCCAAAGGCGGTTGGCTTCACTGAAACCTCATCTCCACCGATCGACGATCGCCTTGACGGCGGAAATCAATTGTTTCTCAAACTGATGCCCTTCGGGAGTGAATCTGTATTTTCGCGCATGCCAAAGGTAGGTGTCCGCCGGGTAAGGCGCATCCACGATATCGATCGACTTACTCCGAAGACGTTGAAGCTGTGCATCATCCTCAACGAGGGCGGTTCCGCAGGTATTGATGCAAATCAAAAGGGCATCGGACGTGTGAGGCGGACCCCGAAATTCGGGCCAGGGGCTAAGCTATGATTGTGGTGGTCGGG
>JBBECN010000162.1:0-3162 GCA_040881795.1 Akkermansiaceae bacterium
CGGCGAAACGGAAATTGTAACGGCACATGTAATACGAGGCATACATGAAGCCGAGAGCGCCCCAGTTCAGGCCGCGGCGGGCGCGGAAACCGGGGGGGTAGTGAGCGGGGTTTTCCATGGGAACGGCTGGAGTGGGGAGGGAGGTTTGCGAGCGGGGTGGTGGGGGTCAATGCTGAATGTGGCGCTGGGGAGAGGACAAAACGACCGTCCCCGGTGACGGCGACGCTACAGGGTGCGGCAGGGGGCGGTCCAAAATGTGTCGCCGAATTCGCTTTTGGTTTCGGCGGCAAGTTGGCCGGCACTGCGCGGGTCGCGGAGGATGGCGAAGAGGCAGGATCCGGAGCCGGACATGGCGGCTGCGGCGACGAGGGAATGCTCGAGGAGCCATTCTTTCAGCGCGGCAAGTATAATGTATTTGGCAAAGACGGGGCGCTCGAGGTCGTTGAAGATTTCGAGTCCGGCGTCGAGTTGTGGGGCGATCCAGCGGGAAGGGACGGAGATATTTTTGTCCCACTGGCGGTAGGCCCAAGCGGTTTCGACGGCGAAGGGGGGCTTGATGAGAAGGAGGTCGAGTGGTTGGGGAGCCGGGCGGGGTTCGAGGATTTCACCGCGGCCGCGCGCGAACGCGGGTTTGGAGCGGAGGAAGAAAGGGACGTCGGAGCCGAGTTGCGCGGCCAGTTCGGTGAGGGTGGATTCGGTGAGTGGATGGGCAGCTTGTTCGTTGAGGGCTTTGAGCACCGCAGCGGCGTCACTGCTGCCGCCGCCAAGGCCGGCGCCGTGCGGGATGTGTTTGTGCAACTCAAGACGTGCGCCGCCCGGATGTTTTGCTTCCCGCAGGAAGAGGTCGGCAGCTTTCCATGCGAGGTTGCCGGAAGCGTTGTCGAGTTCGGGATCGCTGCAGGTGAGGGAGATGCCGGGTGCGTTGGTCAGTTCGACGCGTAATTCGTCCGCCAGGGTCAGTGGCACCATCCATGTTTCGAGGTCGTGGAAACCCGTGGCCTCGTTGCGCCCGCAGACGCGCAGGTTGAGGTTGATTTTGGCCGGGGCGGCGATTTGCATCCGAGGCATGATTCACGGCGGCACTGGCGACGGCAAAGCGGAAATCATCGTCGCGCTGGATGAGCCGTGCCTGGATGATGCACGGCGGTTGATGAATCGCCCCGAGGGGCCGCGCAATTTTACAAGGTGGGCCTGCAGCTTTTCACCGCGGCTGGTCCCGCCGCCGTCGAGGCGGTCAAAGCGCACGGGGCGCGTGTTTTTCTCGATTTGAAGCTGCATGATATTCCCAACACGGTGGCTTCGGCCGTTCGCTCGGCGCGCGATTTGGGGGCCGATCTTTGCACGATCCATCTTTCCGGCGGACCCGAAATGTGCCCGGAAGCCGGTGACGGCATGAAAATTCTGGGGGTCACGGTGCTGACCACTTCGAGCCAAGCCACGCTCGAGGCTTGCGGTGTGCAAGGAAGCGTGGGTGAGCAGGTGGTGCTCTTGGCCAAGATGGGCTACGCGGCGGGCGTGCGCGGGTTCGTGGCCAGCGCGCTCTAGTTGCCCTTGCTTCGCGCTGAACTCGGTCCGGAACCGCTGCTTTTCATTCCCGGGGTGCGTCCGGCCGGATCGGATGCGGGTGATCAGAAACGCACGGCCACTCCGGCAGACGTTGTGCGGGGCGGGGCCACGCATTTGGTGATCGGGCGGCCAATTTCGTGGGCCGAAAGCCCTGCGGCGGCACTTGACAAAATTTTGCGGGAAGTGCTGGCGGGCGTTTGACTTCCGTTCGAGGTGGACTAAGCTTAGTTCATAATGAAGGTGATTAATATCCACCAAGCCAAAACCCATCTCTCGCGCCTGATCGAGGAGGCGGTAGGCGGTGAGATGGTCGTGGTGGCCAAGGCCGGGAAACCGATGGTCCAGTTGGTGCCGGTTGCCGCAGTTGGCAGCGCCCGTCCTCTTGGGCTTTTGGCCGGCAAGGCGAAAGAGTCCCCCGATTGCTGGTCCCGCGACGAAGAGGTGGAGCGGTGGTTTTACGGCGAAGAGCAACGCCATACGCCGCGGGTCGCGGAATAATTGAGTGAGGCTGTTGCTCGACTCCCACGCACTGCTCTGGGCGCTGACTGCTCCCGAAAAACTATCTACGGACGCAGTGCGAGAGATCGCGGCCGCGGAAAACAGTGTTTACTTCAGTCCGGCTTCCGTGTGGGAACTCGAGATCAAGCGCGCCCGAGGAAAACTCGACGTGCCGGACGACTGGTTCGACTCCGTGGAGCGATCAAGGTTTGTCGAGTTGCCAATCCGCAGCAATCACGCGAAGGCGGTCGGTCGTTTGCCGTGGCATCATCGCGATCCGTTCGACCGAATGCTCATCGCACAGGCGTTGGTAGATGATCTTCGTCTCGTGACCCGCGATCGCTTGGCCGCGGCTTATGGTGTGAAGGTGCTCGAGGCCTGACGAATCCTGCCCGTGAGAAGGGCAGAACGGGCGTGTGCCAACCCAGGCGCCGGAGGCTGTTTTTTAGGTGGCACCGGCATCTTGCCGATGATGTCCGATCGTCACGGGCAAGATACCCGTGCTACTTTTCAGTCGCGGAAGTTGGTGTAATTCAGCGCGACGCCAAAGTCTTTGCCGCGCAGGGCGGCGATGGCTTCTTGGAGGTCATCGCGCTTTTTGCCGGTCACGCGGAGTTGCCGGTCTTGGAGGGTGGATTGGACTTTGAGGCCGGAGGCTTTGAGGAACTTGGAGATTTCTTTGGCTTTGTCGCCCTCGAGGCCTTGCTTGAAAATGAAGAGCTGCCGCGCGTGGCCGAGTGGGGAGATGTCGGCGTCTTTTTGTTCGACGTTGCGGAGGTCGATGTCCCGCTTGGCCAGTTTGGCCACGGCGATTTCACGGAGTCCTTTGAGACGCGAAGCATCTTCGGCGGTGAGGCGCAAGTTGCCGTCCTTCTCGATTTCCATTTTGGCTTCGGAGCCTTTGAAGTCGAAACGGTTGGCTAATTCGCGCTGGGCTTGGTCGACGGCGTTGAGGATTTCTTGGCGGTCGATTTCGGAGACAATGTCGAAGGTGGGCATAATATTTTGATTTCGTTTGGGGGCGGCAGGACTCGAACCTGCAACCAAGCGATTATGAGCCGCCTGCTCTAACCATTGAGCTACGCCCCCGTTGGAGAG
>JBBECN010000163.1:0-3161 GCA_040881795.1 Akkermansiaceae bacterium
ACACCAGCATCTCCCGCGTCTTCCTCATCGGCTTCTCCGTCTTGTCCTACCCGCTCTTTTACCTGACCAACCGCTACGGACGCCATTGGCTCTTCGGCCTTTTCCGCACCGACCGCTCACACTTCAAACTCCGCACCCTCGTCATCGGCTCGCCGGACTGGTGTGCTTCGCTCCAGGAAAAAATCGAGGGCTACCACGAATTTTTTGAGATCCAACCGCCGCTCACCATCACTGCCGACGAATCGCCCGCCAACGTCCTGGCCAAAGTCGCCGAACGCAGCCCAGACCTCCTCGTTTTCCCCGCGCGCGAACTCCCTTACGAAACTGTCACGCAACTCCTCGCCCTCGGCGACCGTCGCGGGTTCCGTTGCTGGATTCCCGTGGAAATATCGCGCCGCCACGGACGCCGTTTCGAAGTGCAGGATCTCGGCGGCCTCTCCGTGCTCTCGCCCCCGACACTCCCGCTGGCCGTCACCTACAATCGCGCCATCAAGCGCGCCTTCGACATCGTTGTCAGTGCCGCCATCATCCCACCCGTCGTCCTACCGCTCATGGCCATCGTCTGGGCTATCCAGCGCTTCACCTCACCCGGCCCCCTCTTCTACCGCCAGCCTCGCGTCGGGGAAAACGGAAAAATCTTCCAAATCCTCAAATTCCGCACCATGCGAGTAGACAACGATGACGAGGCCCGCCAGGCGCAGGAAGGTGATGCCCGCATCTATCCCGGGGGGCTGTGGCTGCGCCGTCTCAGCGTCGATGAGTTTCCGCAGTTCATCAACGTCCTGCGCGGCGACATGAGCGTCGTCGGACCCCGCCCGCACATGATCACCCACGAGCGCGAATTCGAAAAATTCCACGAACTCTACGGCAGCCGCCGCTATGTCAAACCCGGCGTGACCGGCCTCGCCCAAGTCGAAGGCTTCCGCGGCGAGGTCAAAGGCCCCCACGACATCCGCGGCCGTGCCCGCTACGACCTCTTCTACGTCAAACACTGGTCCCTCGCTTTTGATATCCGCCTTGCCCTGCAAACCCTCGGAGTCCTCGTCCACCCGCCCGCCAAGGCGTATTAAAGACGCGACGACCGGGCGTTCGCGAGTTCATACCCCGTTTCCCGTCCAAGGGAGCACGGCCGCGCCCGCCGATGAACTTTTTTTTGATAACCCGCCGCGCGAGACCAAGACCGGTCTTAAACCTCACCCCGAAAATATCCGATCGTCTTCTCGATCCCTTCATCCAGTGGCACGGCCGGCTCCCACTTGAGAAATTTCCGCGCCAGCGTGATATCCGGCTGACGCTGTCTCGGATCATCCTCCGGCAATTCTTTGTACACGATCTTCGAGCGGCCGCCCACCTTCTTCAGGACCAACTCCGCCAACTCCAACATGGTGAACTCGCCCGGGTTGCCGATATTGACCGGCCCGACCGTCTCCGTCTGCTCCATCAACCGCAGAAACCCTTCGATCAGATCATCCACATAGCAGAAAGAACGCGTCTGCGAACCCTCGCCATAGACCGTGATGTCATGCCCGCGCAATGCTTGCACGATGAAGTTCGAGACCACCCGCCCATCGTCCGGATTCATCCGCGGGCCATACGTGTTGAAAATCCGCACCACCCGGATATCGACCCCGTTCTCGCGGTAGTAATCAAAAAACAACGTCTCCGCGCAGCGCTTGCCCTCGTCATAGCACGAGCGGCGGCCGATCGGATTCACATTGCCCCAATAGCTCTCCGGCTGCGGATGCACCGTCGGATCACCGTAGACTTCCGACGTGGAGGCCTGAAAGACGCGCGCTTTGACCCGCTTGGCCAAACCGAGGCAGTTGATCGCACCCATGACGGATGTCTTGGTCGTCTTGATTGGATTGTATTGGTAGTGCGGTGGCGAAGCCGGGCAGGCCAGATTGTAGATGCGGTCGACCTCGTATTTGAACGGGTCGATCACATCATGACGCACCAACTCGAAGCGCGGATTCCCCAGCAACCCCTCGATGTTTTTTTTCCGCCCCGTGAAGAAATTGTCGAGACACAGCACGTCGTGCCCCTGCCCGATGAGGCGATCGCACAAGTGCGACCCCAAAAATCCTGCTCCGCCCGTGACAAGAATACGCATGATCAGTTCGATGTGGGTTTGCCGATGGCGAAAACGCGGAAGCCGAGTTTCTGCAACTCCGCCCGCGGTAAAATATTGCGCCCGTCAAAAGCAAAGGCCGGCTTGTGCATGCCGCTGTAGATTTCGGCGAAATCCAACGTTTTGAACTCATCCCACTCGGTCAAAACCGCGATCGCGTGAGCCCCCTCCGCCGCCTCCCCGGCGCTGCCGGCCACCACTAGCCGCTCGTCGGCCTTCCCCGCACCCAACACATCACGCCGAATCTCGTCCGCCGGCACCTTCGGGTCGTAGACCACCACCGTGGCGTTCTCTTCGAGCAACCCGCGGACCACCGTGATGGCAGCCGACTCGCGCGTGTCGTTGGTGTCCTTCTTGAAAGCAAACCCCAGCACGGCGATCCGCTTGCCGGAAACGGTATTGAAAAGCGTCTCGACGATATGGCGCGTGAACCGGCTCTTTTGCCAGTCATTCATCTTCACCACGCTCTCCCAATAAGCCGCCACCTCGGGCAACCGGAAGTGCTCGCAAAGGTAGACCAGATTCAAAATGTCCTTCTGGAAACACGATCCGCCGAAACCGACCGATGCCTTGAGGAATTTCGGACCGATCCGCGAATCGTGCCCGATAGCATGTGCCACTTCATCGACGTCTGCCCCCGTGGCTTCGCACAGCGCTGAGATCGAATTGATCGAGGAAATCCGCTGCGCCAGAAAGGCATTGGCCACCAGTTTGGAAAGCTCGGACGACCACAGGTTCGACGTGATGATCCGCTCGCGCGGCACCCAGCGCGCATAGATGGAAACCAGCTTCTCCATCGCCGCCTCGCCCTCCGGCGTGCGTTCGCCGCCGATGAGGATGCGATCCGGCTTCTGCAAATCTGCGATCGCCGTGCCTTCGGCCAGAAACTCCGGATTGGACAAAACTTGGAAACTCCCGTGATTCGAATTCGAACGCAGGATCGTCAGCATCGCCTCCGCAGTCTTCACTGGAATCGTGCTCTTCTCCACGATGATCTTCGGGCCGTCCGCCACCTCCGCGATCATGCGCG
>JBBECN010000164.1:0-3152 GCA_040881795.1 Akkermansiaceae bacterium
CGCCAGTAGCAAAGCGGTCCGCCCTCGCGGCCGACCACGATGGTGTCACCGAAGACCACTTCAGTATCCGCGTGCCCTTGGAAAAACTCCGCGACAACGGCTAGCGAGCCCGGCAAGAACTGCTCGTCGCAATTGAGATAGGAACAAACCTCCCCGTTGGCCCGGCGCAAACCTTTGTTGATTGCGTCATACATGCCCTCATCGGGCCCGATGACAAAATCCAGCCGGTAGTTCGGGCTTTCAGGAAACCGCTCGAGCATGCGCTGCTTGAAGTCTTCGATCCCCGGGGAACCGCCGTCGCAGACGATATGCTCGATGGTCAGCCCCAAAGCCGCTGCCCTGGTCTCGCCACTGGTGGCTCGATGGTCGTGACCTTCGGCCCCGCCCTGCTCCATGCTGGATTCGACCTGATCGCGAACACTGGCGAGACAAAGTTCCAGCCAGTCGAGTTGGCCGAAACTGGGAGTGACCACCGTGAATTTCACGGCAAACCACTAACATGCCGATCGCCCGAAAGCAGCCTGCAACTTGCCCCCACGCTCCAACGCCGTCCGAGTCATCCAGCCTCTTTAAATTCTGAGGGACTCCACGTAGGCCAAACCGCATCCGCCAAAACCTTGACCAAACCGCCACCCAACCCCGCACCCAGTCCGACGAACTCCCCCCCAGCACAACTTCTCCACCACCGGACTCCCCTCACCCCTTCCGGCGGACTGTTGGACAATTGGCAAATTGTCCAACAGTCGAATCGCCGCGCTCACGCCATGCCGGATCTCCAGGTCCGGCCTTTGTTTGTGCCCCGCGACGATCGATCCGGAACCCTTCGCTTCCCCGGAGAAATTCGTCCAGGTGCACCGCGTCCGCTCAAATCACCGTGTTCCTGCCGGGCCGGCCCGTGCACTTGTCCCGAAGATTTTCCAACGGACACCGCAGGCAGCACCGTTCTTCCTTCCCCGCGTTGGATCTCGCCCGCACCCCGTGCACGACTGTTGGACAATTGGCAAATTGTCCAACAGTCAGTCGGACGAAGCATCCCACAAAAGGTCGATCGTGCGCAGCATGGCGGTGGCGCGTTTGGTCACGGTGAGGAGAACGCGGCGTCCACGGTATTTCTTCCCGATCATCTCCCCCTCGTGCAGGCGCCGCAGATGCTCGCTGGCCGTCGATTTGTCGATCTTGCAGGCAGCGGCGATCTCATCGACGCATTGCCAGGGCTGTTTGCGCAACAAACGGATGATCTCGATCCGGCGATGATTACCCATGGACGCGGTCATGCGCGCCCGTCCGCGGTCATGTGCACTCATGGCGAAAAGATAACCATTGTTGGACAGTTTGCCAATTGTCCAACAATGCCCCCGGGGCAGAAAACCGAGGGCGGTCCGTGGTTGGGGCCGGCGAGGCGGCGACGCGGAGATGCGGACAATGGACGGGGCTGCGGGGTGTTCGCGGCACGGAGCAGCGGGTGGCCCGGACCGCAGGCGGGAACCCTGGAGATTATGCCGCAGCGGCAAGCACCCACTTGTCGTGGCAATGGGTAATGGTCAGCCCGTGATCACGGGCAAAGATAGTGACCGCGGCGCGCACGCCGGCCCAATCCCAGTCGTCACCGAACATCTTGCCGCCGGGCGCCAGCAACTGACGGTAGTCGACCAAATCCTGGTAAACCGCTTCCTCTTCATGGCTTGCATCGATGTAGATCAGTCCGGCTTTGACCCCGTGTGACATAAACCACAGAGCAGCGGAAGCGGAGTCCAGGGGGAAGGGCACGATGCGCTGCTGGTGTCCGCGATGGCAAATGTTGGCCAGAAAGCGGTAGTAGACCCGGGGGTAACCATGGAGGCATTCCAAGGCCCCGAAACGTTCGGCATCGGCCAGATCCATGCGGAACTCCAAGGCCCCGAGCCAGGTGTCGACGCAAACAATTCTGGTAGGCAACCCCTCGCGCGCCGCCGCGTCGGCCATGGACAGGGCCGAGGCTCCTTTCCAGGTGCCGACTTCGATGACCAAGGACGGCCGAACTTCTTTGATCAATTCGGCAAAGGCCGCCGAATCGCCGCCCCAGCCCTGCAAGTCGCAAGGGAACCGGGTGAAGTCGAACTCCTCGTAGACATCGGTTCCATGGATTGCCGCCATCAAGTCCCCCGGATCAAGCGTGCGGTCGCCGGTTGCTTTTCGCACCATGACCTGTCGTCGTCGCTTGAGGACAAAACCCCAGCGCATCAAGAGCGACTTAAGCCACCATTCCATCAGTCCGCAGGATGCAACTCCGCCCGACCAATGCCAAGCTGCGACATGATTTCATCCGCGACCAGCGGCGCCACGTCGGCCAAGGACACAGGCGTCTGCCATCAGGCGCAGAGCACAGGTGCTCCCCGGGACCCGCCAAGCACGGTCGAAAATAACGCGCCGGGCCCCATATGATCACACCAGCCTTCCTGCTTGCTCGTGCCAGCAACCCGCCACCACACTCCCGCCATGCCGACCGTTTTGCGAAAAGGCCCGTAACGGTTCCATTTTTATTCGCGCGAACCGGGGCGAACCACCGCACGTCCATGTCGCACGGGATGATCTTGCAGCGAAGTTCTGGCTGGAGCCTGTTTCGCGGGCGGAAAACTTCGGGTTCGCCGAACATGAACTTTCGAAAGTCGCTGGCTAGGTCGAGGAAAACGGGCAAGATTTCCTCAGGTCTTGGAATACATTTCATGGTTAAACACGACATCATCGCTTCCGAGGTTATGGCACGCGATGGGCAGGTCTTTCTCAAATTCCGCGACGGTTCGACGCATTCCTTCCCCGTCGCCTTCTATCCTCGTCTGGCCCGCGCCACTCCAGACCAGTTGGCTTCTGTCCGGTTGCGTGTCGGTGGCCGCGCTTTACGTTGGGAAGTCCTGGATGAGGATATCTGGATCGCCGACGCTGTGCTCGGACTATACCCAGCATCCTGTGCTGCCGCCTGAGTTTTCGGGAACTCAGAGCAAGCCAGCGCTCACCCGGTCGCATGGCACATTGATTCATTCCCGCTCCGTGCACTGTTGGACAATTGGCAAATTGTCCAACAGTCAGTGCGCTTGTGGTTCGGCTCTTTACACTATCCGAAGTTGCGCAAAAAAGTGGCACGGGCATCCTGCCCGTGACGAACAGCCACCATCGGC
>JBBECN010000165.1:0-20334 GCA_040881795.1 Akkermansiaceae bacterium
CGATGGCAAGCTCGATGGCGCGGACCACGTCGGACACGTGGGTGAGGTCACGACGTTGGCTGCCGTCTCCCAGAACTTTCACGGGCTGATCCTGCTCGATGGCCAGCTCAAACGATTCAAGCGCGAGGTCGGGGCGTTGGCCGGGCCCCAGACCGAGAAGAACCGCAGGGCCCGCACCTGGATGCCGTGTTGGCGGGAGTAGAGACGGCACCAGTGTTCGCCGTGGAGTTTGGTGAGCGCGTAGGGGCTGCATGGGTCGGTGGGGCCGTCCTCGGCGAAGGGCAGCGGTGAATCCGGTCCGTAGATGCTGGAGGATGTCCGATAAAGCCGGACGAACCGGTGAGCAGCACGGAGAGGGGTTTGAAATCCATACCCTGCGGTGAGAGGCAACCGTCTCAGTTGCCGGTAGATAACTCATTGGTCCCAGAAAGCATGAAGCGCGCATTGGAAATCCCCCCGGACTTCTCAATGCGCGCTTTTATAAACAGTTTTCCTCAGGAAATTGATTCCGCTGACTCCCCCCAGGGAGCCAAGCGAATCGATGCAATTTCCGCTGCGAAGAACTGGCGTGATCAAACTTGTGATATAGTATGAAGAAAAGAAAAAAGGGAAAAAAAGACACGAAAGGTAGGCCGTTTAGTTTGATATTTTGACTCGTTAATAATTGATGCTTTTGATCTATCAAAAGGGGTCGATGAGAAAGAATTTTCAACTGTAAACAGCGTCCAGTCAAATGCCCTGACATGAAAGGTTAGGAGAAATAAAGTTGTTAGAAAGTTTTCGGAGGCAGGTCAATGCCGTACGATGATCCGGCGACAAGGGCGGAAATTGGTTTGAAATCCATGCCCCGCAGCAGGAGTCAACCCAGCACTCCGTGAACCCACACCCGCGATCACGGTATGGCGGAGTGGCCGAAAATGGGAGATCTTATTTTTGTTGTCGCTAGCGTCTCCTCCGGAAAAGCGCTGGTGACAATCTCGTCCAGAGAAAAGCGCTGGCGGAACCCGAGGGCAGATCTCCCCCCACGCACCTCGGTTTCCGCCGGCCCCCTTTTTTCTAAGTCAGCGGGTCTGACTACCTAGCACCAGGGAAACGAGACGCTCGATGTGAGCCGTGGCTAGTTCGTTGGGTCCGAAGCGAATCACCCGCCAGCCAGCCAAGCTCGCCTCAAGGTATTTCTCCAAGTCGGCAGCAAATCCCGCTGGGCGGTTGTGGCGGCCGTTGATGTAGATGCCGCCCTCGATCTCAATCAGGGTCCTGGATCTGAGGTGGGCGGGGAGAAACTCATGAGGGGGCAGAGCCGGGAGCGTCTCGTGGTTCGCCGATTCATAGGCTTCGGCAAGCTCGGCGAGGGTTTCGAGGCAGTCCGTTTGATCACCGTTGAGGGAGTGGTCGGCCATGAGGTCGATGATCTCGGTGACCAATCGAGTTCGATTTCGTCATGCAGCGTGCGCGGCAGGTGCAGGCGGCAGAAGGCTTCGTAGGTTTTCGGCGACTTGGCGAAGCTGGACAGGATTGGCTTGGTGGCGTTCATCGACTTAGAGGTCGTTTTTCCAGCGGTCTTTGCTGTAATCGGCATGGTTGAGGATTTCCGGAATGAAGATGCCGCGGGTGTTGTGATGGATGGCGGCGATCAGTCGGTGGTGGCTGCCTGCAATGTTAAAGATAGTGACGGTCTTCGAGCTGCCGACGGTGGCGAGATCAGCTTGAGGAAATACCCTACGAACGTCGGCGATGGATTGCCACTTGGCGGCGGTGGTCACAGTGATCCATGCGGCGAGGTTGTCGGAAATCGCAATCTGCCGTCCGTGACGTGTCTTGGAGACACTCGCCGGAATGGTGATGGTCCGGGTTTTCAGAATCACCAACTCGGCCTCGCGGCCTTTCATGCGTTTCAGTTCATCGGGGCAGATGCCTCACTCCCGGCAATCGCCAGTCAGTTCTCCTGAACTTGAGTCGTTGGTTCGAAGCCGCTGGTCGTCCATGTTCCGTAGGAGAACCAGCTAAATCCGCCCTCGGCAGGTCCAAGCTTAAAGAATTCGTAAGCTCCCTTTTTTCGGTCACCCGCCGTATTGAGGACGGTAGGGCCCGTGAGGCCCACATAAGTCTTGGCCGACTTCATCACAAGGGGCCGCAACGCAGATGGGGGGGGCAGGATGTTCGTGCGATGGACGGCACGAGCAATGACCATGAGCGAATCGTAGGCGGCGAGGGCAAAGGCCTCGGGTTGGTTGCCGGTGCGCATGCGGATCAAGCTCGATATCGGCAAGGAATTCTTCACTTGGCCTTCTGGAATACCAAGGGTGGGACAAGGATACCCGACGCTGGTTGCAAATCCCGCAGCATTTGGTTCCTGCAGGGCCGTGCTCAATACCGTGCCGTCTCCGCCATACCAGGCCACATTGGTGAGAGCCGGGTTATTTGCGGCGGCACGGAACAAGTCCGCCACTTCGTCAAAACCCGCAAGATAGACCCCAACCGGTCCCTTATTCATCGCGGCCCCTTGGGCGACCAAGTCCGCGATTTGCTGCACCACTGGCGCGAAGTCGATGGTGTCCGTGCCATAGGCAAAGCCGCCCACGACGGTCCCGCCGAGTCCAGTGAAACTCTTTTGAATCGATTGATACAGGCCCATGTTCCCCACGTCATTGCGGGCGACGGTGACCAGCGTGCGAGTTCCCTCCGAGAAAGCCACCGCGGCGGATGCAGATGCCTCAAGACGGTCGTCAGGGCAGAAGCGAAGTAGGTTGTCCCGCGCAATGGAGAGGGAGGACGCCGTGCTGCTAGGGCTGACCAGAAGCATCCCGAGGCGGTTAGCGACCGGGAGCAAGGCCCGGGCCTCGGCGCTGGATTGCGGGCCGATGACCACGCGCACTCCTCTGCGGTGTAAATCCTTTAGCTGCTTGACAGCCCGGTCTGGGTTGAGCTTCGTGTCGCGGACCAGTAGGACGTAGCGGCCGGGTTTTTCCTGCTCCATCGCAGTTTTGTTCAGTTGTGCGATCCCGAGCTGCAGCGCAGCTTCGCAGTCGTTCCCGAGGGAGGACCACGTTCCGGTTAGTGACAGCAGTGCGCCTATCTTGATCCGGGCAGGGGGGCGGGCCAACCGTGAGCAACCGCGCTTGGGAGTGCGCAATAACCAGCGATTTTTAAGTTCCGGAATCTCGGCAAAGGCCACCCGGAGACCGACAACATTCCCCTTGGAATCAAACAGCGGCGTCTTGTGGGCCTGAATAATCCGGGTTTCGCCATTCTGCAGGCGATTGATTTCAAACTGAGTCAGGGGCTCACCGCTGTCCATTACGCGCCGGTCGTCTGTCTGGAACGCCAGCGCCAGTTCTGGAGGGTAAAAATCGTAGTCATTCTTGCCGACGAGGTCTTCCGAAGTCTGGATTTCGGGAAAGCTTCCTTGAATGGACGCAATGTAGGGCTCATTCGCCTCGATGAACACGCTTTTGGTGTCCTTGATGATCTCGTAGAGCTGTGTGGCTTCCCATACATTGGTGGGCGGAGTCAACCGAGAAGCGGTTTCTCCGTGGGCTCCGGCAACAGTCATTGCGGATATAATAAAGTAGATGATGCGCTTCAACATGGGCCTGATTTACGGGTCGCCTTGGGGATGTAAAGTCAATTCAAGCGGGGACCCTTGATTTTCAGCAGGAACCGGGCTTGTTGGAAAAGCCAAGGGGTCTCCATTGCCTCCGACAATGGGGCCCACTTCGGGAGCTTTTCAGCTTGGCGATTCGTCGCAGCCAACGGCATCAACCCATGCGGTTCCAACGGGATCTTCATCGAATGCGCTCCCTTCTGACTCCCGCCGGGGCTGCTATGGCGAGCTCCAGAGGGATTCTATTAGACAAATCGGCCCACTAGCCTAAGCCCGGAGTCATATGAGAACCTGAACTTGGGCGCCCGTCTGCCATCGCGGAACACCCACTCCCAAATAATATGAAACCCATCGTATTTTACCACAAGCGTCCGGTTATAACTAGAACAAATTCAATTGGTTGGGATCAGAGTTGATGAAGGTTCTGTGGTCAGATTCCGTAAGTAGCCGGTTTTTCTTCGCACGAGTCACGAAGAAAGCCCCCGCATTGGCTATAAGAATGAGCCGGGTAAAATCCATGTAGCCGCGATCCATCAGATAGAAAGCTCCTGCTTCGAACAACAGACTGTCCAGCCAGCCCACATCGTGCTGCCGCGCACCGGTAATGCAGATGCGGGTCGGAATCGGCCCACGCAGATCGATTTGGGTATGAAGCTTGATGCCCGCCCTGGTTTAAGGGAAGTCGGTCCAAGGGAAAAGAGTCAGCGACAAGTCGATGGTCGTGGAGTCGAGCGCATAGATCGTGGCGTCCAAATTCAGGCCCAGATCCTCGCCCGCATACAGCGGCCTGGCCTTCTTCATCAAACTCTTGGCGAGGTCCTCCCAGATCCGCCAGTCTCTCGTTTCGTTGGCATCGGCGAGAATGGATTTTGCAACCGGTGCGGTGAATCCAAGATGATAGAGCGTCTCGGTCCTTGCATTGAGGTAAGTCGCGATGTCGCGCAACCCGTCCCTGGAAGTCATCTGCGCGAAAACCATGCAGGTGAGTTGCTGTCGGAATCCAAAATGGCGGACAGAGATTTTGGACTCGTATCGCTTTACGATGCGGTCGAGCGTCTGGGGGTGAACCAGGCCGAGAAGCTGGGAGAAAATAAAGCGTCCGGAGTTCATGGCCGGAAATTCTAGAAAATACCGTTTCGGAGTTCAAATCCGTCACACGCTTTTCTGTGCCTAATCCACTCATTTGAAATGCTTTCTAAAAACTCGAATTGAATTTAACCGGACACCCGTGGATGCGGGTCAGAAGATTACAGGACGAAAACGGCATGTACTGGTAGACACCTTTGGCAATATCTTCGCCCTGAAGGCACCCATAGCGGATGTCCAAGACAGGGACGGCGCGCAATTGCTCCTCAACGTCCTGACCATGGTATTTGGATGGCTCAAACTGTTCTGGGCAGATGGGGACTAGGCGGGAAAGCTCATCGGGCATGTGGCGGAGATCGCATGCCATCGAAGGGTAGAGCTTCAAATCGTAAAACGCCCTGACGACGTCAACGGTTTCAAAGCGCTGCCAAAACGTTGGATCTTCGAGCGCACCTTTGGATGGTTGGATGGTTGATCCAATCAAGGCGATGAGTCCGGGACCACGAGGTCAAGATCGAGCACTCAGAGTGCCATGATTTATCTCTCAATGAGCAAGCGGATACTCGCCAGGATCACATGTTAGATATTTTTAAGACCGAATTTTAGCAGGAGATAAATTTAATTGACGGCTCGGACCTCCTCGATTAAGGTCGCGCCATGTTCTGGTTCTGATGGGTGGCCAGATCACCCGGGACGAGCCTCAAATTTCGATCAGGACGTCAACCGATCCGCAAGATAGACAACACCATGATCAATTCCGCAGCGAGAAAGGCCCTGCCCGTCTGGCAGACTTACTGATCTAACATCAAATCACCTTCATGATCACTCAAGCAGTTGCTCCCGATCTCCGGGGGATTTCCACACTTTTCGACCTGCGCGCCGATTTCGTCAGCGGCGCGCCTTACGGGTCAGGGCACATCAATGACACCTACTGTGCCACCTTCGATCAGGCGGGCACCCGGTTGCACTACATCATGCAGCGCATCAACACCAACGTTTTCAAAACGCCTGTCGCGTTGATGGAAAACATTGAGCGGGTCACCCGGCACGCGCTCGGACGATTGCTCGCAGGAAATCACCACGAGGCCTACCGACGCACCCTAACTTGCATCCCCTCGGTGGATGGAAAACCTTACGCGGTGGATTCCCATGGAAGTTACTGGCGCGTCTATCCGTTTATCGAAAGGGCGCGTGGTTACGACGAGATCGAGTCTAACGAACAGGCCTATCAGGCAGCCAGGGCCTTCGGGGATTTCCAGAAATTGACGGCCGACTTGGGTGGCAGCAGGCTGCACGAGACGATCCCAAACTTTCACAACACTCCGAAACGGCTGGACGCGCTGCGTGCTGCCATCCAATCCGACCCGGAAAACCGGGCGGCCGGGGTGAAGGCTCAAATCGACTTCGCCCTCGCCCGGGCGTCCGACTGCTCACGCGTCACGAGCCTCATCGACTCCGGCGAAATTCCGGAACGCGTCACTCACAATGACACCAAACTCAACAACGTGCTTCTCGACGAAGTGACCTCGGAAGCCGTATGCGTGATCGATCTCGACACCACCATGCCCGGATCGGCGCTTTACGACTTCGGCGACATGGTCCGCACCGCGACTCCGACGACCCGCGAGGATGCCGTGGACCTTGGAAAGCTGGATCTTCGCATGGATCGCTTCGAATCCCTCGTCCGCGGATATCTCAGTACGGCCGGAAGTTTTCTCAACGCGGCGGAGGTGGATCATCTCGCCTTCTCCGGGAAGCTGCTTACCTTGGAGTGCGGCATGCGGTTCCTGACGGACTATCTGCTGGGAGATACCTATTTCAAAATCAAACACCCTGCGCATAATCTGGATCGCTGCCGCAATCAATTCGCTTTCGTCTCCGCGATCGAGGGCAAGCTCTCGGACATGGAGAAAATGGTTGCGTCCCACCAACGCGTTGAAGAACTGGCTGTTTCACTCACTGACCCATAGAAATCCTTATCACTAGCGCTGAAAAACTTCGCGCGACCGGATGGATTCCCCACTACAATCTCAACGGAGTCTCCGAAAGAACCTTGGAGTTTTTCAAAGAAACTCTAACACGCAAAAGAACATTTCAACTCAAACCGTAAAACCAACCCACCTCTTCCCATGTTAGGCTCACCGGACACCCACCCACGTCGCAGCTTCATCAAAACCATCGGCGGTTTCACAGCCGCCATCGCCGGAGCCCCCATGTTTGCCAATGCGCAGGGCGCCGCGCCGTCCCGGGCTTCCGGGGCGAAATATATGGGAGATTTCGCCGCGCCCAAGCTCGACAAGGTGAAGGTCGCCATCATCGGTGTGGGTAGCCGCGGGAGGGGCCATGTCGGTCATCTGACAAAAATCGAAGGGGTGGAAATGGTGGCCATCTGCGATCTGAGAGAAGACTTCGCCAAACGCTCTGCCAAACTTGCCACCGGCCGCGGACATCAACCGAAAATCTACACCGGTGAGGAGAACGCCTGGGAAAAGATGCTGGAGGAAACCCGGCCGGACGCGGTCTTCATCGCCACGCCCTGGGCGCTCCACGCGCCGATGTGCATCAAGTCCATGAAGGCTGGCGCACATGCTTTCTGTGAGGTTCCGCTTGCCGTCACCGTGCAGGAAATGTGGGACATTGTGGAGGCCTCCGAAACGACTGGACGCCACTGCATGATGCTGGAAAACGTCAACTATGGTCGCGAGGAATTGCTCTATCTTAACATGGTCCGTCAGGGAACCATCGGCGAAATCCTCCACGGAGAGGCGTCCTACATCCACGAACTGCGCAAGCAGATGGAAGATAACCAGACCACCGGATCCTGGCGGACCTTCGAGTATGCCCGGCGCAACGGGAACCTCTATTCGACACACGGCCTTGGCCCGGTCGCGCAATACATGAACCTTGGGCGGGGCGAGGATAACTTCGGTCGGATCGTCTCGTTTTCCTCACCCGCCAAAGGCCGCGCCTTGTATGCGGGGAAATCCGATAGACTCAGTAATCCGGAGTTTAAAACGATGGAGTTCAAAGGCGGTGACATCAACACCTCCATCATCAAGACCACACTCGGGCGCACCATCATGGTGCAGTGGGACGAAACCTCACCGCGCCCGTATTCGCGACACAACCTGATTCAGGGAACAAAAGGCACCCTCGCCGGATTTCCCAATCGCATCGCCATCGAGGGCGTCAACGACTATCACAAGTGGGCGGAGAACGAAGCCTGGGAGGAAATCGCGGCAAAATACGAGCACCCGCTTTTCAAACGCATGGGCGACCTGGCAAAAAAGATGGGGGGGCACGGCGGTATGGATTTCCTCATGCTCTTCCGGATCATCGAGTGCCTTCGCAATGGCGAAGCGCTCGATCAGAATCTCTACGAAGGATGTTTCTGGTCTGCAGTCGGACCATTGAGTGAAAAGTCCGTGGCGGAAGATGGAATGCCTCAAGTGTTTCCTGACTTCACCCGCGGCAATTGGAAGATGACCAAACCGTTAGGAATTGTCAGGTAGTGGTATTTTCGATGTGGGAAAGCGTGCGGTGGCGATGGAAGAACGGTTGAATTGTAGCATTCCATAGCTCGACCGATGGAGATCAATTCTCCGCGCGCCCGAAGATCCTGAGTTTCCGGAGAGGCACGGCGTAGGCCATGGCGATGGAAGGCGTGCAGGCGAGAGGGCCGCGGTGCACGTATGAGTTCATGCCGTTTTTTCCCTCGGCTTTATGAGGCCAGGGTTGGGTGATGAAGGATCCGTCCCAACGGCGGGCGAGGTCGTAATACCAGCGTTGCGGTTTGAGAAATTCCGCCAAGTCGCCGGAGCCTGATAGACCAACACCTGCAGGGCCCCAGAGATAGGAGAAAAAGTTGCCGGTGTGCCCCATTTCGCACTCGTGGCTGGCAGCCATACTCATGCGGGTGAAGAACTGCGATGCCTCCTTGTCACCGGTGAGCATGAGGGCGACAGCGGCCGCCGGGTTTTTGCCGTTGGATCCGTGGGTTTGGAGCCAAGGTGCATGGTCGCCATAGGGAATCGAGCCGATCCCGGTGTAGCGGCGGAAAAAGTTGCGAGCCCGGTCGAGGTTTTCCTGAGTGACCTTGATGCCGCATTCGCGGGCAAGCGCCAGGCTCATCAGACAGGGAAGTCCGACGGAGTTGACTTCGCCATAGCCCATGGTCTGGCCTTTGGTGGCCGGGGAGTGACCCCAGCTTCCGGAAGCGGCCTGGCCGTCCTCGAGGTGGTTGACCAGGATCTGCAAGGCGGGAAGAACTTTGCGATCCTTGGTAGCGAGGTGGTATTCTGCTAGAAAAAGGCCCTCGAAAGACCACTCCCAGTTAGGAAGCTGGGGCTGGGCTTTGCGGGTGGTGATTTGATCTGCGATACGGCGGGCGGAGGTCTGGACATGGGTTTCATGCGAGGGGTTTCCCGCCGCCATGAGGAAGAGGGCATCGATGCTGCCGAAGACGCCGGTGAAGCCTTCGCCTGGCATGTTCGAGGCAACGTAATCCGCGGCGCGGGCGAGGACTCGCTCGCTTTTCTCACACTTACCGCCATCCGAGTATGCGGGGAGCTTGCCGATTTGAAGCTGGATTTCCTCGCTGACTCCGTTGCGCCAGCGGGTGACGACAAGCGCTCCGTTAGACGACTCCGCAGGTTCGATGGCCTCGCCGAAGGTGCGCCTGGCATCCGCTGTGAAGGCTTTGCCACCGACGCCGGTGATGATGTCGAAGGGTTCGAATTTGCCGACGGCAGGTGATCCCTTCTCCACCGCGGTCACAAGGATCTCACGACTTGCACCACTGTCTCCGTCGGCACCGACGACCCAGCCGCGCAGGCCGGTCGGGCCGAGGTTCCAACTGACGGTCGGGGTATCCGGCAACTGGCTGGTGCGGGTCGGTTGGAGTTTGAGCAGTGAGAACTCGGCACAAAGCAGTCCGGGTAGAAAGACAGCGGATAGAGCGGCGAATCGCGGCACCTGGGACAGGCGGATCATCATGATTTCAGTTTGGCTAGAATTTTGGCGGCTCTGGCCGCGTGGGGCTTGTTTTTGGAGCCGGATTTCTTGGTGACCGCCCGCAGACCTTCGGCGGCTGGCGCTGCATCCGCGCCGAGTGTTTCGAGGAATGGCAAGAGCCGCTGATAACGACCTGCCGCTCCCCAGCGCTCTTCGAGTAGAAGTCCGTTGGCAAGTTTCGCGGACTTGGGCTTGTCAAAGCGGGAGATCCAGATGATCGCGTCGATACGCGGCTTATCGGCGAACATCGAATCCTGGGCCATGGTGCCGATGGAGGCCTCGACTTGTGGCAGTGCTTTTTTCCCATCTGCGCCGATTCTGCCAATCATGGCGATGGCACTGGAGCGGGTGGTGGAGCGGGGTGCTGTCAGCGAGTGAACGGCGGTGGCCAGATATTGGCGGGAGTCGAAGAACTTAAGTGGCATTTCGCTGATCGCTGCGACAGCGGCGGCTGCCACCCAAGGATCCGGATCACCGGCGGCCGTGAGCACGGCGGGTGCGGTGGCTTCGAATTTGATCGCCTGGAGTGCCGAGGCCGCGCCGCAACGGACCCAGAACTCCGGGTCGGATTGCAGGAGGCGGACGAGTTTGCCGGCGATCGCCTGCCATTCCGGCGATGGCTGAGGTGGGTTCTTTTTGGCGATGATGGAGAGGGTCGCCGTTGCCGCGTGACGCAGGCCGGCGTGATCCGAGCCGAGGGCCTCGCCAAGTCCCGGTAGCTCTTGCGCACCGGCCCGGGCAGTTTTCTGAATCGCTTTCGCCCTGACAACGGGTGACCAGTGGCCGAGGCCAGAAGGCAAGGGATCTGCAACGAGGCTGCACCAGCTCAAGATGAAGATGCCGGAAGGGATCAGGATGGATTTCGGAAGGACTTTCATGACAAAAAAGTTGGGAAGGCAGAGAGCACGGTCTCCCTGTCCCGATTCGTTCGGTGAACGGGTTGGCAAGTGGATAGCAGGAGATAATTAAGGTGTATTTTTCATTTGTGCCAACATTTTCGAAATCGGATCGTCAGGTGGCCTGACGGGGCAATTCGCCAATATCAGGGTTACCTCCAGAACGGGAGCGGGCTGCCGGAAAATCACCGTGATTGTCGGATTCGATTCTTTTCGGAGAGGGAATTAAAACGGCAGGATTGCCTGAACGCGGAAGTAGTTGCACGTTTCGCATGTTGTTTCGCCTCGCTCCGTCGGTCGAATTTGTTCAAATCAGAACATCGCTCTTCTCAGACTATTGAAAATGAAATTATTTGTCCTACTCACCGCGGGCCTGCTCCTGCTGTCCGGTCACACGCAGGAGGTGTCCGGGGCAACGGGAGCGAATCGGCCTAACATTCTCTGGATCACGAGCGAGGATAACAGTCCCTATCTTGGATGTTACGGTGACAAACTCGCGAACACCCCGAATCTCGACAAACTCGCAACCGAAGGCGTGCGTTACCGGAACGCGTTTTCGAACGCGCCGGTTTGTTCCGCGGCCCGTTCCACTCTGATCAGTGGGATGTATGCATCGTCGTTGGGCACCCAGCATCACCGCAGCCAAGTAAAGATTCCCGCGGGTTTCAAAATGTATTTCGAGCTCCTCCAGCAGGCCGGGTATTATTGCACCAACAACGCCAAGACCGACTATAACATCGCTGCCAAACGCGGTGGCTGGGACGTGTCCGGCTCCAAGGCGCATTATCGCAACCGCCGGGATGGACAGCCGTTCTTCGCGGTCTTCAATCTCATGATCAGCCATGAAGGCCAGGCTGGTGCCAAGGCCGGAAAGACTGAGTTCCAGGTATCCCCGAAGAATATCAAGCTTCCACCTTATCATCCCGATACACCCGTGATCCGCCGGGACTGGGCGAACTACTATGATCAAATGACGCAGATGGACGGGCAGGTCGGGAAACTGCTCAGCGAGTTGGAAAAGGAAGGTCTCGCCGACAACACCATTGTTTTCTACTATGGCGACCACGGCGGCGCGCTTCCGCGTGGCAAACGCAACATCCATGATTCCGGCACGCGTGTCCCCCTGATCATCCGCTTTCCGAAAAAGTGGGCGCGCCTCGCTCCCGCCATGCCCGGCGCCTGGGCAGAGAATCCGGTGAGCTTCGTGGACTTCGCTCCTTCGGTTTTCAATCTGTGCGGAGTGCCCATCCCTAAGAATTACCAAGGAATTCCATTTCTGGGAGAGGACGGAACAAAGCCGCGCGAACATGTTTTCCTCTATCGGGGCCGGATGGATGAACGCTACGACACGGTCCGATCCATCCGCGACAAGGAGTTTCAGTATATCCGGAACTACAGTCCCCATCGGCCGTGGGGTCAGCATTACAGTTATACCTTCAACGTAATGCCATGCATGCAATCCTGGCTTGATGAATTCACCGCCGGACGCTGCAACGCAGTGCAGGCTGCATTCTGGCAACCGAAGCCGGGCGAGGAGCTCTATCAGATTTCCTCCGATCCCTTTGAAGTCAGAAACCTCGCCACTGAATCCGCGGAGGCCGCACGCCTCGCCTCCATGCGCGCCATCTTGCGGACTGAAATTCTGACCACGCGCGACACCGGCTTCATCCCAGAGGGTATGTTCAAACAACTCGCGGGCAGCAAGACCATCCACGAATACGCGCAAAGCCCCGCCTATCCATTGGAGCAGATCCTGACGCTCGCCGATGAAACGACCGAGCGCGATCCCGCCCGCCTGCCGGGCTTCATCGCAGCCTTGTCAGATCCCCATCCGGTGGTCCGCTACTGGGCCGCGACCGGCTGTCTCATTCTCAAGGAAAATGCAGCTCCCGCGAAAACCAAGTTGGAAGAACTACTTGCCGACCGATCCGCAGACGTGCGGCTGGTGGCTGCCGAATCGCTCGCCTATCTCGGCGAGGCGGAGGCCGCCGTGAAGTCAGTCGCAGCGGTGCTGAAAAGCGGCAATCTTCACGAAGTGCTCGCTGCCCAGAACACGTTGGATTTCATGTGGCAGGCCGGCCATGTCAGCCTTCCGGAGGTCAAGCGAATGGTTGCCGGGACAAAACTCCGCGAGCCTGGTGACCGAATTCCCACTTATTTTTTGGAACAACCTTGAATGATCGTCAGATTGATCGTCGGATTGGTCGGCAGGTTGTTCCCAAGCCGGGCGTGAGTGGCCACATGGTTCCCACTGTCGCCGTATTTCTCAAAATATTATGAAACACCCACTCGCCATCGTTGCCTTTGGTTTCACTGCGCTTCTGGCCACGAACGGCGCTGAAACCCTCGTCTTCAAAACCGTCGCCGGAACTCCACGCACTTTACTCGTGGACAAACCCGACGGGTGGAAGCCGACGGACAAGCGGCCGGCGATTGTCTTCTTTTTCGGTGGCGGCTGGGTGGGCGGCACCGTGAAACAATTCCAAAGGCACAGTGCCTATTTGGCTTCGCGCGGCATGGTCGGAATCCGGGTGGACTACCGGGTCATTCAGGATGGAGATGATGGCCCGCCGGTGATGTGCGTCGAGGATGCCAAGTCCGCCATGCGCTACGTGCACTCGCACGCCGCAGAACTCGGCGTTGATCCCGAACGGATCGCCGCAGGAGGTGGCTCGGCGGGTGGGCATCTGGCGGCGTTTGCCGGCCTCGTCGATGGGTTGGATGATCCGCAAGACGACCTTAAAGTCCCCTGCAAACCGAAGGCGCTCGTGCTTTACAATCCCGTCTTCGACAACGGTCCCGGGCAATGGGGGAACGAGCGTGTCGGCAAGCGCTACCGCGAATTTTCTCCGGCCCACAACGTGGCCAAGGGCGCGCCGCCAACCATCATCTTTCTGGGACAGAAGGACGACCTAATCCCGGTGAAGGTGGTGACGGACTTCGAGGCGAAAATGAAACGAGTCGGCTCGCGCTGCGACGTTCACCTCTATCCAGGTGTCGGCCACGGGTTTTTCAACCGCCCGGAGTATTACACCCGGACCATCATCGCGACGGACAAGTTCCTCGCCTCACTCGGCTGGATCCAGGGAGAACCCACACTCAAGGAGGAAAAGTGATCGCTACTGGAAAAATCGCAGCGGCCATCGCGACGGCCATCATGTTAGTGGCTCCATCCCTCACCGGAGCGGATCACCCTAACATTCTATACATCCTTGCGGACGATCTCGGCTATGGCGACGTGAAGACGCTCAATCCGGAGCGCTGCAAGATTGCGACGCCCACGTTGGACAAGCTGGCCTCGCAGGGGATGACATTCACGGATGCCCATAGCGGTTCGGCTGTCTGCACGCCCACCCGCTACGGCATCATGACCGGTCGCTACGCGTGGCGCACGTCGCTGGTCAGCGGAGTGCTGGGAGGTGTTAGCCCGCCGCTGATCGCAGCGGACCGGCTGACCGTCGCGTCTCTGTTGAAAAATCAGGGTTACCAGACCGCTTGCATCGGCAAGTGGCATTTCGGATTCAATTGGGCGAAATGGGAGAATCCTGAAGAACGCAAAAAGCAGCCCGGGTGGCAGTTTGATTTTTCGAAACCCATTTTCCGTGGTCCTGCTAGCGCGGGCTTCGATTCCTTTTTCGGCATCAGCGCCTCACTCGATATGGCGCCGTTCGCCTGGATTGAGAACGACCGCGTCACCGAGCTGCCGACCACCGTCAAGGAATGGGTCCGCAAAGGCCCAGCGGCCCCCGGTTTTGAGGCGGTGGACGTGCTGCCCATGCTCGCCCGCAAGACCGTAGAGCTAATCGGTAGCGGCGCGAAAAGCGGGAAACCCTTCTTCATCTATCTGCCGCTTGCCTCGCCCCACACGCCGATTCTGCCGAGTCCGGAATGGCAGGGGAAAAGCGGGGTTGGCGCGTATGGGGATTTCGTGATGGAGACCGATGCATGCGTCGGTCAGGTGCTCACGGCTTTGGAGACAACCGGCGTGGCGGACAATACCCTCGTCATTTTCACCAGCGACAACGGTTGCTCGCCTGCGGCGGAGATCGAGCAGTTGGAGAAACAAGGTCACTACCCAAGCGCCGCTCTCCGGGGCACCAAGGCGGACATCTGGGAAGGGGGTCACCGCGTTCCATTCATTGTCCGCTGGCCCGGGAAAGTAAAACCGGCCACCACCTCGGAGGCGCTCGTCTGCCTCACCGATTTCATGGCCACGGTCGCGGAGATCACCGGGGCGAAATTGCCGAACACGGCTGCGGAGGACAGTTTCAGTTTTCTCCCGGTCTTGGCTGGCGATGCAAAGGGCACGCGCACCAGCATCATCAACCACAGCCTCCACGGGCAGTTTGCCGTCCGCGACGCCAACTGGAAACTTGCGTTCTGCCCAGGCAGCGGCGGATGGAGCAAGCCAGGCGATATCGAAGCCAGGAAACAGGGACTGCCCGCCGTGCAGCTCTATGATCTAACCGCCGACATCGGAGAGACGAACAATCGGCAGGCCGCCCATCCCGAAATCGTCGAGCGACTGACCCAGTTGATGCAAACCATCGCCTCGAATGGCCGGAGCACACCCGGCATGGCACAGCAGAACGATATCGCCGTGGACTTCCGAAAGCCCAGACCCATGGAATAATCCGACAGCTCAAGCTCCCTCTGGTTTCTCAAACCCTGTCCCGTATGCGCCTCATTTCGTGCTGAGAGGAGGATGGATTTGCAAATTTCGCGAAACTGCGAAATACTATCCCCATGAAGCGATTAAACATCGCAACGGTGGATGGATCCGCAGTCTTCAAAGCGCTGGGCCACCCGGCGAGAGTGAAGATGGTGCGGGCGCTGGCAGACGGTGAAAAATGCGTATGCGATCTGGTGGTGGTGGCGGGTCTCGGCGGGTCCTCGGTTTCCCGGCATCTTTCTGTGCTGCGCGAGGCCGGAGTGGTGACCGATGAAAAGCGCGGCCAGCAGGCGATCTATCAAATGGCGCTGCCCTGCTTGAACCGCTTCCTCGATTGCCTCGAAAATCCGGACTGCTTTCCAGAGATGCACGGCAAGTGTGGTTGTGGCTAACAGAACTTTCCGATAAAACCGAACTGCCAATATTCGCCAGGCTGTCAGCGGTATTTGCAGCGGTCTATTTCCTGCCAGTAGGTGTGCCGCGATTCGACAAAGCGGTGTTCGAGGCAATGGAACTCACAAAGTGGTATGCGCGGGAACACGTGATTCTTTGTCTGCTGCCGGCCTTCTGGATCGCCGGAGCCATTGCGGCGTTTTTCTCGAAGGCATCCGTCATGAAATACCTCGGACCAAGCGCTCCGAAAGTGGGGTCATACGGCGTGGCTTCCATTTCGGGCACGATCCTCGCAGTGTGTTCCTGCACGGTGCTGCCCTTGTTCTCGGGGATCTATCGGATGGGCGCGGGCTTGGGTCCGGCGACCGCATTCCTCTACTCCGGCCCGGCGATCAACGCGCTGGCGATTATTCTAACCGCTAGGATTCTCGGTTGGGAAATCGGCTTGGCGCGCGCCATCGCCGCAGTGGGATTCGCGCTGATCGTCGGTGCGCTGATGGCCTGGATTTTCCACAAGGATGAAAAGGAAATGACTCGCAAGGCCGCGGTGATGCCGGCGGCGGAGGAGGCGCGGCCGCTGTGGCAAACGGCGACGTTTTTCGCAATGCTGGTGGCGATCCTGGTGATGGCCAACTGGAGCTCGGACTAAGGCGGCACTGGGTTTTTCGCGGCAGTGCACGCCGTGAAATGGCCCGTCACAGCCACTCTTGCGCTGTTGCTGGCAGTGTTGTTACGAGTCTGGCATGGACTGTCCGGGTGGCGCATCGGGGTGGTGGTTGCCGTCACCACCGCCGCCGCCGACCGCCTGATCCTGCTCGTGATCGCCTTCGGTAGCCCTGCCGCTTGGGGGTTCCGTCAATGGGAGCGGTCGCAGGCGCTGTCGGCCGCCGTGCCGGCGGCGGATGATGACATCCCGCGCGTCGATGGCGATCAGGTGGTGATGACCTATTTCACTTCCGGCGTCCGTTGTCGTTCCTGCCGGGAAATCGAGTGGCTGTCGCGCGAAACCGCCACCGGGAATTTTTCCGAGGAACTCTCCAGCCAGCGCCTCGTCTTCCGCGTCATCGACACTGACGAACCTGCCAACGCCGCCTTCGTCGCCCGCTATCAGCTCATCTCGAAAAACCATAGTCATTAGCCATTGCCACGACGGCAGGGAAGTGACCTGGAAAGACATGGCGGACGTCTGGGAACTGCTCGACCAGCCCGACGCCTTCCGCGCCTATCTGGGCGGCGAAATCCGCAATTACCTCCAATCATGATCCCGCTTGCGATCCTCACCACTGCCTTGTGGCTCGGATTTCTAACTGCTATCAGTCCATGTCCGCTGGCGACCAATCTCGCCGCCACCGCCTGCCTCGCGCGGCGGGTGTACTCGCGTTTCAAGGCGGTGCTCGGCACTCTCTTTTATGCCGCAGGGCGCGTCGCGGCCTATCTGGTGATCGCGAGGTTGCTTGCCATGGGCCTGGCCGGCGCGCCGGATCTATCACAGGGACTGCAACGCTGGATCCTGCCGTTCACCGGTCCGCTGCTGGTGCTCACCGCGATGGTCTTGTTAAGACTGCTGCCGCTGCCATTTTCAACCTCGCTGGCCAGCCAGGAGCGGGCAGAAAAACTCGTGCGGCTGCGACTGGCCGGCGATTTCCTGCTAGGATTTCTGTTAGCGATGTCGTTCTGCCCGGTGTCCGCCGCGTTGTTCTTCGGCAGCCTGATCCCGCTCACGCTCAGCAGCGGAAGCGTCGTGCTTCCCGTCGCATTTTACGGCATTGGCAGCGCAGCACCGGTCGCGCTGTTCGCGTTGGTGATGATCTTCAGCAAGCGCATCGCGTCCAGATTGGTCGGCGGAGTCACCCGCCTTCAGCCGCGGATCCTCCAGGCCACCGGATCGCTGCTGCTCGTCGCCGGTCTCTATCTGATCGCCTTCCACACCCTCGAACTGGGCCGGTGAGGCATCGGCAGTTTGCCCGTTGACCAGCGTACTGCTGCATTGCAGTATTGCTGCATGACGACGATCCCTGTATCCAAGCGAGGCACGATCACCTTACCGCCGGAAATGCGGCGGAAGCTGGGGCTGGATGCCGCCGAAAACCCGATGATGCTGGCGGAGTTGAGGGACGGCGGGGTTTTCCTGCAACCGGCCGAGGCACTTCCCGTGCGTGATATTCCCGAGGAAACCTTGAGAGGCTGGATCGAGGAAGATGAAAAGGATGCGGCGTCATTCTGGGGAAAGGCCGCAAAAGCGTGAGGATTTTTCTCGATAGCAGCGTGCTGCTTTCCGCCTATGGTTCAGGGAAATCGCTTTCCAGGTTGATCAGGGAAATCGCTGACGAGAGAGACTGGTGCTTGATCTCGGCGAGCTACTGTCATGCGGAAACGAGCAAGAACATCAGGAAGCTCGGCGAGGCGGCGGCCCTGAAATGGCCGGACCTGCAGTCCAAGGTCGAGTGGGTTCCCAATGCCCTGACCAGCAGGAAGCCGCTGCTGCTGACCGCTTCGAAAAACAAACCGGTGCTAATTTCCGCGCTGGCCGCCAAGTGCGCGGTGCTGCTGACTTTGGACAAGGGCGACTTCGGAATCCTGCTCGGGACGACGGTTTACGGAATGTTGGTAAGCACGCCGCGCGATTTTCTAATCGCAGAGGGACTTGGTTGAGTCGGCGCGGGCCCGTCTCGCAGAAATGATTCACGCAGCATTCCATGAAAGAGTGCAACATGGAGCGGCGGACTCCGATCCGCCGAAGCCCATGATGAGGCCAATGAGATGAGCGATGCGCTTTGCACTGGCTTTTCATGAGCACGGCGATTCGGAGTCCGCTGCTCCTTGTTTAAACCAACCTCGGGTGCGCTGGCAGAAACGAACGAGGAACAGCATCAGCGGGACTTCAATGAGCACGCCGACGACGGTGGCGAGCGCGGCACCGGAATTCAATCCGAAGAGCATCACGGCAGTGGCGATAGCGACTTCGAAATGATTGGAAGCGCCGATCATCGCGGACGGCGCGGCGTCCTCGTAGCTAAACTTCAGCAACTTCGCCGCGACATAGGTGATCGCGAAGACGAGCAGGGTTTGAACCGTCAGCGGAATGGCGATCCAGAGAATGGTGAGCGGATTGGCAAGGATCGTTTCGCCCTTGAAACTGAAGAGCAGGACCAACGTGGCGAGCAGCGCGATGATGGAAACCGGTGTGAGGAAGTGCAGGAACTTTTCAGCAAACCACTCCGGCCCTTTGGTTTTCATGATCCAGACGCGCGAGTAATAGCCGGCCACCAGCGGCAGGGCGACATAGATGCCGACGGAAAGTAAAAGCGCCTGCCAGGGAACCGACATCTGGTTCACGCCTAACAACCAACCGCCAAGCAGGCCGTAGAGGAACAACATGGTGAGCGAATTGACCGCTACCATGACCAGCGTGTGGCCTTGGTTGCCCTTGGCCAGATGGCTCCATACCAGGACCATCGCGGTGCATGGTGCGATGCCTAGCAGGATGGCTCCGGAGATATAGGAACGGTATAGCTCCACCGTGGAACCGTCCTTGATGATTTCGGTGCCGGGCAGGAAATCCTTGAAGAAGCCGTCGAGAAACAAGGTGGCGATGGCGAGCATCGTGAAGGGCTTGATACCCCAGTTCACAATGAGGGTGAGTAGCACGGGTTTGGGATTCCGACCGGCTTTCACCACCTCGCCGAAGTCGATTTTCACCATGATCGGATACATCATGAAAAACAGGCAGGTGGCGATGGGAATGGAGACGACGGGAGCGTCGTTTACGAAGATCGATATGCCGTCGAGCGTCTTGGCGAGATCCGGTGCGACTTTGCCTAGGCCGATGCCGGCGAGGATGCACAAGAAAACCCAGAGCGTGAGCTGGCGCTCGAAGAGGCCCATCGGTTTTTTATCGTTGTCATTCATGATGCTGGAAGTTTTTGGCGCTCGGGAAGTCCGAGGGAGATGGCTCCGGTGACCAGGAGCAGGATCGAAGAGGCAAAGAGGCACCAGGCGAGGCCGTCATTCGCCCCGAAACGGATACCGATTTGATAAAGCCAGCCGGACAGGACGGTGCCGAGAAGTCGCCCGCAGGCGTTGGCCATGTAGTAGATGCCGACGTTCATGGCCACCTTGTCATGATCGGTGTAGGCGAGGATCAGGTAGGAATGCACCGCCGAGTTCAGCGCGAAGATCACGCCAAAGAGAATCAAGCCCGCGACCACCGAGACCGCCGGGTTGATTCCAGCAATGAGCGCTCCCGCGATGGCGGCGGGTGCCAGCGCTAACAGAAATGCAAGACCCATCGCCGAACGTCCGTCTGGATTCAAATTTCCCGCAGCGGTCTTGCGGCGGATCAAGGCGGGCGAGGAGGCCTGCACTGCGCCGTAGCCGATGACCCACAACGCCATGAACGCGCCCGTCTGCCAAAAGGCCCAGCCGAGCACGGTGGAAAGGAAGACCGGCAGCGCGACCACGAACCAGACATCACGCGCGCCGAACAGGAAAAGGCGCGCCACTGCCAGCACGTTCACCGCGCGGTTGCATGAGAGCAGATGGCTGAATTTCGCTTTTTTGTTAGCGACGCCGAGGCCACCGCGCATCATCAGAGCGGCGATGACCAGAGCCAACGCGACCACGCCCAGAATCACCCACACCGAGGCCTGGAATCCGATCAGCGAGAGCAA
>JBBECN010000166.1:0-1842 GCA_040881795.1 Akkermansiaceae bacterium
GATGCCCTGGTCGCGCCAATCCCAGATGAAGCCGCCCTGGAGCAGGCGCTCTTGGCGGAAGAGATTCCAGTAATCGACGAGATTGCCGGACGAGTTGCCCATCGCGTGGTTGTATTCGCACTGGATGAGCGGGCGTTGGCTCGCGAGGGGCTTCTTTTCCTCAGAACGCGCGTATTGGCGGCAGCCATCGACCGTGGCATACATCGGGCTGAACAGGTCGGCGTGGAGAGCGTGCTTCGCCTGCTCGTAGTGGATGGGGCGGGACGGGTCACGCTGGCGGATCCATTCCGAGCATTTGACGAAATTCACGCCGTCGCCCGCTTCATTGCCCATCGACCACATGATGATGCAGGGGTGGTTTTTGTCGCGCTCGACGAGGTTTTTGATGCGGTCCAGATGGGCCTCGAACCATTTGGGGTCCTTGGCGAGGGAGTCTTCTTTATAATCCATGCCGTGGGATTCGATGTTGGCCTCTGCCACGACGTAGAATCCGAGCTCGTCACAAAGTTCCGACAAGGCGGGATCATTCGGATAGTGGGAGGTGCGCACGGCATTGATGTTGGCACGCTTCATTTGCAGCAGGTCGTCGCGGATGTCCTGGGTGGTGACGTAGTGGCCCGTGACCGGGTGGTGGTCGTGGCGGTTGACGCCTTTGATCAGGATGGGTTGTCCGTTGTGGAGAAACTGGCCGTTCTTGATTTCATTGCGGCGGAATCCGGTTTTGCCCGCGTGGTGGGCGATTTCCCTGCCGGTGGAATCGGTGAGGGTGATGTGATAGGTGTAGAGATTCGGAGTTTCCGCAGACCAGGCTTGGACGCCGGGAATGCTGTCGATTTTCACTTCGGCCTCGGCGGATTGGCCGGCGAGGATTTTGACGCTTGTGGGTGGCGCGTTGATGGTGGTGCCATCGGCTGCGGTGAGTGTTAGGGAGACGGTGGCGGAGGTTTCAGCCTTGCCGCGGTTGGCGATTTCCGTGCTGAAAGCGAGGGTGCCGGTTTTGCAATCGTCGGCGAGCCCGGCCTTGATCCAGAAATCGCTGAGGTCCACGGCATCGGCTGACCAAAGATAGACATCGCGGAAAATGCCGGACAGGCGGAACATGTCCTGATCCTCCAGATAGGAGCCGTCGGAATACTGATAGACCTCCGCCGCCAGCACGTTTTCCCCATCCTGAAGGAACGGAGTGATGTCAAACTCCGCCGGGGTGCGCGAGTCCTGCGAGTAGCCGACCTTTTTGCCATTGATCCAGAGATAGAATGCGGAATCCACGCCGCCGAAGACGATCGAAGTGTGGCGGCCCTTCCAATTTTCCGGCAGCGTGAACTTGTGGCGGTATGAGCCGACCTGGTTGCGGTTTTCGACCGGGAAATTGGTGAAATGTTGCGGTGGTTCGCCCATCACCGTGGGTGGCTTTTTCGCAAACGGATAGATGATGTTGGTGTAGAGCGGCGCGCCGTAACCCTGCATCTGCCAGTTCGCCGGCACGGGAATTTCCTTCCACGCGCTGTCGTCGAAGGCCGGGGCCTCGAAGCCTGCGGGTTTTCCGGATGGATTGCCGGTGTGGTGGAATTTCCAATTGCCGTTGAGCAGCTTGCACCACGGGGATTTGAGCCGGGGCTTGGACGTCGCCTCGTCCTTGTTAGTGAACGGCATGGAAGTCGCGCGCGGGGCTTCCTTGTTGATGCGGAAAACGGCTTCGTTTTCCCAATCGTGTTGCTGACCGAGCAGGGCTGATGTGAGGGAAAGCGTGGCTAACAGGATTTTCATGATGAGTTATTTAAGATTGATCGATGCCCGGCGCAGGCGGTCCATGATGGCGACGCCGAGGCCGGTTTCGCTGAC
>JBBECN010000166.1:1942-3135 GCA_040881795.1 Akkermansiaceae bacterium
CGCAGCTTCTCCACCCGCCCGAATTCCTGGAGTTGTTCCTTGGTGATCGGCCCGGCGCGGTGCAGGCGGAAAACCGGTTTTTTCCCCTCGCGCGGCTCGATGGAAATGATGGTGCTCTCGACGCCCTCAGCGCAGGCCCCGGCATCGACGATGAGTGGGATGCGGCCACCGAGCTCCTTCATCACGGCGGACGCGGAAGTCGGGGAAATCCGGCCGAAGCGGTTGGCGCTGGGCGCGGCGATCGGGTGGCCGAGCTCCTTGCAGACCGCGCGGAAAACCGGGTGCGCGCTTTGGCGCACGGCCACCGTCGGCAGCCCGCTGGTCACCAGCTCCGGCACATCCGGGTGCTTGGGTAAAATGAGGGTCAGCGGCCCCGGCCAGAAAGCGGCGGTTAGCTTGTTCACCGTCTCGGCGATGTCTTCGGGGATGATGGCCACATCCTTCAAATCCCCGCGCGAGGCGATGTGGACAATGAGGGGATCAAACGACGGTCGCTCCTTCGCCGCGAAAACCTTGGCAACAGCCTCGGGATTCATCGCATCCGCCGCCAATCCGTAAACGGTCTCGGTGGGCAGCGCGACAATTTCACCATCCCGCAGCAAGGCGCAGGCTTGGGTGACGGCATCTTTCATGTCGTCCTCTTCGACTTGGAGAATTCGGGTCTCAGGCACGCACGGGTTTTGCCAGAGCTTCCCGCGTCTGGCGAATCCCGAATTTCCTAAAAATGGAAATCAGCCCTGCCCGGCCGCCATCAGCCAGGCTTTCCAACCACCGTGACGGGTGATTTCCTCCGCGCCATCGGTCGCCCGCGGTTCGGCGATGAAGCCGGGGACTTCCCCGCCATCTTCCAACAAGACCTTGCCGATCCCAAGCGGGGCGGGGATTTTTGAGACAAAATCGCCGAACTTGGCCGGCTCCAACTCCCAAACTTCCACGACGATGCTAGCTCCAGCCGCATCATCCCGCACCAAGGCCGGGCGTGGCGGGATGGTGCCCATCGCGGGGATCGCAAACATCCGGTAAACGGGTGCCGTGCGGGTCCGCTCGCGCAGAATCGCGCCGCGTTCTTCCAGCTGCCAATGCAGCGCCAGTCCCTCCAAATGCGCACCGCAGACCAGCAACGGGATTCTAGGCGGGGCCTCGATTTCCACATCCGCAGCCTCACCGCAGAATCTTCCCGCCATCTCCAACAA